>JBILMD010000015.1:0-33082 GCA_044375675.1 Alphaproteobacteria bacterium
CAAAAGATTATGAAATCTCTGCCTCCTCCAGCGAGGCCTTTATCATACTCGCCCTTATCAAAACTATGATCAAAAATTTAAACTGAATGTTTTAGAGGACTGGTTCTAAGAAAACCCAGATTAAAAAACCCCTTGCCCAACCCCCCCTTGGCCGCCTATCCTTAATTGAGATTTTCCCTTTAGACATAACAGAAATCCCCTGATGTCCGTTCAACCAAACCCAGGAATTGTTGCTTTAAGTCCCTATGTGGGCGGGGATGCCACCCTTGCCGCCGATGATGCGTTAACGCTGGTTCGGATGATGTCCAACGAAAACCCCTATGGGTGTTCTGAGGCTGTGAAGCATGCGTTTCGTGATATGTCTTCACATTTTGAGGTTTATCCCAGCAGCAGCCACGGCCCCCTGCGGCAGGCCATTGGGGAGGTCCACGGCCTTTCCCCAGATCGTATCGTCTGCGGGAATGGGTCCGATAACCTGATTCATATGATTGCGCAGGCGTATTTGGCCCCTGGGCAGGAAGTCCTTTATACAAAACACGGGTTTCTGGTGTATCCCATTGCCACCCAAGCCTCGGGCGGGGTGCCGATTCCTGTGGATGAGACTGCGGATTTTCATCCTGATTTTGATGCCCTTTTGAACGCTGTCACCCCAAAAACCAAAATTGTTTTTTTGGCCAATCCGAATAATCCCACGGGCACCTATACGCCATATGGGGATTTGTTGGCGTTTCGTGTAGCCTTGCGTTCGGATATTTTGCTGGTTTTGGACAGTGCTTACGCTGAATATGTTGAGGCACTGGATTATGATGACGGCGTGCGTTTGGTGGATGCCTTTGATAATGTGGTGATGATCAGGACGTTTTCTAAGGCCTATGGCCTGGCGGGATTGCGTTTGGGGTGGGGGTATGCATCGCCAGATATTGTGCAGACACTGGAAAAAACGCGGGAGCCTTTTAACCTGAATATCGTCGCCCAAGTTTGCGGCGAGGTGGCTGTCCGCGATCAGGCCTTTGTGACGTTGTCCCGCCAAAACAACACACGGGTGCGGACATGGCTGGCGGGGGAGCTTGAAAAACGAGGTTACAGTGTTGTTCCGTCGCAGGCCAATTTCTTGCTTTGGCACGTGGGTTCCAATGCCAAAGAAATGTACGATCATCTGTGTCATCACAGTGTGTATATCCGGCGGGTCAAGGCGTATCATCTGCCTGATCATCTGCGTATAACCATCGGCACGCAGGCCCAATGCCAGCGGTTTTTGGATGTTCTGTCTTTAAAAAAACAATAAATCAGGTTCATTCATGACAAAAGGATACCGGCCCTGTGTAGGGATTGTTTTGCTGAACGATCAGCATCGTGTTTTTGTGGGGCGTCGTTTGGATGCGCGGCAGCGGGCTTGGCAAATGCCCCAAGGCGGCATTGATCCAGGGGAAAGTGTTTTGCAGGCGGCCCAGCGGGAGTTGTTCGAGGAAGTGGGCGTGAAAACCGCAGACATCGTGCATACAATTCCAGAGGTTTATCGCTATGATTTGCCCGAGGCCGTGCGGGCACGCCTGCCTTGGGGGAATCAGTACATCGGCCAAGAGCAAACCTGGGTCATCGCCCGTCATAGCGGCGGGGATGCTGAGATTAATCTGCGGGCCCACACCCCGCCTGAGTTTTGTGCGTGGCGTTGGTGCGCCGTGCAGAATTTGCCGGATATCGCCGTTTCCTTTAAACGATCATTGTATCAGCGTTTGGCAGAAGCGGTGGGGGATTTTTTAACGTTAACGGTCAAAGTTTAAAGATTAAGATCGTTAATCACGCTGCGAATCTTCATCATATCCGATCCCCGAAATCCCGCGCGGGCAAAGGTGGGCTTGCCCCCGCCGCTGGAGCCCAGAGCCTGACCCATGGCCTTGGCCGTGTTTCCGGCATGCAGGCCTGTGGCCACGGCATCGTCGCTGGCGGCGCACCACAGGGTGCCTTTATCCCCCTCGAGCTTCACAAGGATCACCAAGGCATGGGGATGATTCTGTTTCCAAGCATCCAGCAGGGGGGTGATGGATTCATCCTCTAGATCGCTGACATCGGCAAAGGCGATGGGGCCGATCCATGTTGGGGTCAGGGCCGCCCCGCCGCCGCTGCTGAGTTTTTTCAGTTTCTTTTTGGCATCCCGCAGGTCCTCTTGCAGTTTCTCAAACCGCGAAGGCAGGTTTTCCGGTGATGTGGATAATGACAGCGCCATGGCCTGTAGACTGTCTATGGCCCTGCGGGCATGATCTTCGGCGGCTTTGCCTGCCACAGCCTCGATCCGGCGCACACCGGATCCCAGCGCACTGTCACTGATCAGATAAAAACTGCCGATGTCCCCCGTGGCAGTGACATGATTGCCCCCGCAAAGCTCGGTGCTGACCCCAGAAATTTGAATGACGCGGACGGTATCGCCGTATTTATCCTCAAAAAACGCCAACGCGCCCATGGCGAGGGCGTCTTGATAGGGGATATCGGTGCAGGGGGTCACGGTGTGATTTTCCCGAATCCATTGGTTCACCAAGGTTTCCACATCTTTGCGCTCTTGGGGGGTTAAGGGGCGGTCCAGACGAATATCAAAGCGCAGGGACCCTTCATCCACCATAGAGCCCGCTTGGGTCACGTCTGATCCCACAACCTTATGCAGGGCGGCATGGAGCAGGTGGGTGGCCGTATGATGGGCCGCTTTGTTGCGCCGGCGTGTGGTGTCCACCTCTGCCCGCCACGTCAGGGGGGTAAACAGGGTTTCAGGATTCCCCGAAAGAACACGCATCCTGTGCACAAGCCCGCGATCAGTTTTTTGCACGTTATCCACAGAAAATACCGTGGTGCCGTGGGATAGGGTTCCAAAATCTGCTTTTTCGCCGCCGCCTTCGGCATAAAACGGGGTTCGGTCTAAAATCACATCAAACAGGGGCTCTGGGTCATCCCCTGTGGCTTCCCGCACAGAGAGCACCCGCACATCGAGGGTTTTTAGGGTATGGGTGGGGGCATCCACCATGGTGCCCTCTGTCACCGTTTGCCAACCACCGGCATCGTAAAAATGGGCGGCCCCTTTGGCGCGGGCCCGTTGTTCATCCAGCGCGGCTTCAAAACCTGCATGATCCACCGAAAGGCCCCGTTCTTCCGCCATAATCTGGGTTAAATCCACCGGAAAACCAAAGGTATCATGCAGTTTAAAGGCAGCGGCCCCAGGAATCACGGTATCCGTCAAATCATTGGTCATATCGGCAAAATAATGCAGGCCGCGCTCGAGTGTTTCAAAAAATTTGTCTTCTTCCTTTTGGATCTCGCGCATCACGCGGTCCATGGTTTTGGTATCTGTGGTATAGGCGGGCAGGCTGGACAGAGTGGCCCGAACCAAGCGATATAGAAACGGCGTTTTTTGTCCCAATTTCTGGCCAAACAAAACGGCGCGGCGCAAAATACGGCGCAGGACATACCCCCGCCCTTGACGATCAAAGGCAATCCCATCCCGCAGGGCAAAGGTCAGCGAGCGCAAATGATCCGCAATAACATGAAACGGCACCGCTGTTTCCGGCGTATAGGCATGACCGGTGACGGTGTGAATTTCCCCCAAGATGGGGGCAAAGAGGGAGGTTTCAAACACGTTGGTTTTGCCCTCGATCAGGGCCACCACACGTTCCAAGCCCATGCCCGTATCCACGCTGGTCATGGGCAGGGGGGTCAGGGTTCCCTGCTCGTCACGGTTATATTCCATAAAGACCAGATTCCAGAATTCCAGAAAACGGTCGGTTTTCCCGCCCACGACATCGGGGCCAAAGCGGTCTTCGCCCTGATCATAATACAGCTCGGTGCAGCGTCCACAGGGGCCCACGGGGCCCATGGACCAGAAATTTTCTTCATCGCCAGCCTCAATATCCCCCAAACGCACAATGCGGTGATCGGGCAGGTTGGCAATTTTTTTCCACAACGCATAGCTTTCATCGTCGTTTTTATAAACGGACACATAAATGCGCTGGGTATCTAGGGGTAAGTGATTCGTGACAAAATCCCACGCAAAACGAATGGCCCCTTCTTTGCCGTAATCCCCAAAGGACCAGTTGCCCAGCATTTCAAACCATGTCAGGTGGCGGCCGTCTTTGCCGACTTCGTCCAAATCATTGTGTTTGCCCCCCACGCGCATACAGGGCTGTACGGAAAGGGCGCGGGTATAGCTGCGGGTTTCAAACCCTAAAAACACATCCTTAAACTGATTCATCCCCGCATTGGTAAACAGCAGGGTGGCATCCCCCGCGGGTAACAAAGACGCCGGCGGAACCAAAGTATGGTCAGCAGCCACAAAAAAGTTACAAAACGCTTGACGAACGGGGTCCACGAGATGGGGCTCCTCAAAAATCTAACGGAAAACCTTTGTACCAGAAAACCGGCCAAGGCGCAAAAACAATGTGGGCAAAAACAATGGGAAACAACAAAAAGGGCGGTTGCTTTTTTCAAAGCAACCGCCCAGAGGCTCGTTTGATCAACCGATCAGACTAGAACTCAACTTTGGTTCCAACGATAATGGCAGAACCGCTGTTGCTGTCGTAGTTAGCAGCAGCATTGGTGTTGCTGTCAAGGTAAGACCCTTCGTTGGTGGGAACAAATGTTCCTTCAACAAAGGTGCTCAGACCAGGGGCAACGACGTAGGTCGCACCGACGCTGTACACATCCAATTGGTTGTCTTTGTTGCTGTAACCTTGGTTTTCAGCAAACAAAGCATTGGCACCCACGATGAAGGGACCGGTTTCGTATTGCAGACCAAAGTTGTAACCAGTGGAGTCTTGTTTGTTAGCTGTGGACTCGGTGATACCGGATTCATCCTGCCAAACATAACCACCACCAAGGGTAAAGCCCATGAAGTTAGCTTTGGCACCAACTTGGTAAGCGCTCAGATCTTCAACTTTGGTGTTGTTAAACTCGCCCTTGGATCCCGCGTACACGTAAGAACCGCCGACAGCTAAGCCAACATCGTCAAAGTCAGTTTCGTAGTTGGCGCCCACTTCAACGTAGTTTTCAAAGGCTTTGTTGGTGGCTTGGTTATACAAGCTGTCAAGATCACCGTCATTTCCAACGCGGTCGTCACGGTTGCCTTGTCCGGCTCCATCAGGTGCGTAAGAGGCACCCGCTTGGAATCCAGCAATACGGGGGGTGTAGTAGCTGAGCTTGGAAGCGGCTTCACTGTCAAACGCTTTGTAACGTTTGTTACCAGCAGCAATGGACGTGTAACCGCTGGTGCCATCAAAAATGGTGCCAGAGTTCAGGTATTGGTAGAATTTACCAGTTACACCACCGGTTCCGAAATCGTTGGGGGCGTAAATGGCCAATTTGTCAGCGGCACCATCAGCGTCACCGGCTTCGACTTTACCCCAGTCGCCACCAAGGTAGGCAAACTGTTGGTCATCGCCGTCTTCAGGGTCGTTGTCATCTTTCAGAAGTTGGATTTGCGCACCGTAGGTCAGCCCAGAATCTGTTTTGGCGTCAGCGTACAAAATGGCGTCAACATCGGTGTCCATGGCTTGGGCACGTGTGCTGTCGCCTGTGGCTTTTGTAATGTCGCCGTCATCAACGAGTCCCGCGGTGAATTCAGCGCTGCCGCCCAAAGTTACGGTGATGGGGGATTTTTCAGCAACCTGAGTGGTTTCTGTGGTTGTGGTTGAGGTGGTTGTGGCTTCCTGAGCCATGGCGGCCTGAGCCAGAGCCATGCTACCCACAAGCGCGGTGGTTAGTAAAAGGGTCTTTTTCATAGTTGATCTCCGAATGAGAGTTTTTGGTTGTATCAACGATATGCCCCAGCTTTTGGAAAATTTCAAACAGAACCCGAGAAATTTCCATGCGTTTCGTGCGCCTGTGTTGCAAAAAAACAACTCCCTTTTTGGGGGCATGGGTGGTAAACAGGGCCATGTCTGCGTTTTTATCTGTTCTGCGGGGCCAGTCTGCTCCCCATGTCCCTGTTTGGTTTATGCGCCAGGCGGGTCGGTATTTGCCGGAATATCGGGCATTGCGGGCCGAAACAACGGACTTTCTTTCCTTTTGCTATGATGCCCCCCGCGCGGCGGAGGCCACGCTGCAGCCCCTGCGTCGCTTTGATTTGGATGCGGCCATCATTTTTTCCGATATTTTGGTGATTCCCGATGCGTTGGGGCAAAAGGTTTTCTTTGATGTGGGTCATGGGCCCCGTCTGGATCCGGTAACGGATTTTGCCGCGCTGTCGTTTCGGCCCCATCATCTGGCCCCTGTTTATGCGGCCATCAAGGCGGTGCGGGCGGCTTTGTCCCCCGAAAAAGCTCTGATTGGCTTTGCCGGATCGCCCTTTACCCTGTTGGCCTATATGATCGAGGGGCAGGGCAGCAAAACCTTTGATCGGGCCTTGCATTTTATCTATACGCGCCCTGATGATGCGTCTTTTCTTAGAAATCTGCTGGAGGAAAGCATTATCCAGCATCTTTCCGCCCAAATTCAGGCGGGGGCGGATGCGGTGCAGCTGTTTGACAGCTGGGCGGGGATGGTGCCGGCCCCCCTTTACAAAGATTGGGTCATTTTGCCCCACCAAAGGATCGTTGCGGCTCTGCGGTCCCATCATCCCCATACCCCCATTGTCTGTTTTCCACGGGGCAGTGGGGTGAAGCTGGCGGATTTTGCGCGGGCCGTTCAGCCCGATGGCATCAGCGTGGATACCAGCACGCCCATGGGGTGGGCTTTGGACAATCTCCCCGAAACCATCACTGTCCAGGGTAATTTGGATCCGGCTTTGCTGTGTGCGGGGGGGCGGGGGTTGGACGATGCGGTTCAGTCCCTGAAAGACGCCTGCACAGGCCGTCGCTGGATCATGAATCTGGGCCATGGGGTGGTGCCCCCCACGCCGCCAGAAAATGTTGCGCGGGTGGTGGACCTTTTAAGGGATGCCCTTTAACCCCCTTTTCCCCCTGCCCGAAAGGCCTTCATGGCCTTTTCCGCGCTGGCGTGGTCCCCCAAGGATTGCAGGCACTGGGCGTAGTCGTAATAAAGGGCGCGATCTTGGTCACATAGGTGAATGGCCTGTTCCATGGCTTGCAGCGAAGATTCGTAATCTCCCTGAAGGAACAGGGCCTTGGCCTTGTGATGATGCAACACGTGGGATCTGGGATAATAGGCCAGACCATGCTTTACAACAGAAAGGCAATCGTCATAGGCGCGGGTTTGCAGAAGAAGCTCTGTATACCGCAGCGTCACATGCAAACTAAACGGCATGGCGGCATAAACTTCGGCGTAGTGGTTCAGGGCATCGTCAAAAAAGCCCATTTTATAAAAACATTCCGCCAAACAGAAATGGGCCTTGCTGGCAAGGTGGGGATAGGTGGCCATTTCCTTGTAATGGGCAATGGCGCTGAGCATATCGTCTTTTTCCTGATAAAGCTTAGCCAGATTTTCCAAGGTATCGGTGTTTTTGGGATCCAGATAAAGGCTGATCTGATAAGCACCTATGGCTTCGTCAAAGCGCTTTTTTTTCAACAGAACATTCCCGTAACTTCGGTAAAAAAGGGCGCTTTTGGGATCAAGGGCAATAGCCTCATCGATGTTTTGCAGGGCTTCATCGTCGTTTTCAAATTCCAGATGCAGCAATCCCAAAGCGTGAAGAATGATAGGGTTTCTGGGATTCACATCCAAAATCTGCCTGTAAAGAGCCATGGCCTCTGGCCATTTGCCCGATTCGTGATAGTACGTGGCCTCCGCCATCATGGCCAGCAAAGTATCGTCAAAATGATTCATAGTGAATAACCCCAACGTTTATGCTATCATCAAACCTTTAATCAGGGTTTAAACTAAGTGTCTTGGTCCCATATAATCGCGGTGGCTTTGGGGGGTGTCTTCGGTGCCTTGGCTCGGTATGCCGTTTATCATGGAATGCGTTTGTATGTGCCGGCGGGGTATCCTGCCTTGGCGACCTTGGCTGTGAACACGCTGGGTTGTGCGGCCATGGGGTTTTGTACGGCGTTGCTTGCCACAAAAACACCTGTTCACTTTTTTTGACGGTGGGTTTTTTGGGCAGTTTTACGACGTTTTCAGCCTTTACGGCGGATATTTTTTTTATGGCGCAAAGCCGATCGATGGTTGAGGTTATGGGATTTGTTATGGCGATGATGGGATTTGGGATGATGGCGTTTTGGATGGGGATGAGGCTGGGCCGTTTATGATAACGTATATCAAAATTTCCCCCGATGATGGGGGACGGCGCTTGGATGGGTTTCTGCGGGATCGCCTGTCTTGGCCCCAGGGGAAGGTTCAGCGGGCGTTGCGATTGAAAGATATTCGCTGCAATGAACGCAAAACCACCGCCGATTATCGTTTGGTTGTGGGGGATGTTCTGCGCATTTATCAGGGTGAAGACGGGGCCGAGCGCCCTGCGCCAGAAAAAGCACCCCTATTGTCCCTGTCTCGGGCCGAACGGGCGGCTTTGGAGGGCATGATTCTTTACGAAGACGAGGGCCTGATCGCCCTGAACAAACCCGCCGGCGTCGCCAGTCAGGGGGGCAAGGGCATCACGCGGGCTTTGGATCAGATGATGCTGGCGTGGTGGCATCATCAGGGATGGGAGGGGCAGCCCCGTTTGGTCCACCGTCTGGACATGCCCACCACAGGATTGATTATCATGGCCAAAACGCGGGCGGTTGCCGAGGCTCTGTCCGCCCAAATCCGCGAACATCTGTTCACAAAAGTTTATGAGGCCCTTGTTTACGGCGTTCCCCCGAAAAACGCGGGGGTTATGCGTGCCCCCCTGCTGGCGCATCAGGGGTTTGTGCGGATTGATCCCGACGGGCAAGAGGCCGAAACCCACTGGCGTGTGCTGAGTACCTTTGAAGACGCCTTGGCCCATCTGGAACTGCGCCCCAAACAGGGCCGCATGCACCAGCTGCGTGTGCATTGCATGAGTATGGGCCACCCCATCATTGGGGATCGCAAGTACGGGCGGGCGGAACCTCTGCCCCTGCGGTTGGCCGCGGGGTTGCATTTGCACGCACGGTCCGTGACCTTTAAAAACCCTGTGACGGGACAGGATCAGACCCTGACCCTGACGGCCCCCTTGCTGAGTCCCATGCAGGATAGTGTGCAGGGGTTGTGGCCCCCATCATCGGGCTAACCCCAACACCCCCAACGCATCTTCTGTTTTTGTCACATCATCCGGCGTGCTGACGTGATACCACAGGCCGTCATGGGTTTGGCCAAACAGGCGGCCTTGGGACAGGGCCTGATTGTAAACCACGTTTAATGAAAAGGGGCGTTTGTCTTGGCCCGCCAGCAGACGGGGGTGAATGATTTGAATGCCGGTATACAGATAGGGGGCAATGTGGGGCCTTGCGCGGCGGCGGAGCTGCCCCGAAGGGGTCATGAAAAAATCCCCCGCGGTGTGCTCCGCTGGCAATTTGACGGTGGGATACAGCAGCAACAAGGCATCCATGATGTTTGGATGAAACCCACCGGCCAATCGGGTCAGGGCCGGTGTTGGACCATCCAGCCATAAACTGTCGCAGTTGATGCAGAAAAAGGGCAGGGGCCCCAAATGTGAGAGAGCGTTCACTATCCCGCCGCCGGTTTCCAGACGTTCGTCTTCCTCTAAAATCACAATCCGATCGTTTAGGGCATGATTTTTCAGGTGTTGAATCAGGGGGCCGCGCTGATAGTGAACGTTCACTACGATTTTTTGAACCTGCATGGCCGCCAAGTGATCCAAAATTCCATCAATCATGGGGCGGCCCAGAACGGGGACCATGGCCTTGGGTTGGTGGTGGGTCAGGGGCATCATGCGGGTCCCGAGGCCCGCAGCCAAAATCATGGCGGTGGAGGGTAGAGCAGGGGAAGAGGGCTGTGTCATTGTTTTAAAGGACCGCGCAAGAGATCGCCCAAGGTCTTGGCCATTGGGGCGCAGGCCGGTTGTGCCAGAAAGACATCCACGTATTTTTGCAATCGGGGCAAATGCTGCAAGTATTGCGCTTTGCCATCACGCCGGTTCAGGCGGTGAAAAATCCCAATGATTTTCAGCGTGCGTTGCAATCCCAAAACAAAATAGATGGGCATAAAGCGCTCTGCCTCAAACCCCGTTTCGTTTAAGTATGTTAGCAACCATCTGCCTTTATTTGGCACATCGCGGCGGGCATCCCAAAGCAGAGACACCACATCATAGGCAGGGTGGCCAATCACCGCATCCTGAAAATCGAGGAGTCCGCATTGCTGAACCCCCTCGCGCTGGGGCAGCCAGATCATGTTATCCACATGGTAATCCCGTAAAACCAAGGTTTTTTGGGGTGATGATAAAACCGTTGTTTCCAAAACCTCTGTCCAGACATCATCCCACAGGGTGCGTTGCTGGGGGGAAAAGGACACCGCCCAATCAGGATAAAGGGCCACTTCCCGCATCAGCAGGGCCAGATCGTATGGGGGAAGATCAGTGGGGGGCTCTTGGTGGGTCAAATGCACCAAAACAGACAGGGCGCTTTGATACAACGCGGGTTCTGTCTCTGGGGTGTTGGCCAAAACGCGCGTGAACGTATCCTCACCCAAATCCTCCATCACCACATAGCCATGCACGGCGTCTTGGTGAAGAATCAGGGGTGCAGAGAGGTCGCGGCTTTTCAGCACATCCGCCACCTGCACATAGGGGCGAATATCCTCCAAAGGCGGCGGGGCGTCCATCAGAATCAGAGAGCCATCCTCTGTGATCAACCGATGAAAGGTCCGGTGGGAGGCATCCGCCGGCAGGGTGATGATGGTTTTAATGCTCAGGGGCAGGGTGCTGAGATAGTCGGGCACAGACAGGCGATGCATCATAGGGCCGCGCCCCCCCCTGGGGTGAGCCGCAGGCGTTGCGTCCATTCAGGATCCACCATAACCGTCAAAAACAGATGCACAGGGTGCCCCAAAACGCGGGAAAGCGTATGACGCGCTCCTTCGCCGATGGTTTTTAGCGTTTGTCCCTTGTGCCCCAGCAAAATACGGCGATAGCGGTCTTGATCCACCCACACGGTTTGACGGATAATGGCGCTGCCATCGCGCTTGGTTTCCCAAGAGTCCGCCGTCACATTCAGGTGATAGGGCAATTCATCATGCAGATATTTATAAATTTGTTCCCTTGTGGCCTCTGTGGCCAAAAACGACATGGGCAGCGTGCTGAGGTCATCCTCCGCACACAACCAAGGGGCCGAAGGCAGGCAGGCTTTGATTTCAGAGAGAAGACGGTCAACGCCTTGGCGTTTTTGGGCGGATAGGGGGATAATGGCTTTCCAAAAGGGTGTTTCCTGCTGAAAACGGGCCAGCATGGGCAGCAAATCCGTTTTTTTGACGGTATCAACTTTATTCAGCACCAGAATCACGGGTTTTTTTTGTTGCGCCAGCAGGGTATAGATATGCTGCTCTCGATCATGAAATGCCCTGGCGACATCCACAACCGCCACCACGATATCAACGGTTGTGAGCGTTTGCTTTAAATGGCTCTGGATGGTTTTTTCCATGATATTTTGGGGGGATTGCATCAAGCCTGGGGCATCCATCAGAATCATCTGAGCGGTGCCTTCGGTGTGAACGCCGGTAATGCAAAAACGGGTCATGTTGGGTTTATGGCTGACGGCCGCCAGCTTAACCCCCAAAACAGCATTCAGCAGACTGGATTTTCCCGCATTGGGAACCCCTAAAAACAGGGCCACCCCGCTTTGGGTGTCACAGGCAGGGGTGGTGATGGCCTTCGGGTTTTGTTCTTGTTTGTCGGTCATGATAACTGCCTTAGGGCCTGTTCCGCAGCGCGTTGCTCGGCCTGTTTTTTGGATGTTCCTGCGGCGATAACGTCTTCTTCCAGCCCCTGAAGGGTGACTTTGACGGTAAAATGGGGATGATGGTCAGGACCCGTGGTGTCGGTAATGGTGTATTCTGGGCGATCGTATCCGCGGGCTTGGGCCCATTCTTGCAGGGCTGATTTGGCATCTTGGGGGGGCCTGTCCCGCTGTGTCAGCTGCGTTTGCCAGTACGATCGGATAAAGGCTCTGGCTGTGTCCAAACCGGCATCCAGATAAAGGGCTGCGATCAGGGCCTCGCAACAATCCGCCAAAATCCCGTCTTGCCCCCGTGACAACAGGGCGCGATCCCCCATATGCGCCCGCACGTGGGTGGAAAGGTTCAGGGCGTCCGCCACCTCTAACAGGGCTTCCTTGCACACTAGGGCCGCGAATCGCTTGGCAATGGCCCCTTCGGATTCTGTGGGAAAGGCCTCAAGAAGCCATTCTGCCATCACCAGCCCCAAAACGCGATCGCCCAAAAACTCCAGACGTTCATAGCTGACGCTGCTGGGGATGCTGGCATGGGTCAGGGCTTGGTCCAAAAGGTCCCGTCTGGCGAAGGTATGGCCCAAAGCGTGTTCCAAGGATGTGATCATGAATCAAAAGCCCTTGTTCTTAATAAAAAGGTCTTAAATCAACAAAAAAACGATCGGCTCTTAAGCTGAAGGGGAAGGCCCAAAACTGCAAGATATTATGATTGCCGCGGCTGGAATAAAAAATCCGCTCTGCCCGTCCCCTCAGTGTGCTTCGATGAGCAAGACCCAAGGAGGGATCCCGACTATCCGCAGAACGGTCCCGATTGTCCCCCATCATAAAATACATCTCTGGGGGAATGGTGATTAAAGGAGTGTTGTCCAGATGACTCATATTGCCATCCTTTTCAAGGACGGTATAGGACACACCACTTGGCAGTGTTTCGGTAAACGCAGAGAAGGTCTGTCCCTCTTCATCCACAAAATCAGGGGCGGGTGTGCGCTGAATAGCTTGGCCGTTCAGGTAAACAATGCTGTCTTTGAGCTGCAGCGTGTCCCCAGGCAGGGCAATCAGGCGTTTGATGTATGTCACGCCAAGTTTTTCATTTTCAAAAACAATAATATCGCCCCGCTTGGGTTCTTTGGAAAGCAGGCGTTCTTTTCCCAAAACGGGACCCAAATCCACAGGCAAAGGCAAGGCGTAACGGCCATAGCCATAGGAATACTTAGAAACAAACAAAAAATCCCCAATTTTCAAGGTTGGCAACATGGATTCTGAGGGGATATTAAACGGCTGAAATAAAAACGTCGTAAATACCACATACAAAGCAAAAGCGCTGAAAACAGCTCTGATATTGTCCCGCACCCATGAGGGGGTTTTTTCGGTATCTAAAGAGGAGGATGACATAGGGGAGGGCACACGGCAGCTCTGGATGAATCAGCCCAAAACTTAAAGCATTTTCCCGTGTTTGGCCAGTGTTTCGTGATATAGGATGGGTGTGTCCCTAAGATACGCGTGTCCAGCCTTTTTCATCCTGCCGGTGAAGGGATAGGGTGTGTCCGGCCTGTTGATGGCGGCGCCAGTGGTCCCGCGATTTATGGGTGGTTTCTTCATCGCCGACCCCGAAAAGATAATAATAGGCGGAAAAAGTGGTGATGTCTTCCGGACTTTCCCCGCGTAATGTCAAAAGAGCCGTGGCGCCATTGCGGGGAACGCACTGATTTGAAATCAATATGGGCTGGGCTTCGGCATAGGGATCACAGCATCGGCCGTGCGGCAAAAAAGAATCGACCTTGTAAGTCCACAGCAGCGCGTTGAGATCATCGCGCTGCTGGGGCAGGGAGGTATAGACCAGACAGCGGATGCCTTCGCGGTAAAGGGTTTCTAGCAGACGCGGCAGAGTATGCAGCGGGGCGAGGGATTGATAAAAAATGGCTTTGGATGTCATATGCACGCCTCTATGACCAAAGAACGCGCTTTTTTCAAATCGGTTTTCCCTGTGGGCAATAGGGGAATATCCTCCGCCTTGATCAGGGCATCCGGACGGGGCAGCCAAAGGTTGGGCAGGCGAGCGGTATCTTTCAGGGCCTGATATAGGGCTTGCGGTGTTACTGTATCGCTGACAAACAGAACACCCAGACGTTCCCCTTTGGTGGCATCGGGCAAACTGACCACAACGGCCTGATGGTGGCCCAAAACGGCGTGAATCTGGTCTTCGATTTTTCCGTGGGGGACCATTTCCCCGCCCATTTTGCTGAAACGGCTCAGGCGATCTGTGATGATTAAAAACCCATCAGGATCAATTGTTCCGATATCACCGGTATCATACCAGCCCTCTTTGATAACCGCAGCCGTGCGATCAGGATCATTATAATACCCCTGCATTTGAGAGGGGCTTTTGATCATAATCCGCCCTTCTTTCCCGGGGGGCAGGGGGATGTTATCCTCAAGCCCCACAATGCGGACACTGACCCCGGGAATGGGTTTGCCTACGCTGCCTAGGCGTGTTCCTTTGTGGCGCAGACCACCGTGATCAATATCAGGCACATTGACGGAAACCACGGGGCCCAGCTCGGTGGTTCCATACCCCTCTAAGATATGGGCATGGGGCAGGGCGGATGAGAGTTTCCCCCCCGTTTCCCCTGTTAACTTTTCTCCCCCCACAATCACCAGTTTTAAACTGCCCAGATCATCGGGCTTGGCCACGTTGATGTAGGTTCGCATAAAGGTTGGGGTGGCCACAATCAGGCCGCATTGTTCCTTGGCAATGGTTTTCACCACGGTTTTGGCATCCAAGGGATTGGGATGATAAACCACGCGCCGTCCGGTTATGGCCGGCAGCCACAAACAGGCGGTCAGGCCAAAGGAATGAAAAAACGGCAAAACGGCCATCAGCGATAAAACCGTTTTTTCCTCCGCCTGTTCCAGCAGAATGCCGATGCTTTCAATGTTGGCAATGATGTTTTGGTGGGACAGGGCGATGATTTTCGGGGTGCCCGTGCTGCCACTGGAAAACAGCAAAACGGCGGTATCTTCTTTTTGTCCCCGCACCCATAATCGTTTCAGCAAAAACGACGGGCACAGGGCCGCCTGTAGCACGGTTAGGATTTTTCGTGCTTTGGGCAGGGTGGCCTGCATATCCTCAAGAAAAATCATCTGATCGTGGGGGGGGATGCCCGCTTTTTCAAGAAAGGCGCGGGAGGTGATAATTTTTGTTGCGGATATGGCGGTTAGGGCGGTGGCCAATGCTTCTTCCCCCAAGGAAAAATTCAGATTGACTGCCACTTTCCCCTGCATCACAGTGGCAATGTTCACCAAAGCCCCCCCCACACTGGCGGGCAGCAGCAGGGGGATCTTATCCCCCAACCCCTGTTCAGACAGCCACAGCCCGATTAGGCGGGCGCCGACTAGGGCTTGAAATCCTGTGCAGCGTTTGCCCGTTGTATCCGAAAAAACACGATCCCGCAGATGGTGCCGCATTTGCTCAACAAAGCGCCCCCCCAAGGTATCATGCGGGGGATAGCGCAGGGGAATGGCCTCGGTTCCCATTTCCGAAACGATCTGCCCCAGTTCCCACGCTTGGGTTTGGGGGGGCAAAACCTGTCCCACAGATACGGTGACGGGGTAGGGAATCTGTTTTGGCCACTTTTTGAAAAAACGGTGGCCGGAAAAGCTGAAAATACTGCCCCATAAACGTTCCAGATGCACGGGCAAAATATCAACATCCAGACCTTCGACGAGGGCTTCTACCCCCCGTTTAAAGGGGTAAAGGTGTCCTGTCCGGCTGAGGATCCCTTCGGGGAAAAGGCACACAATTCCCCCTTGGCGCAGGTGCTGCCGCGCGGCCTCTAATCCATGACGTGTTTCCCCGATGCCGCCGCTGCCAAAGGGAATGGCCCCCGCCACATTCAGACAAAAGCGGGTTAGGGGTTTTTTCCAAAATTTGGCCAAAACCAAAAAATGCACCCGTTTTGGGGCCAGCATGCTGATGAGCAACCCATCAATAAAGGTGACATGGTTGGCCACAATCACGGTGGGACGCTTTAAGGGTGGGAATTGTCCCTTGTGCAGGCCGGCCCCTGTCAGTTTGATGCGATAAATCCGCCGCATGATCCAATACAGGGCTGATTCCAACGCATCATGCAGTAAAGAAGGATACGCCATCACCCCCAGAATCAGGGCCACAATCACAATCCCACCGCTGGCGGTGATGATGCCACCGGCCGACAATCCAAAATGCGTCCCCAGCACCCAGAATAGCCCCGAGGCCAGCAAAACCCCCATCATATCCAAAACATTGTTCACAGCCATGACCTGACCCCGTTGATCATCTGGCGATTGCTGCTGCATCAGGGTCATCACGGGCACAATAAACAGTCCCGCCCCCCCACCGGCCAGCCCAATCCAAAAGGCCGTATCCCAATACCCCGACGCCAAGAAGCCACACGCGATACAGGAGAGTCCCATAATGATCCCCCCCCAGACAATCAGGGTTTTGCGGATGCTTTTGCCCAAAATGGATCCGGCAGCGACGCTGCCGATACCAATACCCACGGCCAGAAATGAAAACAGGGATCCCGCCTTGGCATCGCTGAGGCCCAAGTCTTTGGTGCCCAGCAAAATCAGGGACAGGTAAATTAAGCCCCCCATCATCCAATACACAGCGCTGCCGGTTAAGGAGCCCATTAAAGTGCGCCGTGTTTTCACAATGGGCCAGGCGCGGATAATTTCCCCAAGGGGGTTGATATCAAAGGGCTTTTTTGGGTTATAAACGGTGGTGGCCGGCGCCAACAGGCACAAAAGGGTTCCGAGTACCGCCAGTGTCGTTAAAATTACCCCGATGATCATAGGCGTATCGCGGAAAATCTGCCACATCACCCCACCGGCCAAAGACCCTGTGATAATGGCCACATAGGTCAGCATATTCAGGTATCCGTTGGCTTTGGGCCAGTCCTCTGGCTTCATCCATTCCGGCAAAATCCCGTATTTCGACGGGCTGAAAAAGGTGGCCTGAACAGCCGTGAAAAACAATGCGATCATCAACCAATCCATGCGGTGCGGTGCCCAGACAAAAATGGCCAACGCCGCCCCCATGGCCACAATTTCAACGGCTTTGCTGAGCTTTAAAACGCGGCTTTTCGGGTATCGGTCTGTTAAATAGCCGGCATACCCTGAAAACAAAACAAAGGGCAAAATGGCCAGTGCACTGATGATGGACAAATACGCCTTTTGTTCATTGGGATCCGTAAACATGGCCACCGATGCCAAAGACAGAACCAGTTTAAACGCGTTGTCGTTAAAGGCCCCCAAAAACTGGGCCGCCAAAAAACACAGAAAACGGGGATGAAACGGGTGGATTTTTTTCATAAAGCCTTCCAAAAAAACCAGCTATGGGCCAAAACGCACAAACAGAAATTTCGTGTATTCTTTTAACGGACCCCACCAAGCGTCGGGATTTTTCCAGCGTTCATTGTCAAGCAAGGGCTCGATGATCAGGGGATGGGGGGTTACGATGCGATCGGGCAGGGCCCTTTGAAACAAAAGAAGGGCGCGGGGCAAATGCAAATCATCGGTGACCAAAATCAGATGCTGAATATCGTGGGCATAAACCCACTGGGCGGTTTGCTGGGCATTTTCCATGGTGTTGCGGGCCACGCTGTCAAAAACAACGCAGCAGGCCATTTGGGATGCAGGGATTTTTCCCCGCGCAATCAGCTCTGTTTTCTTAACGTCCGGATGAACGCCGGAAACATAAAAAAAACGGCCGTGGCCTTCTTGAAATAACCGCAGGCCCTCGTCAATGCGACCTTGGCGCCCTGTTAGCACCACAATGGCATCGGCGGGCTGATTCGGCAAAGTTTGATCCGTGGGCAACGTTTGAAGAAAGACGAAAAAGCCCATCGTATAAAGCAACACCAAAATGTTGAAAACAGAGGAGATAATAAAAAACATAGCCAAGCGTATCGTGTTTGAACCAAGAGGGATTTTTTAAGGAAAAGCCATCCTATACCCATCGCATGTGAAGTGTATCGCTGGCGGTGTGTTCGGCCATCGATAGGTTTCATCTGTGATTAAGTATAGCATAGCGCTTTACAAAAAAAATGTGAAACTTTAGCGAACAATGGTCTCTTCCCGCCCTGGTCCGGTGGAAATATACGTCACGGGCACACCGGTCAGGCGCTCGATATAGGCGATATAGGATTTGGCGTTGGCGGGCAACGCATTGTAATCCTGCAGGCCTTCCGTGACACTCTGCCATCCAGGCAGGGTTTCATAAATCACAGAAACATCCGAAAAATCACGCCAATGCAAGGGAAGGTGGGTATAGGTCACGCCGGCCTTTTGATACGCCAACGCCACGTTGATGGTGGGCAGTTCATCCAAAACATCCAGTTTCGTCAGGGCAAGGGCATGAATACCATTGATGGTGCAGGCTTGTTTTAACAAAACCCCATCCAGCCAGCCACAGCGTCGCTTGCGCCCTGTTACGGTGCCAAATTCATGGCCTTTGGCGCCCAGATGTTCGCCCGTGGCATCGCCCAGCTCTGTTGGAAACGGGCCACTGCCTACGCGGGTGGTATAGGCTTTAACGACGCCCAGAACGTGCCCCACAGCCGACGCAGGCAGCCCCGTCCCCGTGGCGGCCTGACTGGCCAAGGTGTTGGATGATGTCACAAAAGGATAGGTTCCAAAATCTACGTCCAGATAAAACCCCTGAGCCCCCTCAAACAAAACCTTTTCTCCGTTGCGCTGGCCCTCAGAGAGCACGTGCCACAGCGGCACAATGTGGGGGGAGAGGGTTTTGGCAAACCGCATCATATCGTCGCAAAAAGCGGAAAAATCTTCGACTTGATCCGAAAATTCCTCAAGGCGGGCTTTTAAATCCTGTGGATCCAGCAAATCCCCCGCACGAAAGGCCCGCCTGCCCACGCGGTCTTCATAAGCGGGTCCAATGCCCCGCCCTGTGGTGCCAATTTTTTTATCGCCGAGTCCTTTTTCCCGATTTTGATCCTGCACACGGTGCCAAGGCATAATCAGGGAGGCATTTTCCGCAATCATAAACCGCTGGGGTGTGATGGCAATCCCTGCGGCGGACAGGGTTGCCATTTCTTTTTCCAGCGCCCATAAATCCAGCACGACGCCATGGCCCAGCGCTGTTTTTTTATCGGGGCGCACAATGCCGGAGGGCAAAAGGTTCAGCTTATAAGTGATACCCTCCACCACCAAGGTGTGTCCCGCATTGTGCCCGCCCTGAAAGCGCACAATCATATCGGCGTTTTCCGCCAAGCGATCCACCATTTTCCCTTTTCCCTCGTCGCCCCATTGCAGGCCGATGATGGTGGTGTTTTGGGGGTGTTGCATAAAGGGTTCCTGTCTTTCATCACAAGGGAAAAGAGGGGCGGGGAGCCACCTTCTGAATCCGATCAGGGCATAAGACAGCATTTTTTGCCGCCTTCTGCAAGGATTTCCAAGATTGTTTCGTTTAAAAAATACCACCACATTCCGATTTTGGGCAAACACACAGCCAGTGATCGGTTTTAGGGGCGATGTGGGGACAGAGCCTCAGGCCAGCCACCGCGCTTCCGCCTCCACCAGCGCCTCTTGCACCCGCACGGGGGCCGCCCCCCCAAAGCTGGTACGGCGGTTGAGGGAGGCTTTGGCACTTAAAACCGTAAAGACATCAGATGTCAAAGCCGGATAAACCCCCTGCAGGGTTTCCAGCGTCAAGTCGGGCAAATCACATCCGTTGTGTTCTGCCATTTGAACGATGCGTCCGGTGATGTGATGGGCCTCTCGAAAAGGCAGGCCAAAGGTTTGCACCAAATAATCCGCCAAATCCGTGGCCGTGGAAAAGCCTTGCTGCGCCCAAGTGGCCATGGCTTCGGGCTTGGGTTTCATGTCCTGAATCATGGCGGCTGCCACACGCAGGCACAGGCTTAGGGTGTCTATGGCCCGAAAGGTCAGGTCTTTATCATCCTGCAGATCTTTGCTGTAGGTTAAGGGCAAGCCCTTGAGAATCGTGGTCATCTGGGTAAAGGCCCCCAGAAGGCCCCCGATTTTTCCGCGTAGCAATTCCGCAGCATCGGGGTTGCGCTTTTGGGGCATGATGGAACTGCCGGTGGAAAAGGTATCCCCCAAATCCACAAAAGCAAAATGGGGACTGGCCCACAGCACCAATTCCTCCCCCAGGCGGGAAAGATGGGTGCTGGCAATTGTGGCGGCGGCCAGAAATTCCTGAACAAAATCCCGCGCGGAAACGGCGTCCATACTGTTGGCCATGGGACGATCAAACCCCAGAGCCTCCGCCGTTTTGTGCCGGTCAATGGGAAAGGATGTTCCCGCCAAAGCTGCCGCCCCCAGAGGGCATTCGTTGAAACGACGGGCACAATCGGCAAAACGGAGCCGATCCCGCCCAAACATTTCCATATAGGCCAGCAGATGATGGGCCAAGCTGACGGGTTGGGCAATTTGCAAATGGGTATAGCCAGGCATCAGGGTTTCGGTATGGTCCCTCGCTTTCTGGTGCAGTTGTTTTTGCAGATCTTTCAGCAAATCCTGAAGGGTTTCGCACGCCCGCCGCAGGACCATGCGAAAATCCGTCACCACCTGATCATTGCGGGATCGCGCGGTGTGCAATCGTCCCGCCGCATCCCCAATCAGGGTTTTCAGGCGGGATTCGATGTTCATATGAATATCTTCCAGCTCGCGCCGAAAGGGGAAGCGCCCCTCCGCAATTTCCACCATAATGGTGTGCATGCCTTGGCAGATGGCCTGATAATCCTCAGACGAAAGAATGCCACAGGCCCTCAGCATCTCGGCATGGGCGAGGGAGGCCTCAATATCCTCATTCACCATCTTTTTATCGACATCCAGCGACACGTTGATATCTTGGAGTAATTCCGCCGGTGTCGCAGAAAATCGTCCCCCCCAGATGCTGGAGGTTTTGGCATGCATGGATTGGGCAGAGGGGGGGAAAGCCATGATGTTTCCTTTGGGAAAAAGCAAAAATGGTCGGAGCGAGAGGATTCGAACCTCCGACCTCCGGTCCCCCAGACCGGTGCGCTAACCAGGCTGCGCTACGCTCCGTCGCCGGTACCATACAAACAGCAACAAAAGCTGTCCACTGAAAAGTGCCTTTATCGAAACAGCCGTGATCGAAACAGATGACAGCTTGGCCTTCAGGTTTTATAGTGGGGGTCTGTTCAATCATTCTTTAAACCATTACGGGGTTTTTCATGCGTCATAAAAAAATGGATCTGTCCGTCAAAATCCCTCTTTTTACCGGTATTTTTGTGGTTGTGGTGCTGCTTTATATGATCTTTGCCGCCGGTCCATCGGTGGAGATGATGGAGAAAAAAGACACCATCCAGCCTGAAGTGTTTTAACCTTTTTTTTAAAGGGGCCTGTCATGTCTTCCGCCGCTTATCCTCGCTGGTTTTCTGGGTGGCTTGTGGCCTGCGGAGGCATGGTGCTGATTATGATTCTGGTGGGGGGGATCACCCGTTTGACAGAATCGGGGCTCTCCATGGTCACGTGGAATCCCGTGACGGGATGGATTCCTCCGGTGTCTCACTCGGCTTGGGAGGCCGCCTTTTCCGCCTATAAAGCCACGCCGGAATATCAACACATCAACCGCGGCATGTCCCTGTCTGAGTTTCAGGGCATTTATTGGTGGGAATTCATTCACCGCGTTTTGGGCCGCCTGACGGGATTGGTCATTGCCGTTCCTGTTTTGTTTTTATGGATAAAGCGTCTGGTTCCGTCTTCTCATCTCAAGCGTCTTGTGATGTTTCCCCTTTTGGTGGCCCTTCAGGGGTATATGGGCTGGTATATGGTCAAAAGCGGTCTGGTGGATCGCACGGATGTCAGCCCGTATCGCCTGATGATGCACCTTTCTCTGGCCTTGCTTTTGTTGGGGTTGATTGTTCGGGAATGGGCCTCGCTGCGGGGGCCACGGGGGACATTGAAAATCCCCGTGATCCTTCTGGCGCTGTATATTCCCACGGTGGCGCTGGGGGCCTTGGTGGCGGGGCTTAATGGGGGGATGGTTTATAACACCTTCCCCCTGATGAACGGGCATCTGATCCCGCCAGAGGTTGCGGCGGCGCCTTTCTTTTTTGAGGATCCAGCAGCCGTCCAGTGGCTCCATCGGGTTTTGGCGTTTGTGTTTTTGGCGGCCACTTTATTTTATGGAATTCGGGAAAAACGCTGGGCGCTGTTGTGTTTGGTCGTGTGGCAAATAACCTTGGGGGCCATTACGGTTTTGGGGCAGGTGCCTTTATGGGCCGCATCATGGCATCAGGTTAATGCTGCTTTCATTCTGGTCATGCTGGTGCTCGGGCTTTATCAGCGGCCAGCAAGAGCGGCGCAAACGTTTCCATCCGCACACTAGCTCCCCCCACCAAAACCCCAGAAACATGGGGGATTTTGACAATGGTTCCCACGTTATCGGCTGTGACAGACCCCCCATAAAGCACAGGATGGTCGGGGGCTATTTGGTTGATATGACGATGCATTTTGCTAATGGTGGCCTCATCAGCCGCTTTACCCGTGCCAATGGCCCACAAAGGCTCATAGGCGATCATGGCCTCTGCAATCCCGTCTTTTCCCAAAGCGCGACGAACTTGGCGGGTGATGATGCTTTGCGCCTGACCCTCAGCATCGCCCACACACAGTATGGGCATCAGTCCGTGGGCCTTGGCCAAAAGAGCTTTTTGGTGAATTAAGGAACACCCCTCGCCATGATCGCGGCGGCGTTCGGAATGGCCCAAAATCACGCAGGATGCCCCCACATCCTTCACCATGGCGGCGCTGACGTCTCCGGTATGGGGTCCATTCTCAAGGGGGGAAATATCTTGGGCGCCCAACACAATCGTTGTTCCCCGCAAAAGGTCACGGGCCAAAAGCAAATACGGAAACGGAACACATACCACCACGCGGATATGGTGAAGGGTGGCCATCAGAGGAATCAGGCCCTCGCAAAAGGTCCGAAGCGCCCCAACATTGCCCTGCATTTTCCAATTGGCGATGATCCACATAGGGGGCACGTATACTGCGAAAGGCCTAGGGTTGCAAGGGGATCGGCAATCATGGATCAGGAAGGAGCCCCCTTTTTTTATAATCCGGAAAAAAATTTTATGGCCCACGAAAAAGATACGTACCGGATCTTTGTTCCCAGTCCCGATTTTCCCTTGAATTTTTGGAAAAGAATATCCCTCAAACTATAAATTTGTGCGTGCATTTTAAAAAATTTTCATTCATGATGGGTTTACAATTTATTTTTCTCAGAGTAGATAGAATGCCTATCATGTGTTGGCTAAACCCCATCCTGTTAGATAATAAAAATTAAAGAAAAGGATTTTTTATGACCGTATTTTACCCTTCTGAAAAAACATGTCTTTTCATTGATGGGGCCAACCTTTACGCTGCGGCTAAGGCTTTGAATTTTGATATTGATTATCAAAAGTTGCTTTCGTTTTTCTCCAAACGGGGTCGCTTGGTTCGCGCATTTTATTACACCACGTTGATTGAGGATCAGGAATATTCCCCCATCAAGCCCCTTGTTGACTGGTTGGATTATAACGGTTTTACCATGGTGACGAAGCCTGCCCGCGAATTTACCGATGCCTTTGGTCGTCGTAAAGTCAAGGGAAACATGGATATTGAACTGGCGCTGGATATGATTGAGATGGCCCAGCATATGGATCATTTGGTTTTGTTTTCTGGCGATGGGGATTTCCGCCGATTGATTCAGGTGGTTCAGAGCAAAGGTGTTCGTGTTTCTGTGGTCAGCACCATTGAAACCAACCCCGCTATGGTGGCCGATGAATTGCGTCGGCAGGCGGATCATTTCATTGAACTTTCCAAGCTTGCCCAGCATATCGCCCGCGATGGCAGCGCTGAAGAGCGCCGCGAAAACCAAGCGGCCCGCCGCGCCCAATTCGAGGAATCCAAAAGCACCGTCGATTCCGAAGAGCGCAGCCCAAGTCTGGCCCTGTAAGGGGTCTTAGTGGTTTTTGATCAGCTGCATAACCCGCCTTTCTGCGGACTCTGTTCCCGTTTGTGCGCTTTTCGTGCCCAGAATGCGCTCAAAAACCCTTCGTATCATAATGCCCCTGTTCCCTCTTTTGGAGACTTGTCTGCCCGTTTTTTGATTGTGGGCTTGGCCCCTGGTCTTTCCGGTGCCAACGCCACGGGCCGTCCCTTTACGGGGGATTATGCGGGGCAGGTTTTGTATCCTGCCTTAATGGCCCATGGTCTGGCTTTGGGGAATTATCAGGCACGCATTGATGATGGCCTAAGATTGATTGACACGCGCATCACCAACACCGTGCGCTGCGTTCCCCCCCAGAATCAACCCACACCTGCGGAAATTCGCACCTGTGGGGATTTTTTAGCGCATGAAATTCAGGCAATGCCTCGTTTGTCCGTGATTTTGACGTTGGGCAAGGTGGCTTATGACACAACATTGAAACGTTTGGGCGGCAACCCCAGACAGGCCCCCTTTGCCCATGGCGTTGTCAGGCAACAGGGACGTTACACCCTGATCGCCAGTTACCATACATCGCGTTATAATATGAACACCAGACGCCTGACAGAGGATATGTTTGATGCGATCATAGGAAGGGTTGTGGAAACGATGAAAGGCACTGCAGGGCAATAGGGTTGCCTTCATTGCCTCACGGGTGAAATCCTCTTGCCTCAACGGGGTCTTGGGAGTATGAAAGGGAAAGGGGGCAAAAAAATTAAGGCCTATCCCTTTTGTTTTTCGTTTTTTTGATATGTTATTATGGCTGAAAATTCTCTGATTCCGATCACATCAGCGTTGATTTCTGTTTCGGATAAAACGGGTCTGGTGGATTTTGTGCGTGCCCTTGTTGGTTACGGCGTGTCCATCATGTCCACGGGGGGCACGGCGGAGGCATTGAAGGCCGAGGGCCTGCCCGTCACCGATGTGTCCCATATCACAAAATTTCCCGAAATTCTGGATGGTCGGGTGAAAACCCTGCATCCCAAAATTCACGGGGGCATTTTGGCCAAGCGACGGGATGCCGTTCATCAAGAGCAAATGGAAAAACATGGCATTGCCCCCATTGATCTGGTGGTGGTGAATTTGTATCCCTTTGCTGAGGTTTATAAGGGTGGACAACCTTGGCAGGCCTGCATCGAAAAAATCGACGTGGGCGGCCCGGCCATGATTCGGGCTGCGGCCAAAAATTATCATGATGTTGTCGTGGCCACATCCCCAGATCATTACGCCGATCTGTTACAGGCCATGGAATCCCAGAAAGGTTGCACGGATTTGGCCCTGCGATGTCGCTTGGCGCAAGAGGCCTTTGCCCATACGGGGTCCTATGATGCCATGATTGCGGGGGCCTTCACCAAACACAGGGGCGAGGTTTTCCCCAAAACCCATCTGCAAGTCGGCCGTTTGCAAGAGGTTCTGCGGTACGGTGAAAACATGCACCAACGGGCAGCCCTGTATGTTACGGATACGTCTGTTTTTTGTCCCGCCCAGGCGAAAAAAATTCAGGGCAAAGAGCTCAGCTATAACAATCTTAATGATGCGGAGGCTGCTTTTGCCTTGGTGTCTGAGTTTTCTGAGCCTACGGCGGCCATTATCAAGCATGCCAATCCTTGTGGTGTGGCCTCTCATCCCACTTTGCTCAGCGAGGCTTTTAAGGAGGCCTATCAGGCCGATCCCATCAGTGCCTTTGGCGGGATTGTTGCCTTTAACACAGAATTGGATGAGGTCACAGCTCAGGCCTTGTCACCCCACTTTCTTGAGGCTGTCATTGCACCCAGCATCACCCATAAAGCAGAAGTGATCCTTTCGGCCAAGCGGTCCCTGCGCGTGTTGCTGACAGGCGGACTTTTGCCCAAAATGCAGGACGGATGGTTTCACCAGACCCTTAGCGGAGGATTTTTGTTGCAGGATCGGGATTTGGCCCAATATGACCCTGACACCTTCCGCGTTGTGACCCAGCGTTCTCCCAGCCAAAGGGAAATGCGTGATCTTCTCTTTGCCATGCGGGTGGTGCGGCATGTGAAATCCAATGCCATTGTTTACGCCAAAAATGGGATCACCGTGGGTATCGGCGCCGGACAAATGAGCCGTGTTGACGCCGCCCGCCTAGCCGCCCAAAAGGCCCAAGATATTGCGGCGCACCTGGGCAAAGAAAACTCAGAAACGGAGGGGTCTGTGGTGGCCTCAGATGCCTTTTTCCCCTTTGCCGATGGTTTGATTGCGGCCATGAAGGCTGGGGCTACCGCCATTGTTCAGCCTGGCGGATCTAAGCGTGATGAAGAGGTTATTGCCGCCGCTGATGCCCACGGGGCAGCCATGGTCTTTATGGGCATACGGGCTTTTCGGCACTGATTTTTTCTTTGAGACCGTGATGCCCAACGCTCAGGGGGCCAGTTGTCCCAACGGATCCACGGGTTTTCCTTTGTAGCGGATTTCAAAATGAAGCTGGGGGCGTGTGACGGAGCCCGTTTGTCCCACAGTGGCGATCACGTCCTGTGATTTGACCGTATCCCCCTTATCAACCAGAATTTTATCCACGTGGGCATAGGCCGTCACCCACTGAGGATCATGGCGAATCAAAACAAGATTCCCGAAACCCTTCACTTCGTTTCCAACATAAACAACGTTTCCGGCATCGGAGGCACGAATTTTGGTGCCGCGATTGGCGGCAATGTTAATCCCGTCGTTTTGTTGTCCGCCATCCTTTTGCCCAAAATTTGCCAGCAGGGGGCCACGAAGAGGCCAAGAAAATTTTTCGGAACGATTCACCACTGGTGGGGGGGGGACATCCTGTTGCTGGGACCTGACACGTTCAATGGTTACCGATTTTGGACCTGCATGGTTTTTGGGTAAACCAGAGGGATCCCCCAAATACAACATTTGTCCAGGATAGATGGTATAGGGCGGCTTTAATTGATTCCAACGGGATAGTAAAGAAACACTTGTCCCTGTTTTTAAAGCGATTTTGGAAACACTGTCCCCCTTTTGCACGCGGTAAGTTTGGGGATAGGCCCCCCCCGAAGCGGGACCACGGGGGGACGTGGCACACGCAGAAAACAACAAACAAAGCGCGGTCAAAAAAACAAGGGACTTCATGACAGGGATAGGGTTTGCATTTTCACTCTGCATGGGTATAGGCAATAAGGGGCCCCCTAAGCAAGAGAATCGTCAAGGGAAGCATCATGGCTTTTGGGATCTGCGCTTGACGTCCTTTCTATAACCAATTTGTCCAAAAGGGCATGGACAAATTTGGCGTCTTTATCGGTCAGGAAATCTTTGCTTAATTCAATATACTCATGAATGATTACGTTTGTTGGGGTTTCGGGTTGAGCCAGCAATTCCGCCATCCCGACCATTAAAATCCCGAGCAAGACCGGATCCATGCGTTCATACCGCCAGCTCTCTGTTTCGTAGGCGCGGAGTCTTTTTTCTAAAGACGGGTGCTCTTCTGTCAAAAACTGCACCATCGCATCAAAAAAATCACGATGATAATGCTTGGGGTTGGCATTCAGGTGGTGGATAACGTACTCTTTGACAACCACGGGCAAGGGTTGTTGGCGAATGTGATGTTGATACAGTATCTGGGTGAGCAAAAGACGCGTATTGATTTTTTGCTGAATAAGAGAAGGCATAAAAAAACAAAAAGTAAGGTCACCAGAGAATCGAAAACGCCCCCCCCAAAAGGGGGAGGGCGCAAAAAACGTCCGCAGAAAACAGCCGAAGAAAAACGGCTTGTCTAAAACTAAGCAGCTTTTTTTCCAGCTTTGAAGGCAGCGTCTACGGCTTGGTCAAAACGGTTTTGCAAAGGTTGGATGGTGCGGTTGGCGGCATCCAGACCCATTTGAACCAGTTGTTGAGCTTGGCCAATGCCGGTTTCAATGTTCTGTTGCATGGTTTTGGTTTGAACATCAAAGGCCTGCTGAGCGTTCTGGGAAGACAAAATTTGCTGCAGAGCTTTGGCGTTGCTTGTGTAGGCATCCTGAACGGCTTTCAAATAAGCTGTTGCCATTTGCTCTAAGCCTTTGTTCAAGGTGTTCAAAGCCTGAAGACCGGTTTTGATGTTTTCTTGAACGTGGCTCTGCCATTCGTTGTTCAGTTGTTCGAAGTTCTGATTCATAAAAAGACCTGTTGCTTGAGGATTAAAAGAAAAGAAATCACCAAAGTTGGGAGACTTTGGGGCGGATTGCGGGGTTTCCGCAAGGACCTTGCCAGGCGCAGAAGAACGCGCGACAGGGGATTGTGAAGCCTGAGACGACGATGAAGGTTTAAGATCGCTAGACGCAGCTGAAACGGAAAGGTCCCCAGAATTTTTTTTGGATTGTTGGGGGGTGGACGGTTGTGACATGATCGGATCTCCTTAACGGTCTAAAGTTTCTTGAAACAGTAGTATCATGTCTGTCTAGGCGGTGTCAATATCTTTTTTGTGCGGCGCACAAAGTTGTTTGCGGCGCCCTCTGTTCATGAGGCAATCAGGGGCGAAGATGGCGCGCGGCGGTGTTCTATCCACCCGTTACGCCCCCCGCTTTCGCGGCCATATAGCGGCCATATAATCGGGGGCACGCATCATGATGCCTCCTTGCAAAAAAGTCAAAAAATATCGCAGGGTGATGGATTTCCTGATTCCCAGTATGAGATTGTATAAGTCCACCAACATCTGAGACAAATGAGACTGAACGAGCGTAGTTTTTTTGCGCGTTAGTGGGGGGGCGGAGCGCGCCGTCAAAGAGCGCTGTAGCGACGCCCCCCCCTTTAACGCCAAAAAAAGAAAAGGCCTCGAGGATGATTTTTTGTTCAAACAAATCAACACCCGAGGCCCAATGCAGATCCTATCCTTTCCCAAAACGTTTTACAAACTTTATGCGTATACCCAGAGGCAAGAAGCCCTAGACCAGCACCGAAAAAAATACCAAGAGCCTGTTTTTCAATGGGAAAAACTCAAATCCGAAGGCGTCTGCGATGCCACCGCATCAGAATTCTCCGGCATCAGTCGCGCCACCTATTATCGCTATAAACAACGCTTAAACGCCCTGAATCAGGGCGTCTTGCCCCCGTCCAAAACACCCAAAACCACGCCCAGGGTCACCAAGAAAACCCCCGAGGTCGTCTCAAAAATCCTGACCCTGCGCCGCGATAACCCCACCTATGGCAAAGCCAAAATCGCCGTCATCCTGAAACGTGACCACGCCATCAGTATCAGCGAAAGCACCACGGGACGCATCATCAAGTCCCTGATGAATCAAGGAAAAATCACAAAATCCCTCTCGGCCCTGCGCCCAAAACGCAAACGCGTCTTTAAAAAACACGCCAAACCCTGGCTGTACGGCATGAAACCCGCCGCCCCAGGCCACCTGATCCAAATCGACCATATGACTGTCAGCAAAAATGGCATCACAATCAAACACTTCCAAATGTACGACCACGTCACCAAAACCATCCTCGCCGAGGTGTATAGCAACGCCACCAGCCGATCCGCAAAAAAATTTCTGCGTAAAATCAAAGAGGAACTCCCGTTTGCCATCGTGTCCATCCAGGTTGACGGCGGGTCCGAATTCATGGCCGATTTCGAAGAAGACTGCCAAGCCCTCGGCATCGCCCTGTTCGTCCTGCCCCCCAAAAAACCCCAGTATAACGGGGGTGTCGAGCGCGGAAACCGCATCTTTAAAGAAGAATTCTACGCCAGAGCCGCCTACGATTCCCTCGGACACTGCCGCGCCCTGCTGAAGACCGCCGTCCACAAATACAACACTTACCGCCCACATTATGCCTTGAAAGGATCCACACCCTCCGCGTATACAAAAACCATCCTCCTCAAGGACGCCGCTTGATCACCATATCTGTCTCAAATGAGGTGAACTCATACAAGATTTGGCCTTGCCCTTTTCCTGGGATTTGTTAGATAATGACCTAGACATTGGTTTCCATGATAAGATGGCCTTGCCTTGGCAGGTCAGCCCCCTTTTAGGAAAGATACCTATCGATATGAAAACACGCTCTTTATCTTCCTTTTCTTTTTCGCTCCCTTCTTGGGTGCCCTTGAGCTTGGTGTTTTTGATCTGTCTTTTTTCTGGTCAGCGGGCTTGGGCTGCAGACGCTGCAGATGCTCCTCTTCTTCCCTCTTTTAAAATTAAATCCACGTCCGATTTGCCCTCTACCGCCCAACAACAGGACGTTTTTGGGATCGTCACGTGGACAGACGCAACGCAAGCGATGGTGGGCGCCCCGTGGGATAGTGATGCGGCGTACCGCGCGGGGGCTTTGTATCTTTATCAAAATCAGGGGGATGCTTGGGGGTTGGTGAAAAAAATCCTTCCTCCTACCCCTTCGGCCCGCGCGATGTTTGGCAGTGCGGTGGATGCCAACGCATCTTACATCGCGGTGGGCGCTGCGGCAGAAAGCGCTGGCAAGCTTTATAATACAGGCGCTGTTTATATTTTGGATCGGAAAACATGGGCTGTTTTGGCCAAGGTAACCTCAGAAAAACCAAAATCAGGGGATTTTTTTGGAAATGCTGTGCGTTGGCTGGATGAAAACACTCTGGCCATAGGGGCGCATCTTAGCGATGTTCGTGGCATTGATTCCGGCTCTGTCTCTGTTTTCCAGAAAGAGGGTGATGCGTGGAAAGAAGCTTACCTTTTGGCCCCAAAATCCCTGCATGCGGGGTCATTGTTTGGAAACGTTCTGAGCTCTTCTGGGGACTTTTTCGCCGTAGGCGCCTATGGTCAGGATAGCAAAACGGGTCCGGGGTCGGGCGCTGTGTTCGTTTTTAAAAAAGATTCCAAAGGTCTCTGGATGGAAAAACAGACCCTTCGTCCGGATGTGAATAAGGTTTTTACAGAATTTGGGGGCAGTGTCGCCATGCAGGGTAAAGCCCTGATCGTCGGGGCCGCCTATGAAGATGGTTCAGCCAAGCAGATGGGGACTGTCTATTCTTTTGTGTATGATGAAAACACGCAGGGCTGGATATTGCGCCAAAAATTAAATAACCCTGAGCCTTCGTGGCAAGGCCGCTTCGGAGGGGCCCTCGCCCTAAACAACAATCGTCTGTTCGTCGGGGCCCCGTTTGGTGTTGTCTATGGGTACCACCAAGAGCGTTTCGATACAAATTGGGTTTTTGGGGAAAAATTTTCTAAGACGGATCCAGATTATCAAAATATGTTTCCCCAGACCCTTTTTGCGTCGGGTGATCATCTGCTGATGGGTGTGCCTATCAGACAAAGCCCGAACATCCCCACGGGGGCCGCCCATATTTTTACGTGGGAGCCCTAGGTCGCTGTGCATCAAGGGCGTTGTGTATCAGGCATTGACCATATCGCCCACATCATGATCAATTCCCGTCGAAAAGACCTCGGTTAAGCCCCAAGTCAAGCCTTTTTCGCCACGCTCAGCACGCCCTGCACTTCGATTTATAATAGTCACTTTATTTCCGTACTGGCCTGCGAGTAGGGCCTAGCCTCGCTCACCTAGAGTTACCAGGCATCGCTCCGCCATGCTCGTTCTCGGCTCAGTGCGAAAAGAAATTGAAAACACTATAGGCATTGCGCTCTTTCCCCTAGATGGGGCGTCGATAAAGGGTCAAAACAGTTCCTTCAAATGCCGGAACACCGTTGCCTTATGAATAGATACATTGACATGGGTTCCGGCTTTATGGGGGCTGAGATTTCCGTGAACGGGCTTGAGATACACAGACGTTAAAGCGGGATCCTCCATAATCATGGGCGAAAGGCCATAACGCTCTGTGGACGCCACGGGGCGGATGTCCACCACACGGGCGGGTATCTCGTCCCCCTGATCCCCCACAGAGATACGCGCGGCATCACCCACCTGAACACGATTCGCGACGGAGGCTGGCAAGCGGGCCTCCACCACCAAGGCTTCATCGCTGTCTTCTTGCAGGCGCATCAGAACGGCCCCTGGGTTCATCCAAGCTTGGTCGCTTTGCGACGAAACAATGCGGCAATCACATGGGCTGGTCAGCGTCATACTTTGAAAACGGTCATCCAACAAACGACGTTGGCGCGTCAGGTTTTGGTGCTGGGTTATTTTTTCTGCAATCTCTCGATCCAAATCCTGCGGCGCACCCCCCACAGGGACGTCCAAGGAGGCCATGATCATTTGGTTTTCCGTTTTGGTTTGGTCCAAAGCTGCCTGCGCCTCGTCCACCGTTGTTCTGGTTTTTGTGATTTCAGCTTTCAGCGTATCCCACTTTATGTGACTCAGATATCCCTTTTGGTGCAAAGGGGTCAGGCGCCGTTGTTGGGCCAGAGCTTGGTCATAATCGGCCTGTGCCGACCTAAGACGCTCCTCTTTCTGGCGCAGAAGGTCCTGCGAGGATTGTTGACGATAGGAAACCCTCAGGGCGGCATCTTGTTTTTTTTCCCTCAGGCCCTCGATCTGAATTTTTAGAAAAGACAGGTCGTTTTCCAGACGCTCTTTGGTCTCTTGCAGTTTGGGCGAAACCATGGCGCCCAAAATCTGACCCTGATGCAGACGTTCCGAGGACTGCACCGAGGTGTTCCACGTCACTTGACCAAACTCAGGCGCCATCATCATGCGCAGTGGCACGGTGATGGCCGCAAAAGGAGCATCAACATAAATCCGAAAAAATGTCTGCCATACACCCCAGACAACCCCCACCATCAGCAGAACGATCAGACAGGCCAGCCCTGCATACCCGCGGCGTTTGCGCCGTAAAAAGGCCTGCGATAGGTTTTCTGCCTCGGAAGCGGTCTCTCTTTGAAATTCATTGGCCACGACAACGGGCAATTTGCGGCGTTCGAAATTTCCAGCGGTGCTGTGCAACAGGGAATCCAGAGCCTGCTTTTGCGAAGCATCCTGCCAAACAATGGTTCCCACGTATTTTTGATGACGACGGGTTATGGTCTCCACAGCACCCTGTATCGTCACATTTTGACTGCCACAGACAATGGTTATTGTAACGGGGGTGTCCATAAATAAAGGACGATCAAATCCCACCACCAGACGATCTTTGGTAAGATAATAGACCTCCCCAGGGGACTGATCCAAAAAAACCTTAGGTTTTAACATTGTCATAAGGAAGCCCCATCCCATCAGACATGAACATGAATCTGTGCTTTGTTTTTATGGAATACAATCGTAAGTTATTTTGTCAAGAAAAAATACACCAATGTAGGAGCAACTTGATAATGTCCTCCTTAGCAAATTAGGAATGTCCGCTTTAGGTTTTTGTTTTGTCATGAAACAGGAGCTTGGAGATGGTAAATTTTGGGGTTCGGGAGATGGATCGTTGGGC
>JBILMD010000004.1:0-90653 GCA_044375675.1 Alphaproteobacteria bacterium
CATAACTATCAAAAAAAACTCAAAGCTCTAAAATTCCAAACCCCCTACGATTTCCTCTTGCTTTCCTACCAAAATCAGCCACACTTATTTAACAATAATCCTAACCATAAGTTAGTGGGACTTAACAACTAAGGTGACTGGCATATCATCCCGATCACCCTTCATGAGAATCAATAACGGAATTAAAGCAGGTCCTTTGGCTTTGGTCATTTTCCTCCTTGGGGGTGAGGCCACAGAAATTTTCCATGGCCGAGTTGAACACACCTACCCTAATATATATATATATGTATATACGTCAAGCATTTTATTCATCTTGATGGTGAATTTTTTTCCCCTGCCCCATCCCCTATTAAAACACCCGTGTTTCCGTCGGTCGAACATACAGGGTGTCGCCTTTGACAACGGCATAGGTGTCCATGACGCTTTGGGACACTTCAACCTGCAGGAACTGGCCGCCCAAACGCTCTAACTCCAATTTAATCAGGGGGCCGGCGGGGTTGATGTGGACAACCTTGGCGGCGATGTATTCGTGATTTTTATCGGGGGTTTTGGTTATCCACATTTCGTGGGGACGGGCATAAATTTTGACGGGGGTTCCGCCGGTGGGTTTGCGCACGGTCTTTTTTTGCACCGGCAAAACGGGGGGGGTGGATTCCACCAACCCGGGCAGAACGCGGCCCACCAGACTGGAAAATTCGGGATAACGGCCCAGCCACCCTGCGTTTTTTTTGGCATCTGCGGGCAAATTCACCTCAATCATATCCGTTTCAGCCAAATGCACGATGCCTTGGTTATCTTTCCATCCGTCGAATTCATTGTAATTCCCCAAAAAATCGTACACAAAGGCATTTTTGGGCTGTTTCCAAACCTCGGTGGGGGTGCCGGTTTGCTCGATGCGGCCGTGGCTCATGACCACCACGCGATCGGAAACCTCCATGGCCTCTTCTTGGTCGTGGGTGACAAACAGGCTGGTGATGTGCATTTCATCATGCAAACGGCGCATCCAGCGGCGCAGCTCTTTGCGGATTTTTGCATCCAAGGCCCCAAAGGGCTCATCCAGAAGCAGCACTTTGGGCTCAACCGCTAAGGCCCGCGCCAAAGCCACCCGTTGCCGCTGGCCCCCCGACAGTTGCTGCGGGTAACGGTTGTGAAAGGCATCCAGATGCACCAGATGCAGCAGTTTCATGACCCTGTCGCGGATGTCTTCATCGCTGGGGCGTGTATCTTTGGGCCGCACGCGCAGTCCAAAGGCCACATTCTGAAAAACCGTCATATGTTTAAACAGGGCGTAATGCTGAAACACAAAGCCCACGCCGCGATCCCGCACGTCTTTGTCGTGCATGGGGTCGCCGTCCAGATACACCGTGCCGGAATCGGCAAATTCCAGACCCGCAATGATCCGCAGCAACGTGGTTTTGCCTGAACCAGACGGCCCCAGCAGGGCCACGAGCTCGCCGCTTTGGACCTCTAAGTTGACGTCTTTCAGGGCGACGAAGGGCCCAAAACGCTTGTTGATGTTCCGCGCATGGATGGCCATGAAAAAATCCTTAATGATGGGCTGTTCGGGCCTCGATGATCCGCTTGAGAATCAGCGTGACCAAGGCCAACAGGGTTAACAACGATGCCACGGCAAAAGCCGACACAAAATTGTATTCGTTATACAAAATTTCAACGTGCAGGGGAATGGTGTTGGTTTCCCCCTTGATATGCCCCGACACCACAGACACCGCGCCAAATTCCCCCATGGCGCGGGCGTTGCACAGCAGAACGCCATACAGCAACCCCCATTTGATGTTGGGTAAGGTCACACTGAAAAAGGTTTGCCAGCCACTGGCCCCCAGCAGCAGGGCGGCCTCTTCCTCTTCGGTGCCTTGCTCCTCCATCAGGGGGATCAATTCACGGGCCACAAAGGGAAAGGTGACAAAAATGGTGGCAATGACCAAACCCGGCACGGCAAACAAAATTTCAATATTGTTGTCAATCAACCACGATCCCAACGCCGAATGCACCCCAAACAACAGCACATAAATCATCCCTGAAATCACAGGGGACACAGAAAACGGTAGGTCGATCAGGGTTGTGAGGAAGCGCTTTCCCCAAAAGTCAAATTTTGTAATCGCCCAGCTGGCGGCCACCCCAAATACCAGATTAAACGGCACCGCAATGGCCGCAACCAACAGGGTCAGGCGAATGGCGGACAGGGCGTAGGGGTCCATGATGCCCTCGGCATAGGCCGAAAAGCCCTTGCGCAGGGCCTCAACAAACACCGCAACAACGGGCAATCCCACCACAACCCCCAAAAAAGTCAGCGCAATGCCCACCAAAAGAAAGCGCAGGGCGGGGGATTCATCCATGGGGCGAAGAGGCTGCGGCATAACTTACCGTGGAAAGGCGTGGTTTTGGCCCCATTTTTGAAGCCAGTTGATGGTCAGCAGCATAAAAAAGGAAAACACCAACATCACCAACGCCAGCGCGGTGGCGCCGGCATAATCATATTGCTCTAATTTCATGACAATCAGCAGGGGGACGATCTCTGACACCATGGGCATGTTGCCGGCAATAAAAATCACGGACCCATATTCCCCCAGCGCCCGCGCAAAGGCCATGGCAAAGCCCGTCATCAGGGCGGGGGTGATGTGGGGAAAAATAACGTAACGAAACACTTGCAAACGGTTGGCGCCCAGACTGGTGGCGGCCTCTTCCCAATCGCGTTCCATGTCCTCTAACACCGGTTGCACGGTGCGTACCACAAAGGGCAGGCCGATAAAAATCAGGGCGATGGTGATGCCCAGCGGGGTAAAGGCAACCTTAAACGGCAGCATCTGCCCAATCCATCCCCCGGGGGCATACAGCGCGGTTAGGGCAATCCCCGCCACCGCCGTGGGCAAAGCAAAGGGCAAATCCACCATGGCATCAAACAACGATTTCAGCGGAAAGTCATACCGCACCAACACCCATGCAATGATGAGCCCAAACACCACATTCACCAGCGCCGCCACCAACGCCGTGGTAACGGTGATGTAATAGGCATGCACGGCCCGCGGGTCTGTGACGGTGGACCAGAATTCTGAAAAACTCATCGTTGCGGTTTTCACAAACAATCCCGAAAGGGGCAGCAGCACCACCACCATCAACGCCAGCACCGTAAAGCCCAGCGCCAAGCCGAATCCAGGAATGACAGAGGGTTTAACAAAAGGCTTCATGAAGGCATCATCGCTGAGGTCGGGGCTACTTTGATAGAATTTGCCCGCGTCGTCAAAGATTTTTTGGGGGAGGGGGATGGGATGTATCCTAGAAGATGCCCTAACAAAAAAAGCCCCCCAAGAAGGGGGGCAGAAAAAAGTGGGAAGACCCTGAAGGCCCTTAGGACTCCGGAGCCGGATCCTCCTCTTCGGAAGAGGGGGCGACCTCATCCCTCATGGCAAATTCCATGAGGATGAAGTTGAGGTCGTTATCCTCTGGGCGGCCAGGAGTAAGGCCTGCACGGATTTCGGCAATTTTTTCTTGAAACTTGGGATCCATTGAAACCTCGAAACAAATGGTTTGGAATTCCAACAGAAGGGCCCTGTTGGTGGCCGGCATAAAGTAAAATGCCTCAAGCTATAGAACACATTTACCCTAATATATATATATATATCTGTCAAGAATTTTATTTGAATTCGCCAAACAGGCAAACGGGAACCGATTTCCTTGCGGCGGGACCCCCTCTCTCACCCCCCCCGCACGCGGGAGAGGGGATGCAAAAAACCCCCTCTGCCCATGGGGGACAAGGGATGGGGAGAGGGGCCGGAGCCAAGGACACACAGGACTTACGCACAACGTCATTGCGAGCCTCCGCAGGAGGCGTGGCAATCCAGTCTTTCCTGTGGCGGCATGTCTGGATTGCTTCGCTGCGCTCGCAATGACGAGGGTTATGCGTAAGTCCTGCAAAAATGAAAAAGGGCCCCCTCTGGAAGAGAAGGCCCCCAAACGTCTACCCAAAACAAGAAACTGGGTCTACCAGCGGAAGTGGGCGAAGGATTTGTTGGCTTCGGCCATGCGGTGTGTGTCTTCGCGTTTTTTACGGGCGGCACCGGTGTCGTTGGCGGCGTCGATCATTTCAGAGGCTAGGCGGTCGCGCATGGTGCGCTCGTTACGGGAACGGGCGGCGGTGATGATCCAGCGGATGGACAGCGCCTGACTGCGGCGATCGGGTACCTGCATAGGCACCTGATAGGTGGATCCCCCAACACGGCGGGACCGGACCTCAACATTGGGGCGAATGTTCTGAATGGCATCCAAAAACACATCAATCCCAGGGCGTTTCACTTTGCGCTCAACAACCTCTAAAGCCCCATAAAAGGCGCTTTCGGCCTTTGATTTTTTGCCGTCCAGCGTCATGCTGTTGATAAATTTTGTAACAATCAAATTATGATAGCGGGGATCGGGGTGAACTTCACGTTTAACGGCAGCGCGACGACGAGACATAAAGAAAAAAACCTGTTTTCGTGATGAAGATAAGGGAGACTATTTGGGACGCTTGGCACCGTACAAGGAGCGGCGTTGCTTTCTATTTTTCACACCTTGGGTGTCCAAGGTTCCACGGATCATATGGTAACGCACACCAGGCAAATCTTTCACACGACCACCACGGATCAACACCACGGAGTGTTCCTGCAGGTTGTGGCCTTCCCCTGGGATATAGCTGATAACCTCGTACCCGCTGGTTAGGCGCACACGGGCGACCTTCCGCAAAGCAGAGTTTGGTTTTTTAGGGGTTGTGGTGTAAACACGGGTGCAAACCCCCCGACGCTGAGGACATTCCTTCAAAGCGGGAACCTTGTCACGCTTGGCGATTTTACGACGAGGATTGCGGATAAGCTGATTAATTGTGGGCATGAAAAACCGAAAATTCATTTTTAAGTCAACAAAGAGCCCTCTTTGTTAGGGCCGTTTGTCTCTGTTGTCAAGCACAAATTCGCCCCCCTAAACCCCACCCAACCGAATCCAAACCGGCGTGTGATCTGACGGTTTTTCCAACCCCCGTGGCGTTCGGTCAATGCCCGCATCCACCAGGCGATCCGTGGCCTGACTGCTGGTGAGCAGGTAATCAATGCGCACGCCTTCGTTGCGATCATAACGCCCCGCCCGATAATCCCACCAGCTATACAGGACCGCATCAGGGTGTTTTAACCGCAAAGCATCTTGGTATCCATGATGAATCAGGGTGCGGAATTTTCTGCGTTCTTCATCGGAAAACAACAGACGATTTTTAAAATGTTTGGGGTCATAAACATCAATGGGATCGAACGCCACATTAAAATCCCCCCCGACAATCACCGGCAATCCGTCATCCAGCATGGATTGCATCCGCGTTTGCAGGGCATCGAAAAAGGCCATTTTGTTCACAAATTTTGGGGATGTTAAATCCTCTCCATTGGGAACATAGACCGAGGCGACCTTCACGCCCGCCGTTAAAACCTCAAGATAGCGGGCCTGCGTTTGGCCCGTCAGACTGCGGCACAGAACCTCGATGGGCGCTTTGGAAAGCACCGCCACCCCATTATAACTTTTTTCCCCCACCACGGAAACGTTATAGGGGGTTGTTTCCAGATCCAGATGGGGAAAGGTCTCCTCCGTGCATTTGGTTTCCTGCAGCAAAACGATATCGGGGCGAAAGGCATCAAGCCATGTCAACAGGTGCCCCATGCGGGCTTTTATCGAATTCACATTCCAAGAGGCAATGAGCAAAGACATCTCACCATTATAAAAAAAAGGGCTGGAACAAGTCCAGCCCGAAGTTGGTTATTAAGGAGAGTACGAATGTATGACTTATAAAGGATATTTGCGGGGGGTGAAAGTGATAAATGTCACAGAGGGGATATTTTTTTTGGGGGGAGTGGGGAGAAATCCTTGTTCCCCTCCTCTGGGGAGGGGTGCCCCATAGGGCCGGGGTGGTTGGTGCCACACAAAACCACCCCGTCAGGCTGCGCCTGACACCCCTCCAAAGGAGGGGAATGGACCTAGGTCCTTCTCCAACGGGGGGGGGGAATCCGATGAATCAAAAAAATCTCACCTTCATCGTGAATTTGACCATAAAAAATCCAAACCCCCTCAATCCCCCGTGGCAATGCGGTCAACCAGCTGTTTAACGGTGGGAATCAGTCCGTTTTTGTAAAAGGGATCCGATGCAAAGCGATAGGCGTTGTGGCCGGCGAACATCAATTGATCCTCGGTTTCGCCGCCGTGGGCGATGTCCTGCAGGGTTTTTTGAATGCAAAAGGATCGGGGATCCGCCCGTTTTCCCGTGGTGCCCTCTTCGTTCTGGGACCAGTTGCTAAAGGCACAGGCACTCAGGCAGCCCATACAGTTGATCTGATCTTCATGGATGGTGGCTGATTCGGCGGGGGTGACAAAAACCACCGTGGAATCGGGGGTTTTCAGGATGTCTGTATACCCCGCGGCCACATAGGCATCGGCTTTGGATTTATCCTCGGGCGTTAAGTAAACCAGCCGGCCCCGCGCCCCGTGGGCAAAGGGAACACTATGGGCCCCAAAGGGTTCCGAGGTAAAGGCCACCTGACGTTCGGATCGGGTTTTCAGGCCCTCTAAGAAGCGATTATGAACAGCAGAGGAATAAAACCCCGTGGGGCTGAAACGGTTTAGGTAAACATCCCCTGGTTTCAGGTTCAGCAGCCGCTGTTTCCATTGATCCGAAATGGGGCTTTCTTGGGTCAGCAAAGGGCGTGTGCCAAATTGAAAGGCAATGGGCCCGATTTCTGGATTGTCCAGCCACGATTCCCATTCGCGCAGATACCATACACCGCCGGCCATGATGATGGGGATATGGTGCAGCCCCACGCTGTTCATCAGGGTGCGCAAATCCCGCACGCGGGGATAGGGGTCCTCAGGAATGTTTGGGTTTTCGCTGTTGCTCAGGCCATTGTGGCCGCCGGCCCGCCAAGGGTCTTCGTAAACAACCCCGCCCAAAAGATCGGAAAATTTCTGATACGCCCGTTTCCATAACGCACTAAACGCCCGCGCCGAGGATACGATGGGATAGTAATACAGGCCATAATGCGCAGAAATTTCCGCAATGCGGTACGGCATACCCGCGCCGCAGGTTACGCCGTGAATCAGGCCCTTGGTCCCCTCTAAAATGCCGTGCAAAATCTGCTCGGTGGCGGCCATTTCCCACAAAACGTTCATATGCAAACGACCGCGACCGCCCGCCATATCATGGGCAATGCGGGCCTGACTGATGCCGCCGCGAATGGCGTAGGCAATCAATTCTTCGTGGCGTTGCCGGCGGGTTTTGCCGTGGTAAATTTGGGGAATGATATTTCCGTTTTCATCGTAGGAATCCGCATTCACCCCAGAAAAGGTCCCCACACCGCCCGCCGCGGCCCATGCGCCAGAGCTTTCGCCGTTGGAAACAGAGATGCCTTTGCCGCCTTCGACAATGGGCAAAACCTCCGCACCGGAGATACGAAGAGAAGAAAGAGATTTCACGGTGTCAGGGTCTCCTAAACAAATAATACCTATAGTAACAGCAAAACCATCATTCGCAATGATCCAGCCCTAAGCTCTTCATTTTTCGATGCAGGGCCGAACGTTCCATGCGAATGTTGTTGGCAACACGGGAAATGTTGCCATTGTGGCGCAGCAGCTGGGCCTGCAGATACTCCCGCTCAAACACCGCCCGCGCATCCCGCAGGGTTAGGGCCATCAAATCCTTTTTGCGTTCGCTTTTTAAAATCAGGGGGGCCGTTTCGTAAATGTCTTTGGGCAACAAATCCACCGTAATGGGGTCACGGGCCCCACCGGTGCCCATGATCAAAAGCCACTCGATGGTGTGTTGTAACTGCCTGACATTGCTGGGCCAGACATACGATTGCAAAGCCGCCATAGCATCCTGGGAAAAGGGTCGCTCGGGCAATCCCAAAACGGCGGCGCACATTTGCATAAAATGGTGGGCCAAGGGAATGACATCTTCACGGCGCTGGGCCAAAGGCACCATGGGAATACAGACAACATTCAGGCGGTGATAAAGATCCTCTCGCAGACTGCCGTCTGCCAAAGCCTCTTGGGGATCGCGGGAGGTCGAGGCCATAATCCGTACATCCACCTGCACAGGGTTCTGACCCCCCATCCGTGTGAATTTTCCATCCTGTAAAAAACGCACCAGCTTGGCCTGAAAGGCTTGGGGTAAATTGCAGACATCATCCAAAAACAGGGTGCCCCCATGGGCCTGTTCAAAAAAACCAACATGCCGTTGATCGGTCGTTTCCGTCCCCATAAAGCGTTGATCGACATACGGACTGTCCTGAAACAGGCTGCAGTGCGCCACGACAAAAGGGGCATCTTTTCTGCGGGAGGCCCGATGAATCTGACGCGCCAACAAAGTTTTTCCTGTTCCAGGAGGTCCAGAGATAAAAACACGCGCATTCAACGCGCTCACCTTGGCCACAGTGGCCTGAAGCTGCTGGATAAAGGGGGAATGACCAACAAAGACATCCTGGGAAAAGGACTGTGTTTTCAAATGCGCATTTTCCTGCAGCAAAAACTGCATTTGAAACACGCGGTCCAGAATATGAAGCAATTTTTCTGTTTTAAACGGCTTTTCAATGACGTCTTCCGCGCCCCTTTGCATGGCTTGCACGGCGATTTCTATGGTGGCATGGCCACTCATCATCACGATGGGCAAAGAAGGACACTGGGATTTAAACAGCATCAAAAGCTCAAGACCATCCCGCGGGCTGCCCTGTAACCAAATATCCAGAAGGATCAGATGGGGAAAACGATGGGCAATCAGCTGTTCCGCTTCATCGCTGCTGCGAGCCACACGGACGGTATAGCCCTCGTCCTGTAAAATAGCCCTGAGCTGATCACAAATATCAGCCTCGTCATCAACGACCAAAATATCTTTTGTCATGCAGTACAATCCTTAGGGCTGAGAAGGTAAGGTTATAACCACACGGGCCCCCTGTTTTTGACCATCTGCGTCACAGATGTTTGACAGTGCGATGTTCCCCCCGTGTTCGTCAACAATTTTTTGCACAACGGACAATCCCAGACCCGTCCCCATGGCCTTTGTGGTGCGATAGGGCTGAAAAAAGGGGGATAAATCATCCAGCCCATCAAACCCCATTCCGTTATCCTCTATCGTCAAAAGCACATGGTTTCCCTGATGGGTCAAAGAACACAAAATTTTCCCCTCTGGGGCATTCGGGCCATGGCGTTCCTGAATGGACTCTAGCGCGTTTTTAAACACGTTGGTTAACAGCTGGCGCATCAATCCAGCATCACACACCAATGTGACGGCTGTTTCAGGTTTTGCAACGCTGACCGACAGGGCCGGATAGCTGTGACGGTACAGGGCGATGATTTCAGACACCAGCGCACCCAGATTTTCCGGCTGTTTTTGCGGGGCGGGAATACGGGCAAACGACGAAAATTCATTGACCAGACGCATGATATTATCGGTCTGGCGTAAAATGGTGGATGTGCATTCCGCCACCATGGTTTTTTCGGCATCCGCCAGATCCAAACGGCCCAAACGGCGCTGCATGCGTTCTGTGGACAATTGAATGGGGGTTAGGGGGTTTTTGATTTCATGGGCCAAGGTTTTGGCCACATCGGACCACGCCGCCACGCGCTGGGCCTGGGCCAGCTCTGTCATATCATCCAGACTGATGACGGTTCCCCCTGTATCCTTTTGCGGGGCAATACGGGCCAGTATTTGGCGGCTGCCATTGGATCTTTTCAGGGTGATGTTCTGCTCTCCGGAACGCAGGGGAAAAATTTCGGGCAACAGATCGTGCAGCGTTACCTCGGAAAGGGGCGTTTTTTCCTCGCACCCCAACAGCATCTGGGCGGGCCGATTCATCATCTGCACCGATTGTCTGGCATCCAAAACAATGACGCCAGAAGAGAGGGTTTGAAACATGGTTTCAATAAAATGGCGACGTTCCTGCAGGGCCTCGTTCATGGACAACAGAACCGTGCGTTGTTCGTCAATGTGATCCATCATGGTGTTAAAGGCGAGGGATAAATCCTTAATCTCGTCCTCTGTTTTGGGAATTTTCACCCGGGTTTTCATTTCGCCCGCTTGGATATGCTGCGACGCTGTGGCCAGATCCCGAATGGGATTGACAATTTTTCCAGCCAGACGCAATCCGATGGACACGGCAATCAACAGCAAAAGCAGCCCCACCACCGCAATGACAATCAACACGCCGTATTGCAGAAAACTGCGCTTGGCATCGGCGGCCTGATACGCATCAACCGCCCGCTTTGTCGTCTGGGTATGGTTTAATACCACGGGATCAATGGGCCGCGACACATACAAAAACGCATCCACAAACTGGGGCAATGGCAAGATGGCATAAACCCTATCTTTTTCTGCATTTGTGGTAATCAGAAGCTCCCCCTTTCGGGCCTCCTCTAGCAGGGTTTGGCTCAGGCGCAGGGGGGCCTCTCGATCCGCCACCAGACCAGCGCGGGCAATGATGGTTTGATTGCTGTCAAACACCGTCACTTCGCTGAGTGAGCGCAGCAGCAGCTGTGTTCGTAAAAAATTGGCAAATTTTTGGGGATCCCCCATCAAATCAAAGGCGTTTTGATTCAGATCGTTGGCCATGGCCTGAACGTCGCCGCGAATGACTTTGTGATGTTCCCCCAAGTAGGCCTCGGCCACAGCCAAAGAGGCGCTCAGCGCCGTGCGCACGCGTTTGGAAAACCATTCCTCGATCCCCATGTTCAGCAGCAACACCGAAAAAATAATGACAACCACCGAGGGCACCACCGCCACCGAAGAAAACAACGTCACCAGACGGGAATGCAGGCGCGATCCCCCCTGACGTTCCCTGAGACGCAACACGTACCGTGTGATGGTGGCCGCCAAAAGAAGCAACAACACCGTGTCCAACACCAACATGGTCACAATGGATTGGGGAGACGGGCCAAAGGGGGGATTGGTGGTAAACAGGGTGATGGTACCCACAACCGCCGACAACGATAAAACCACCAACACCCACGTGGCCACCCGCCACACCGTGCGCTGGTGATGGCGCAGCCATGTTTTATCAAAAAAAAGAGTCCTTAGGCCCATCATCCGGATGATTTCAGGATTTCATAGGCTTTCATGGCCCTGTCCCTGCCCTCTTGATGGGGGATGATGGGGGCCGGATAGGATAATGAGGATGCACTGTCCCAAGGTTTATGGACGACGGGGGGCTTTAGGGGGGAGAGTTCGGGAATATAAGTCTTCACATACACCCCGTCCGGATCAAAGCGTTCGCCCTGCAGGATGGGATTAAAAATCCGAAAATACGGCGCCGCATCGGCCCCGCATCCGGCCACCCATTGCCAGCTGGCGGCATTGCTGGCGTGATCGGCATCCACAAGGGTATCCCAAAACCAAGATTCCCCCTGTTGCCAAGGAATCAGCAGATGCTTGGTTAAAAAAGAGGCCGTCACCATTCGCACACGGTTATGCATCCATCCTGTCTGCCACAGTTCGCGCATGCCGGCATCCACGATGGGGTATCCCGTTTTGCCCTGTTGCCAAGCCCTGAGGTCATCGGGCCTCTGGTTCCATGGAAAGCGGGAAAATTCAGGGCGAAAGGGATCCGTAGCTAAGCGGGGGTTATGGTATAACAGGCTGTAGGAAAATTCGCGCCACACCAGTTCCTTTAAAAACGTTTCTGCCTGGGCCTCACCGGCCTCAAAAGCATTCAGGCCCTGATGCCATGCCTGACGGATGCTGATTTCCCCAAACCGCAGATAGGGGGACAGGCGCGATGTCCCCTGCACATCCGGACGGTTCCGATCGGCGGCGTAGGTTTTCAGGTTTTGGGCCAAAAACGTTGTGAATCGGTCCTGAGCTGCCGGCTCCCCCACGGCCCAACGCTGGCGCAGGCCCCCCGCCCAATCGGGGTTTTGGGGCAGCAAGCGCAACGCTTCCAAAGTTTCAGAAAAACACCCCGCCACAGGCAAGGGCAAAGTGCGGGGCACCCCCACCGGCGTTGGGATAACGTCCCGTTTGGAAAACAGATTTTTCCAAAACGGGGTGTAAACCGTATAGGGGGTTCCATCCGCTTTCAGGGCATCCCACGGTTCCAGAAGCAGATGGCTGTTTAAGGTTTTCACCCCCACCCCCATGGTTTTCAGCGCAGACTTGATATCACGATCCAAGGTCAGGGCATGGTAGCGGCGGGACCAAAAGACCTGCCGGACCCCATAATCGGCAACCATCTGGGGCAGGATGGTTTCGGGGTTACCTTGGCGAAGAATCAGTCTTTGGCCGCGTTGATCAAGGGCGTCAGAAAGGCTCTTTAGACTGTTGTGCAACCACCAGCGCGACGCCCCGCCCAAGGGGCGCAGGGCCGGATGGTGCTCTAAAATATACACAATGATCAGGGGTCCATCATGGGCTGCCGCCGCGATCAGGGCGGGGTGATCGTGCAGACGTAAATCATCCCTCAGCCATAACAGGGCGGTCATAGTTTTCTCATCAAATTCGCCTCTAAAAACGCATCGATATCGCCGTCCAAAACCCCTTGGGTGTCGGATGTTTCAACATTTGTTCTAACATCCTTGATCATCTGATAAGGGTGCAGAACATAGGATCGGATTTGGTGGCCAAAACCAATGTCGGTTTTGCCAGCCTCCAGCAGGGTGGCGGCGTCTTCGCGTTTTTTCAGCTCTTGCTCGTACAGGCGGGCTTTGAGCATTTGCATGGCCTGATCCCGATTGCGGTGCTGAGAGCGATCATTCTGACATTGCACCACAATCCCCGTGGGGACATGCGTGATCCGAATGGCGCTGTCGGTTTTGTTGACGTGTTGCCCCCCCGCGCCAGAGGCACGGAACGTATCCACCCGCAGGTCTTTGTCCAAAATTTCAATATCAATGGTTTCATCCACCACGGGGCTGACCCAGACCGAGGCAAAACTGGTGTGACGACGGGCCCCCGAATCAAAGGGGGAAATACGCACCAAACGGTGCACGCCGCTTTCCCCCTTTAGCCAGCCGTAGGCGTAATCCCCCTCAATCAAAACGGTGGCCGATTTTAAACCAGCCTCTTCGCCCTGTGATTCCTCCATCAGGGTGCAGCGATAGCCCCGCCGCTCGGCATAGCGGACGTACATACGCAGGATCATTTCGGTCCAGTCCTGGGCCTCTGTCCCCCCCGCGCCGGCGTTTACGGACAGATAACAATTGTTGGCGTCGGCATCGCCCGACAGCAGAACCTCCAATTCCAGACGGGCCAGACGTTTTTGCAGAGATAACAGGGCAGCGTGCCCCTCGGCCCACGTGGTTTCATCGCGTTCTTCCTCCCCCATGGTGAGCAAGGTTAGGGCATCGTCCAAAAGGCCATGAACCTGATCGAACGTGGACAGACGTTTTTCCAGAGCCACTTTGTCTTTGGACACCTTTTGGGCCCCCGCAGGATCGGACCAAAAATCCGGCGATTCGCAGCGGGCATTCAGATCTTTCAGGCGTTCTTTGACATGATCTTTGTCAAAGAGACCTCCGCAATAACGACAACGCCCGCTCGCAGGCGGCGATGGGGTCTTTGACCAAGTCACGGTTGATCGGGGTCATAATGCAATCCTTATGCGGTTAAACGACGGAAAATATCTTGCAGATCGGGCTGACCTTCAGAAAAATGATGGGGCAAAATCCGCTCGCGCTCTAAAATCTCCCGAATGTCTTTGATGGCATCGGGGTTTTGGGTTTGCACGCTCAGGGCCAGAAGGCCCTCTTGATGGGTGGGTTTTTGGGAAACCTCAAGGGTATAGGACAATTTTTTCAGGTTTTCTTCAAACCGACCCCGATACTTGCTGGCCAGCGTTACATGAATCAGGGAGCCAGGGACGCTTTGCTGGCGCAACGCCTCGGGCGTTGTGTCCACCACAATCCGTCCCTGATTCAGAATAATCAAACGGGAACAGATGGCGTCCACTTCCTCTAAGATATGCGTTGAGATGATAATGGCCTTGTTTTTGGATAAATCCCGAATCACGGACCGCAGATCGTGTTTTTGGTTGGGGTCCAGACCATCGGTGGGTTCATCCAAAACCAAAACATGGGGATCATGCAACAACGCGGCGGCCAAGGCCACGCGACGTTTAAACCCCTTAGACAGTTCCTCGATACGCATATCCCATACCGAGGATAAGTGGGTTAAATCGCTGGCATGCTGCAAACGGGCGCGTCGCTGCGCACCGGAAAACCCGTGGCAACCGGCGATAAAGCCCAGAAAATTATAAACGGTCATCTCTTCGTACATGGGGGCGCCCTCGGGCAAATAGCCCAGCTTGCGCCGCCAGAGTGCGGGGGAGGTCATAACATCCTGACCCATCAAGGAAACGCGACCACGATAAGGCCGTAAAAACCCAGCAACAATTCGCATGGTGGTGGATTTACCGGCACCGTTAGGGCCCAGAAATCCCAAAACATCCCCAATGTTGACATCGAAAGAAACATCGGACAGAACCCTTCGATTCCCGAAAGCGTGGGACACCCCCTGCACGGAAACCGCAACCGGCATAACGGACATACTGTCTCCCGATTTTTCTGGCACACACCCCTGCTTGATTAAGCGCTGCAGCGTTTTATGTCAAGCGCCCCTCTTTATGGGATCAGGGCTATTTCTTTCAAAAAAATACGGGAAATACCGTGCGAAGCAGCAGAATTACCCCCTAACAGTCACGGGCAAGAGGGAAAAAATACAGCACCGAGCATACCGAGGGCGGATGATTTTTTTGACTTGGCGAAGCGGACCCTTGACCCTTAGGACCAATTCTTCTGGGTGGTCGCCTTTTCCTGTCATGGCGCATTTTTTGAAAAAAACAACCCTGGGGATTCACAAAACAAAATTCACAAAACAGTTGGCAAGAACACCAGATGTAGTATGATGAGATGCAAGAACATACTATATATAGTATTTCTTACTGTTTTCTCAGGGAAAAGACCCTGATCAAAATTTAAAGAGGGATAAACACCGTATGGGCACCATGGTGGCAATCAAAGAAAAGGTTCATGTTCGCATTGATCCGTCGCGGGATGCGCTGTTGACAGACTTTGGAAAGGCCGTTTTGCAGGATCGATACCTGCTGCCTGGGGAGAGTTATCAGGATTTGTTTGCCCGTGTGGCGTGTTATTATGCGGATGATGGGGATCATGCCCAGCGTTTGTATGATTACATCAGCCGTTTGTGGTTTATGCCGGCAACGCCCGTCCTCAGCAACGGGGGAACGTCCCGCGGCCTGCCCATTTCCTGTTTTTTAAACGAGGCCAACGACAGTCTGGAAGGCATCGTTGATCTGTGGAATGAAAATGTCTGGCTGGCGGCCCGCGGCGGCGGGATCGGCAGTTATTGGGGCAATTTGCGATCCATTGGGGAAAGCGTCCATGGCAACGGCAAAACATCCGGCGTGGTGCCGTTTATTCGGGTTCAGGATTCCTTGACCTTGGCCATTTCGCAGGGCAGTTTGCGTCGGGGCAGCGCCGCGGTGTATCTGCCCGTGAGTCATCCGGAAATTGAGGAGTTTATTGAACTTCGTCGCCCCACCGGCGGCGACCCCAACCGCAAGGCCCTGAATCTGCACCATGGGATTTTGATTCCCGATGCCTTTATGCGGGCGGTGGATCAGGATGATGAATGGGCCCTGACCAGCCCCAAGGATGGGGCCATTATCCGTACCGTTTCGGCCCGCGCCCTGTGGATTCGTATCTTAACCGCCCGTATTGAAACGGGGGAGCCCTATATTGTTTTCATCGACCACGTCAACCGCGCCCTGCCCGAACACCAGAAACTGGCGGGCTTGCGGGTGAAAACATCCAATTTGTGCAGTGAAATCACGCTGCCCACGGGGGAGGATTTGTACGGCAAACAGCGCACAGCGGTGTGTTGTTTATCATCGCTGAATCTGGAAACCTATAAAGAATGGGAAGGCCATCCCATGATTTTAGAGGACGTCATGCGGTTTTTGGATAACGTTCTGCAGGATTTCATCAAAAAAGCCCCCGATTCCATGGCGCGGGCCAAGTATTCCGCCATGCGGGAACGCAGCGTGGGGCTGGGCGTGATGGGATTGCATTCGTTTTTTCAGGAAAACATGATCCCCTTTGAATCCGCGCTGGCCAAATCGTGGAATCTGCGCATGATGAAGCACATTCGCACTGGGGTGGATGCGGCATCAGAAAAGCTGGCGTTTGAGCGGGGATCCTGCCCCGATGCGGCGGATTTTGGAATCAAAGAACGCTTTTCCAACAAGCTGGCCATTGCCCCAACGGCGTCCATTTCCATCATTTGCGGCGGCAGTTCCCCTGGGATCGAGCCCTATGTGGCCAACAGTTATACCCACAAAACCCTGAGTGGCTCCTTTACTGTGCGTAACAAACACCTCGTTAAGTTGCTGGAGGACAAGGGCCACAACACCCCCGAGGTCTGGTCCAGCATCAGCACCACCGAGGGGTCTGTGCAGCATCTGGATTTTCTGGATGAACACGAAAAAGACGTGTTCAAAACGGCCTTTGAACTGGATCAACGTTGGTTGATTGATTTGGCGGCGGACAGGACCCCCTTTGTGTGTCAGGCGCAGTCGCTGAACATTTTCCTGCCCGCCAACGTGCATAAGCGGGATTTGCACCGCCTGCACCACATGGCATGGGCGCGGGGGGTCAAAAGCCTGTATTACTGTCGGTCCAAATCCATGCAACGGGCCGATGTTGTGGCCACCAACGTGGCCACGGCGCCGGCATCCCTGATCGCACAGGCCGAAAAAAACGCCGCCATGCCCCTGCTGTCCCCCGTCAACGATGAGGGGAATAAGTATGAGGAATGCTTGGCGTGTCAGTAGGGGGGGTATTAGGAAAATCGTATCCTATGTGATATAAACTATCCTTTTAGAAATCGTGATCTTTTATGCGCATTGAATCTATAAAACTGAAAAACTTCAAAGCCTTCCAAGATGTCCATATTGAAGACATCCCCCCTTTTTGTGTTGTTATTGGCGCGAATGGCACGGGAAAATCAACCCTGTTTGATGTGTTTCGGTTTCTGAAGCACTGTCTGAACTCGAACGTGCGCAAAGCGTTGCAGGATCGGGGGGGCTTTCATGAGGTGGTCAGTCGTGGCCATGATGACGAAAGCATTCTGATTGAAATTCAATTTAAAATGGATATTGGGGGCACCAACAGGTTGGTTAAGTATTCCCTAGAAATTGCCCAAGAAAACAAACAACCTTTTGTGAAAAGAGAGTTTTTAAGATACAAAATAAGACGGTACGGCTCACCCTATTACTTTCTAAATTTTGAAAATGGCGAGGGTTATGCCATTACCAATGAAGAAGATTTTAGTATCAAAGATGAAGCGCCTGATCGGGAACAGCAAAAACTAGACGCAAGCTATATTCTGGCCATTAAGGGCCTAGGGCAATTTGATCGTTTTAAAGCCGCCAGTGGTTTCCGTAAATTGATCGAAAACTGGCATATTTCTGATTTCCACATTGAAACGGCCCGTGGAAGTAACGGAATCATCGGCGAAGATCAACATGTTTCCGAATCCGGTGATAACATTGCCCGCGTGGCCAGAAATTACGCTGAAAACCATGACCCTATTTTCAATGCCATAAAGACAAAAATGAAACAAAGAGTGCCGGGGATTGCTTCGGTGGATTCCAAAGTCACCGAGGATGGAAGGCTTCTTTTAAAATTTGGGGATCAAGCGTTTAAGGAACCTTTCGTGGATCGTTATGTTTCCGATGGGACCATCAAAATGTTTGCCTATTTATTGTTGCTGAATGATCCTGCGCCCCACCCTGTTTTGTGTGTGGAAGAGCCTGAAAATCAACTGTATCCAGGTTTGCTTCCCGAATTGGCAGAAGAGTTTGAATCCTATACCCAGCGCGGTGGGCAGGTTTTTGTTTCAACGCACTCCCCCGATTTTCTGAACGCTGTCCCGCTAAAATCTGTTTATTGGCTAAAAAAACAATCGGGATACACGATTGTAGAACGCGCAGAAGACGACCCGCAAATCAAAAGCTTTGTTGATTCTGGCGATAAAATGGGCACGCTTTGGAAACAGGGTTTCTTTCTGGGGGTTGATCCCCGATGAAGGAACTGGTGTTTTTTCTGGAAGAAATCTCAGCCCAAAGATTTTTAGAAGGGATACTGCCCCGTTTGCTGCCGTCAGATATACACCCTATCTATGTGACTTTTGAGGGGAAAAACGACCTGCAAAAAAACCTTGAACGTAAGTTAAGGGAATGGAAAAGGCCAACCCTAGGGTTTATTATTTTGCGTGATAAGGATCATGAGGATTGTATGGCCTTAAAGGCCCGTTTGCAAATGCTATGTGCTCAGTCTGGAAAAACCAATACTCTCGTGCGCATCGCCTGTCACCATCTGGAAAGTTGGTACATCGGCAATTTAACAACCGTTTTGCCCCTATACAATATCAACAATCCTTTGAAATACCAATCCAAAAGAAAATACAGAAACCCCGATGCGCTCAGCTATGCCTGTGAAGAACTGAAAAAACTTACACACAATCAGTATCAGAAAATCAATGGTTCGCGTCAGATAGGGGCGGTATTTCCCATAGATCAAAGCACCAACCGTTCCCACAGTTACCGTGTTTTTATAGAGGGCATTCACAAAGTGATCAGTGTCACCGCCCCCAAATAACAAACGGCCATTCCCCATAAGGGTCCCCCCGCACCGTGTATGAGGCATTGACCTGCGATTTTTCTTTCTTGTAGGCTTACCCCCCTGGCACACCTTTTGCATTCCCCATAGAAAAAAGCCCATCTATGAGGTCCTGTGTGCGTCGTTTCGTCTGTTTTTGGTTGTGCTTTGTGACGTTTCTGGCGTTTTCCACCCCTGTGGCCCATGCCACGCGGATTAAGGACGTGGCGGATTTTGAGGGGGTGCGGGATAACATGCTGGTGGGCTATGGTTTGGTCGTCGGTTTGGACGGCACGGGGGACAGCCTGAACAAGGCTGTCTTTACCAAAGAAAGTTTTATCGCCATGCTGGACCGTTTGGGGGTTCGGGCGCGGGAAGAGGCACTGGATTCCAAAAACATCGCCGCAGTGATGGTCACGGCCAACTTGCCGGCCTTTGCGCGGTCCGGATCGCGTATTGATGCGTCCATTTCGGCCATTGGGGATTCCGAAAGTTTACGCGGGGGCACCCTGTTGGTCACACCCCTGATGGGGGCAGATGGCAGCGTGTATGCCGTGGCCCAAGGGCCCGTGGCCATTGGGGGCTTTTCCGCCGGCGGCGCTGCCACCAGCGTCACCCAAGGGGTTCCCACCAACGGACGCATTGCCTCTGGCGCCATTGTGGAGCAAGAATTGCCGTTTCAACTCAATGGCCTGAAATCCATTCGTCTGGCGCTAAAAAATCCAGATTTTACAACGTCACAGCGCATTGCCAAGGCCATTAACAACAGTTTTGGGTCCGATCTGGCCCGCTCTGCAGATTCCGGAACCGTGGAATTGACAACCCCCATGGGTTACGAAAACAACATCGCCCAGTTGATCACACAGGTGGAACAATTAAACGTCACCCCCGATGCGCCGGCCCGTGTGGTGATTAACGAAAGCACCGGTGTGGTGGTCATTGGGGATAACGTGCGTATCAGCCGCGTGGCCATTGCCCAAGGCAATTTGACCATCCGCGTCACCGAAACGCCTCAGGTTTCTCAGCCCGGGGCCTTTGCTGAGGTGGGCCAGACCACCGTTGTGGATCGCACCAAGGTCGATGTTTTGGATGATGGTAAGGAGAAAAAACTGGCCATTGTCAACGGCGGGGTCAATCTGCAAGAGCTGGTCACCGGCCTGAATGCCCTGGGGATTGGCCCGCGGGATATGATTTCCATTTTGCAGGCCATCAAGGCCGCTGGCGCTTTGCAAGCTGAAATTGAGGTGATGTAATGACAATGATTTCCCCCCTTTCCCATCTTTCATCGCCCCTGCCTTCCGGCGAGGGAAGCAAGGCAAAGCTGGAAAAGGCCGCAAAATCCTTTGAATCCATGTTTATTTCCGAAATGACGGGGTACATGTTTCAGGGTATCAGCACCGAAGCCCCCTTTGGCGGTGGCTTTGCCGAAGACACGTACCGGTCCCTTTTGGTGTCGGCCATGTCCGATGAGATCACGGCAAAACAGGGACTTGGCCTATCTGATGCATTACAAAAATCACTGCTGCGTTATCAGGAAAATCAAGGAGCCTAACCATGAATACCCAACTCCTGAACAAAGACCCCTTAACGTCCAGCGCTTTGGCGCAGGATGTCATTGGCATCGCCCGAGATTTAACGGCCCTGTTGGTTTTGGAACAAAAAATGATTTTGGGCCAGAATGTGGCGGGAACTTTGGATTTTGCCGCGCGGAAACAGGCTTTGATGGATGCCTATCAAAGCGGTCTGAAGGCGCTGGAGCAAGATCCCAAAGCCCTAGAGACCATGGAGCGCACTGTTAAGGTTGATTTGAAAGTGGCTCTGGGTTTGCTGCAAAAAACCATGCAGGCCACACTGGATACCATCGAAGCGGCCCGCAATGCCCGCGTCTTTGTTTTGGAAAGCATCCGCGAAGCCATGGCGGGTGAGCAAAAATCCTCGACCTACGCCGCCCGTGCGCCCCGAGGGGCTGCGGCGAATTATGGAAGCGGTGCGGCCGTTTCTGTGAGTTTTAACGAAACGCTGTAGGATACCATCATGTCCTTAACCAGCGCCATTCAATCAGGCATTTCCGGACTGGCCGCCAGCCAGCAGGCGCTGAATGTTCTTTCCAATAACATTTCCAACGCCAACGTGGATGGCTATACCAAAAAACAGGTCAACAACACCACGCTGCTTTTGGGGGGACAGGTTGCCGGCGTTCAGGTGGCCAGCATCACCCGCAATGCGGATGATGTGTTTTTGAAAAACATGCGCGGGGAAATTTCCGGCCTTTCCCGGGATGAAGCCATATCATCTTTTTACGGCGAGATTGAATCCATTTTTGGGTCCACAGGGGACAGTGTGTCTTTAACGGCCACCCTGACGGATCTGGAAACGCGGTTGCAATCATTGATGACAGCCCCTGCGGATAACGTACAGCACAGCCAGATTGTGTCGGTGGCGGAGGATTTAACCTTTCAGGTCCGCTCTTCGGTGGCGTATATCCAAGAGATCCGACTGCGGGTGGATAAAGAGATTGAATCCTCCATCCAAACCATCAACGATGCGTTGGCGGAAATTGAAAAACTCAACAAAGATATCGGTCAAGCCAGCATTACCGACCGCCCCGTCGGGGATCTGCTGGATCGTCGGGATCAATTCCTGAAACAAATTTCCGAACAGATGGATGTAAACACGTTTACCCGCCCCAACGATGGCCTGGCCATTTACACCAAATCAGGGCAATCTTTGCTGGAAATCAACGCCACCACCCTTTCCTATGCCGCCACTGGCAACATCAAACCCGAAAGCCGGTATGAAGAGGGGAATTTTGGCCCCATTGAGGTGGCCAGCACGTCCCTGTCCACTGATTTAACCGACACGATCAAAAACGGGAAAATTGCGGGCCTTTTGCAACTGCGGGATACAATTTTTCCGGAATTGACGGACCAGCTGGAAAACCTGTCCCATCAGCTGATGAGCCAGATGAATCAGGTTCACAATGCGGGTGTTCCCTATCCCCCGCCCAGCACATTAACCAGCACACGCAAAATTTCCGCCGCGGATCAATTTTACGCCACCGGCACCCTGCGCATCGCGGTGATGGATGCCAAGGGCAGTTACGTGGATTATTTGGATGTGGATCTGTCTACGGTGACAACACCGGTACTGCCCGCCACGACCTATACCTATCAGGATTTTGTGAATTATCTGAATGACCCCACGACGCTGAGCGCGGTGAATGGGGCGGCCATGAACACGTATTTGGATCTTTCGGCCCCCTTTAACAGTGATGGAACATTCAGCCTGAAAGCCAAAGGCAACAACAAACTGGCCATCGGATCCCCCAACCCCGCGGCGCCGCCCACAGAAGGGGTCAGCGGAGACGGACAAACCCTGCAAAACTATTTTGGTTTCAACGATTTTTTTGTCAACACCAACACCAGCCTGCCGCCCCAGAATCTGCGTAGCACGGCGGCCTTTGATCCGAATTTGGCCATAACCACGGCCTCTGGCAAGCTGACATTCACGCTGGCGGACAGTCGGGGGAACCATTTGTCCCATCTGGATTATGACCTTTCGGGTTTTTCCGGCGGAACACTCAGCGATTTGATCGCGGACATCAACGCGGATTTATCGGGGGCCTCTGTGGGGATCACCGTGTCTTTGGACAGCCAGAATCGTCTGGTGATGGCCAGCAACGATCAAACCCAAACGATCCGCATAACCCAAGGCACCCCCGCTGCCAATTTGAATGGCAATCCGGCGTTGCCCCTTTTGGACCTTAGGGATACGCGCTATAACAGCGCGTCGCTGGATGTGCGCCAGACCATCAAGGACCAGCCGCAGTTGTTAACACGCGGTATACTCAACATGCCCACCATTACCCCCCCCATGAGTACCCCTGTGGTGGCCATTGGACAGGGGGATGCCCGCAATCTGGCGGCCATTAATGATATGTTTTTGGCCAAGCAATCCTTTGACGGCACCCAAAAAATCGGGCCACGGACGTTGACGTTGTCGGAATATGCGTCTTTGATTTTGGATTATACGGCGCGCGATATTGCCTCGGCCGAGCAGACCTTTAAAAACCAGAGCAGTTTGGTAACGTCGCTGGAGGCCACGCGCTCTTCGGTCAGTGACGTCAACATCGATGAAGAAATGGCTGCCATGCTGGTTTTGCAGAATGCCTATAACACCATGGCCCAGGTGGTGCGGGTTACGAATGAAATGTTTGATGCCTTAGAACAAATATTATAAATGAGGACTTAAGCCATGATCAATCGTATTGGGACACGCACGGGCTTTGAGTCCCTGATGGGGCTGAATCAGCAAACTCTACAGCGGACCTATAATTTACAAATTCAGATTTCCAGTGGCCTGAAGTCACAAAATTACAGCGGGATTTCCGATGTTTCCGGCCGTTTGGTCAATTTTGAGGGGGCCAATGCCCGCCTGAATCAATACCTGAGTGATATCACCGTTACCCGCAACCGATTAAGCCTGGCGGAAACGCAGGTGGATTCGATTCGTGACATGGCCAATCAGTTCCGAAACGATCTGCTGAATGCCCTGAACGCCGAAAATGATCAATTCCAACCCACCGCCGAAATTGCCAAGCAATTTATGGATCAGATGGAAAGCCTGCTGAATACCAAAGACGGCGATCAGTATATTTTTTCAGGCAGCCGCAGCGATGTGGCCCCTGTGGATCTCAGCGCCTTTAGCACGCCCATCAACGTCGGCACCCCCAACACAGAGTATTATCAGGGGGACGATTACGAAGCGTTTTCCCGCGTGGGCGAAGGTCGAACCGTCACCTATGGCACCACCGCCAACGATCCCACGTTTGAAAAGCTGATCCGCGCCATGCGGAGTGTATTTAACAGCCCCAATGACAACGATAACCTGCGGGCCTCTCTGGCCTTGGTGGAGGAAGTCGCCCAAAAAGATATTCCCGCCATGATCAGTGGCATCGGGGTCAAAGTCGCGCAAATGGACCGTATTCAGGACATTCACGAACAGAACATCCTGATTTTAACCAACACCATCAGCGAAATGAAAGACACCAACATCATCGATGCCAGTGCCAAGGTATCGCAAGAAAACAATATCCTGCAGGCGTCTTTTCTGGCATTGTCGAAAATTAGTAGCATTTCGTTGGCAAATTATTTGCGGTAGGTGTTTTCATTTTATGAATTTTACCCGTTTCAGAAAATCCACAGATGGCGTCATTCTGATTGAAGCCGCGCTGGTCATGCCCCTTTTTCTGATCATTTTGTTTGGGATTATTGATTTCAGCCGCATGTACAGTGCGCGATACCAATCTCAGACCCTCGCCACAACCCTGAGCAATGTGGCGCGTGCCTACCAAGGGGAACCCCCCGAACAGATTCTGGCCTCCCTGAATACCTTGCTTTTCAAAGGTGAAGCCCTAGGATGCGTCGAGGCCGTAGCGTTTCCTGCATTTCCCACCCCTGAACAAATTCTCTCCGTCTGCGGCCCCGGTTCCCCCCGTCCCGATGGATGGAGTGCACTATCCACCCAAAAATCTTGGGCTGTGGTGGCGATTCGGCTGAATGTGGTTTATTTTACACCCCTGCCCAGACTGATGGGATGGAAGGACAATTCCAAAGCGCTGACCTCTCGCGCTATTGTGTTTACGGGACTTTTTTAAATTTTTGTCTTCTGTTTCCTGATCTCTCTCCCCTATCCCCCCCACGAAAGGATACCCGTCCCTATGCAAACGCATACGCTTTGTGAATCCCTATCCCCTTCCCCCCGACATGAAGAGGGGTTTTTAAACACCCTGCGCTCTTGGCAGGGCACCCCGTTTCATCATGGGGCGGCGCTGAGAGGGGTGGGGTGTGACTGTTATGGATTGATTGTGGGGGCGGCAGCCGCCGTGGGGGCCTGCCCCCCTGCCCCGCCCTTGTACCCTGAAAATCCCGCAACCCTGACCCAGCACCAGCAACAGGCCGTGCGGCAGCATTTTTTGGGCCTCGCCCACATCATCCCACGGGAAGACACCAGGGATGGGGATATTTTGGTGTTTTCCCTGCGGGACAATCCCGTGCATTTTGCCTGGCGGTTATCCCCAGAAACATTCCTGCATGCGGAACGGCGGCAGGGGGTGGTGGAAACGCGGTACACCCCTGCTTGGCAACGGCGCCACCGGATCAGCGGGCGTTTGATACCCGTTTTGGGGCAGACGGTCTAAAGGGGTCACTGGCCGCCCAGAACACGCTTCACCACGTCGGCATCCACACGGGCGGCGGCGTTGGTTTCGCGGATTTTATCCATGACCTCTTGGCGGTAAATGGTGGTGGTTTCGGGGGACTGAATGCCCAGTTTGACGGTTTTTCCGCGCACTTCGATGATGGTGACCTCGATGGTGCCGTCGATAACGATGGTTTCACCCAAGCGGCGGGAAAGATAAAGCATTTTAAGGGTTCCTTAACATCTGCTTGGCATACTGGGGAGTGAGGATTCCAAAACAACCATAAAGCCCTCTGTCATGAACATCAATAACTTAAAACTGTTTTATGCCATGCGGCAAAACATGGACTGGTCTGCCGAGCGCCAGCGCGTTCTGGCCCAGAACTTGGCCAATGCGGATACCCCTGGGTATGCCCCCAGTGACTTGAAGTCTTTGGATTTTAAAAAGGTTTTGCGCCATTTGGATCAAAAAAAACAGGCCATGGCCACGACCGAATCCGGCCATATGGGCCCGCCCGAGGGCAAAAATGCGGCCTTTGCCACACTGAAGAAAGACGATATTTTCGAGGTCCTGCCCAGCGGGAACAAAGTGGTTTTGGAGGATGAAACCCTGAAATCATCCCAAACCGCGGATTTAAACAATTTAACCCTGCAACTGTATAAAAAATTCAACGGCATGTTCAGAATGGCCGTTCGCGGACCTACGGGATAAGGGGAAATAGGGGGTCATCATGTCCGATTTGAACAATGCCATGTTGGTGTCATCCCGCGGTATGCAGGTGCAAACCACCCGCGCCCGTGTGGCGGCGGAAAACATCGCCAACGCCTTTTCCACCAGCAGCGTCCCAGGGGGTGATCCCTATCGCCGGAAAACCGTGGAAACGGATAATTTTGTGGACCCCACCGCCGGCCGCACCGCCATGGTGCGCGTCAAAAAAATTGCCGAGGATTCTGGGGATTTTGAATTAAAATACGATCCGGGCCACCCCGCCGCCAACAAAGACGGCTATGTCAAATATCCCAACGTCAGCACCAATTTAGAAAGCATGGACCTGCGGGAGGCCCGCCGGACCTACGAGGCCAACCTGAACGCCCTGATGACATCGCGGGACATGGCCCGATCAACACTCGATATCCTGAAACAATAACAATAACCCAAAGGATCCCCCATCATGGCTGCCATTCATCAGATTGCTGCGTTTTCTCCGGCCAAAGTGGGGGGGGCCATGCCCTCTTTGGGGGGGTCGCCTGCGGGGAAGGCGTCGTTTCAGGATTTTCTCTCCGACAGTTTGCAATCCGCCATCAACCAACAGCGCAGCAGCGAACATATCTCCGCCGAAGCCCTGGTCCCCGGCCAAGTGGAACTTTCTGAGGTGGTGACCTCGGTCAGTCAGGCAGAACTGACCCTGCAAACCCTGCTGTCCGTGCGTGATCGTCTGGTCACCGGCTGGCAAGAGGTCATGCGGATGCCGGTGTAAAATTGGGTGACAGATCACAGATTGTCCATTACAGTCTAAAAAATCCCTTTAAAGAAAGGCAAACACCATGGAATTTTTGTTCATCCTGACCATTGTTATTGTTTTTTCCAGTCTATTTTATCATGTTCTGGAAACGAAACTGATTCTTTTGATCGCGGTTGGGTGTTTGATTGTATTTGTATACGTTTTATACGTTCGCGTGGTCAGCAGGCGTAACCAAGCCCTGCAGGCTCTCTCGGGGATTGATGTGCAGCTGAAACAGCGGTGGGATCTGGTGCCCAACATTTTAAAACTGGCCGCCCGTTTTATGGAACATGAAAAATCCCTGATGTCCGACATTACGGCCCTGCGGGAAAACGCCGCACCGTCGTACAACCCCAAGGATGCTGAGGCTGTGAAACACCATTTGGCCGCGTCTGAGGCTTTGGGGCAGCGCATGGGGCAGCTGATGATCAAGGCGGAAAATTATCCCGATATGAAATCCGATCAAACCATGGTTCAGGCCATGCAGACCTATAACGAAGTGGAGGCCCAAATCGCCGCCGCACGGCGGTTTTATAACGCGTCGGTAACGGATTTAAACAACAGCGTTCAGATTTTTCCGGGCAACGTTCTTGCCAAAATGGCGGGGATTGCGGAAATGCCGTTTTATGAAACGGACCAAGTGTCGCGGGGTTCTGTGAATGTTGATGATTTCATGAAACCGTAAAAACCACTGAGGCGCTAGGTTAAGGGTTATGTTTGATAAGCTTGTTGATGCGATTGTTGATCAGCTAAAGGATGGACCTCATCCCAAAAGATCCTCAGACATTCCCGCTTTTTTTTCGTTATTAATGGGACGAATCCCCGAACCCCATCTGGAAAATCCTGTTTTTCAGGACCCTGAGGGGTCGGAAAAACCCTTTGCCCCCCATTACGAACGCTTTATCAAACCGGAAATCCAAGCCTTTGAGCATAAGCGCATCGCCACGTTAAAAAGTTTTAGCCAAAGATGTTCTGGTGCTTGGCGTCTACTGGGCGCTGTTGTGATCATGGGAATTGTGTTCCCGGTTTTCCATGATCTTTTATGGATTATTTTTCCTGCTATTGTGGCATGGTGTTACCTTCCTATTTCGCGATACAACGACTCTATCAAGAAAACCATTTTCCCCCATATTTTCAGTTTTTTCGGGGATGATTTTCGTTACGCCCCAGAATCTTTGGTGGGGATAGAGACTCTTGAACCTTCTGCGATTCTCCCTGCCTATGATAAGGCCGTATTAAGTGATTCCATTCGTGGATCCCATCATGGTGTCACCTTGGACATTTTATGGGCCCATTTAATAAAAGTAAGTGTACGTGATTTCATTCAGGGGTCCCATCATGGTGGGACCTTGGACATTTTATGGTCCCATTTAAGAAAAGGCAGCAATGAAGAAGAAGGCAATATTTTTAAAGGAATTTTTGTTTGCCTGAACATGAACAAATGGTTTTCGGGAAAAACGATTGTGAAAAGGGATCGAGGATTGCTGATGAATTGGGCCATCAAAAAGCCAGAGGGGCTGGAAAAGGTCAATTTGGAGGATCCCCGTTTTGAAAAGGATTTTGAAGTTTATGCATCCAACCAAATCGAGGCGCGTTATTTGTTGACCCCCAGTTTTATGGAGCGGCTGCAGGGCCTGTCGGACCTGTTTGGGAAGACCGATATCCAAGCAAGTTTTTATAACCAAAATTTACTGCTGATGATTCCCCTAACAAAACGCTATTTTGACACAGGGTCCATTTTCCAGCCAGCGACCTTTACCGAGGAGATTCAGTCGATTTTAGAGGAAATGAACCTGATTTTCAAAATCATCGAAGAATTGAAATTGCATGAAAAAACGGGGGTGTAGGGGGCTTCTCTATAAAACCGTAAAAACCACTGAGGCGCTAGGTTAAAGTTTATGTTTCCACCAAATCATCGCACCAAAATCACCGAACTCGGTCCGCAAAATCCTGTTATTATAGAAAATCCGGAAAATCCTGTTATTCTCGAAAATATTGTTTTTCGGGATCCTGAGGGGTCAGAGAAACCCTTTGCCCCCCATTACGAACGCTTTATCAAACCAGAACTTCAAGCGTTTGAAAATAAGCGCATTGCGACGGTGAAAACAATCCGTCAACGGACCATCTTTTCACTATGTTTGATTGTAGTAAGTGTAGTGATGGGAATAATCTTTCTGCCCCAAGATGTTATTCCTCCCCGAGATGCTATTCCTTTGGTCTTCACACTCTTTGTCATACTTTTTGCCTGTTGGTGTTCACAGCCCATCCTTCGCTATAGATCCGATGTCAAGAAAACGATTTTTCCCCATATCTTCAGTTTTTTCGGAGATGATTTTCGTTACGCCCCAGAATCTTTGGTGGGGATAGGGTCTCTTGAACCTTCGGCGATTCTCCCTGCCTATGATAAGGCCAAATTGACAGATTCCATTCGAGGATCCCATAAAAATGTGACTTTGGACATTGTGTGGGCCCACTTGACACGAGGAAAAGGTAAGCACAACACTGTTTTCAAAGGTGTTTTTATTTTACTCAGCATGAACAAATCGTTTTCTGGGCAAACCATCGTGAAATTGGAAAATTCGGCCAAGAAGCCACCCAAGGGACTGGAAAAAGTCAGCCTAGAAGACCCCCGTTTTGAGGCGGATTTTGAGGTTTATTCATCCAACCAAATCGAGGCCCGTTATTTGTTGACCCCCAGTCTTATGGACCGGCTGCGGGGCCTTTCGGACCTATACTGGAACGCACGTTGGAAGTCACAGACGGGAAACTCTCGACTTTTAGGATTGTTTAAGAACATGGCTTTTTTGCAGGCGAGTTTTTATAACCAAAATCTTCTTCTGATGCTTCCCATCCTAAACCCAAAAAAACAATCCTTTAGCACAGGGTCCATTTTCCAGCCGGCAACGTTTACTGAGGAAATTCAGTCGATTTTAGAGGAAATGAACCTGATTTTCAAAATCATCGAAGAATTGAAATTGCATGAAAAAACGGGGGTGTAGGGGATGTGTGTTTTGTCCCCCCATTGACAAATCCCACAATTTTCGAGTATTCTATTGGCTATAAACCACAGGAATGCTTATGCCTGCCTTACCGTCCATAGATTTACAGCCTGATGTTTTTAGGGCCCTGCAGGGATTGGCCAAACAAAGTCACGCCCCGTCTTTAGAGGCCTTTGTGGAGCATGTTCTTTTGCAAGCCATTGAAGAGGCGGAAGATGACAAACATTTCCTCTCTCTAGCCCAAGATAGACAGCACGATGATCAACCCCGTTTGTCCCATGATCAGGTTTGGGGGCACTTAACCTGAACCGCGCTCTTGATAAATCCAGCTTCTGTGTCCAATTCCAAGAATATCCAATGTTTTGGATTCTTCTTTGATGGAAAAAATAACCCTGTAATCACCAATTCTTGTGCTGCGCAGGCCGCTGAGATCGTGGCTTAGGGGTTTGCTATGCATCAGGGGGTTGATGGAAAGGCGTGTTTCCAAGACATTTTTTATCCGCTTTTGCACAGGGATGGATAATTTGGGGATGTCTTTCTTTAAAACCAAAGGATGATATGTCAAAATATACATCATGTTTTTTCTTGGGTTTACCCCCCCTAAACCGCCACCAACAATGCCTTGGCTTTGTTGACGGTTTCCATGTATTCGCTGTCGGGGTCGCTGTCGGCGACGATGCCGGCGCCGGCTTGGACGTGGAGTTTGCCTTGGTGGATGATGGCGGTGCGCAGGGCGATGCAGGTGTCCATGGTTTGGCCATCGGCGGAAAAGTACCCGACGCCCCCGCCGTAGGGGCCGCGTCGATCAGGCTCTAGCCCATCAATGGTTTCCATGGCGCGGACTTTGGGGGCGCCGGAGACTGTGCCCGCGGGAAAACCAGCCAAAAAGGCATCCACAACATCCACCTCGGGGCGCAGGGTGCCCTCAACGGTGGAGACAATGTGCATCACGTGGGAATACCGCTCGATGCTGAGGGGGTCTTTGACCTGAACGCTGCCCGGGACGCACACTCGGCTGACGTCGTTGCGGCCCAAATCCAGCAGCATCAGATGTTCCGCGATTTCTTTGGGATCGGCCAGCAAGCCGGCGGCCAGCGCCTGATCCTCTTTTTGGGTTTGACCCCGTGGCCGTGTGCCGGCGATGGGACGGACAGTCATTTGGCCTTCCTCGACTTTAACCAGCGTTTCGGGGCTGGAGCCCACCAAAACCAAATCGTCCATATCCAGAAAAAACAGATAGGGGGACGGGTTCAAACGGCGCAATCGGCGATAGTACGAAAACGGATCCCCATCAAAAGGACGGGAAAACCGCTGGGAGAGGACAATTTGAAAACAATCCCCCGCCGCGATGGCCTCTTTGGCGGCCAGAACGGACTGGCAAAAGGCGTCTTTGGTCATGCTGGATGTGATGGTTTCGGGGGGGGTGGGCAACAGGGCCTCCTCCCCCGCCAGCAGGGTTTCGGTTTCTGCATCCGAAAGACGATCTGTGCTCAGATGCATCAAGGTTTCTTTGAGAATCGCCACCGCCGCCTGATGAGCCGATGCGGCAGAAAGGCCGGCGTCTGGGAACACAGATTTCACCAAAACAATTTCATCCCGAACGTTATCAAACACCATGATCTGGGCGGGGCGAAACAGTTTGGCCACGGGCAGGTTCAGGGGGTTTGGTCTGGCATCCGGCAGAACCTCTACATCCCGAATCATGTCAAAGCCCAAAAACCCGTAAAACCCCATGGCCAAGGGGGGCAGATCCGGCGGCATGAGGATGGGGGTTTGGGACAGCAAGGCCTTCAGCTGCTGCGGTCCCTTTCCCGTGAGGGGGGTTGGCGGCAAACCGTTTTGGACATGTTCACCACGATCCTGACCGTAATAGGTCCAGACCTGATCGCTGCCCCACCCCAAAACCGAATAGCGTCCCCGAAACACGGCACGCTCCACAGATTCCAGCAAAAAACGATGTTTGGTGTGTTTTAGGGATAAAAAGGCCCGCACCGGCGTGATCCAATCGGCCGATAGCCGCAGGGATACCAATGTGCCCTGACCTTGATCAAAGGCCGCCTGAACCTGAGAAACCGGACTGATTTTAACCATTGGCTTTCAGGCGTTTAAACACATCCTGCTTCACGGTGACGGGAAACAGGGTTTTCAGATCCTCTAAAAACGCTTCATAATAATCCTGCGCTATGGCGTCTTTCAGGCGGCGGCGTGTTTCTTCTTTTTCTGGGCCGCTGAGGGTTTTGGGATCGGGGCGCTGAACGTCTGTCACAAGAACAATCTGGGCCATGGCGCCGCTGGTGATGTCTTTGATCTCGCCTATGGGGGCACTAAACATGATCTCGGCCACATCGGCCTGAAAGGCCTCGATGGCGCGGGCGCGGCTCATGGCTGTGGGCTGGACGGCGTTGATATCATCATCGGATAAAAAGGCCGTGCGCTCCTCTGGTTTCATGGCTTTTAGCTTTTCTTTCAGGGCGTCGCGCTTTTGTTTCAGCAGGGCCTGCGCTTGCTCGGTATGATAATCCCGCAAAACCATGGCGCGGGCTTGCTCAAACGTCATGGCCGCAGACGGCACCACCTGAATCAGGGTGGCCATGACATAGTGATCGGGGGAAATTTCTTGCAGTCCGGATGTGCCTTTGGGGGGTAGGCTCCATAGTTCTTTATCAAAGGGCTTAAGCACGTCGGGTATGGTGTCCCGCGTGATCAAAGCGGTTTTTTGATAAGAAAGACTCTGGGATTGGCTGGCTTTTTCCAAAGATCCCGTTTCGGCAACAGCCGTTTCCAGGGCGTTGGTTTGTTTGTAAAGGGCCTCCACGCTTTCGGGGGTTTTCATGGCCTCGATGACCTGATTGCGAATGTCTTTTAAGGGTGGGGCTGGGGGGGCCTGAATCTCTGTCACCTGCAAAAAGGTCCATCCAAAATCGGTTTTCAGCGGCGAAGATACGGTGTTCAGGGGCAGATCAAAGGCCGCCTGACGCAGGACCGGCAAAAGATCTTTGGCCTCAACCAGTCCCAAATCCGTCACGGCGGATTGTTTGGGGTCTAGGGCTTTCAGACTCTGGTTTTGGTCAACACAGGCCTGATCAGGGCAAAACTTCTGCAAGATGCGCCGCTTAGGGGTGGGGGTAAAGGCGTCGGTGTGGGCTTTGTAATAGGATTCAATGGCCGCATCGGTGAAGGTCAGTCCCAACGTGGTATACCCAAACATGCGTTTTTCAGGGGTTTTGTAACGGTCCGTGCGGGTTTGAAACCAAGGTTTTAGGGTGGCATCTGGCACGTCTGTGGTCATGGGCACAACGGGCAGGGTGAAAATCAGAGCGCTGCGGGTTTCTTTGTCCTGTTGCAGGGTTGAAACAACCAGCGCGTCAGGCACCACAGCGGCGGCCACAAAAGCATCCCGAAAATATCGCTGCCACTCGGCAACGCGCACATCATCCAGAACCTCCTGCGGGCTGACCCCTGATTTGGCCAGAACGCTTTTGAACAGTTCGGGATCAAAGGTTTTTTCGGCATTTTGAAAAGCTGGATAGTTGCCCAGAATTTTCACCAGACGTTTTTCCGGAATGGGCATCTGCCATTTTTCGGCGGCAGACGTGATCAGGGCATCATTGATGAGCAGTTTCAGGGCATCGTCCCAGATGCGCTGTGTGAAAAAATCGGGCAGGGCTTGGCCGCCAAAGGCGCGGGTGTAGTTTTCCTGAATCTGTTCCCGTGCCCGCATCAGGCGGGTGGCGGGAATATCGACGCTGCCCACCGTGGCCACAATGTCGGCTTGGGGATTGCCATCAAAGGCCGTTTGATACCCAAAAAACGCAAAGGAAATAATCATCAAGATCAATAAAACCTTGGCCAATGTTCCAACCAACACACGACGAAACCACAACAGCATGGATGTCCCTTTCCCGTTTTTTCTTTAGGGGTGATGCAAAGGTTTAGCTATAGCATGGGGGACCTTTGGCACCAAGGGATTCGTTGGGGGGGTTGGTTTTTAATCCAAGACAATGGGTTGTGAGGCGGCGGACTTCGCCCTCTCCCCCTCGGGGAGAGGGGCTGAAACCCCAGAAAAGCCAAATTGTGGCGAAACCCCCTCCCCATCCCTCCCCCGCAAGCGGGAGAGGGAGCGCAAATGGGAAAGAGGGGAAATCATAATCCCCCCAAAGACACCCATCCCACCCCGCCTTTTCCACCCCCCAAAAACAACAAAATCCCCTTGCATCCCAAAGCGGTTTTTGGTACATCTCTCTGCATTGGGGGTGTAGCTCAGCTGGGAGAGCGCCTGCTTTGCACGCAGGAGGTCATCGGTTCAATCCCGTTCACCTCCACCATACTTTTTCCATTATATCCCTAAAAATACGATGTTTTGGCGGCCAAGGCGTGTTCCACGGCCCGAATCCCGCCCTTTGGCACGAACATAATCAGACGGTCCCCCGCCATAATTTGGGTTTGACGGTTGGGCACAATGACGTGATGCTGGCGCACAATGGCCGCCAGCAGGGTATCGCGGGGCAAATACACATCCTGCAGCCGTTTGCCCACCAGATCGGATTTTTCCAGGGCGTCGGCTTCGATAATTTCCCCAAAGCCTTGGCCGATGGAATGGATTTTGTGGATATGACCGCGGCGGACGTATTGCAGGATTTTGGACACGGTGATGGCGCGGGGATTCACCACGGAATCAATGCCCAGCGAACTGATCAGGGGTTCATAGCTGAGACTGTTCACAAGCGCGAGGGACTTGGATGATCCCAGACGGCGGGCCAGCAGGCTGCTGAGGATGTTGGCTTCGTCATCGTCGGTGATGGCGATATAGGTATCGGCTTTGGCGATGTCGGCTTCGTGCAGAATTTCCTGATCCAGCGCGTCACCGTTAAACACGCTGGTGTTTGGGAAGGACCGCGCGAAGCCCTCCGCCACATCCCGATTCCATTCGATGACTTTGGCATCAATGTGGGGGTGATCGTTTTTGATTTTTTGCACCAGAAAGCGGCAAACATTCCCCGCACCGGCAATGACCAGACGGCGGGCTTCGGGCGCTTCGTGATCAAACAATTTCAAAACCCGCCGCAGCGCGTGGGTTGCGGTGACGACATAGGCCTGATCCTGCGGCAACAGCTGGTGATCACCGTGGGGCACAAAAAAACGCCCGCCCCGCTGAATCGCCACAATCCGCAGGTGCAAGTCCGGAAACAACGACGCCATTTGCCGAAAAGGCACATGCAAAATGGGCGCATTGGCTTCGCAGGTGATGCCCAAAAAGGCCACTTGGCTTTCGGCCAGCATTTCCACCTCAAACGCGCCTGGGACGCTGAGGAATTCGCTGATGGCGTGGGCCACCTCTTTTTCGGGGGAAATGATCACATCAATGGGCACGTCTGTGCCGCGGTAAATGTGGGAAAAGGCGGGAATCAAATAACTTTGGGCCCGCAAACGGGCGATTTTTCGGGGAATGGAAAACAAACTGTGGGCCATTTGACAGGCCACAATGTTGACTTCATCGGAATGGGTCACGGCAATCAGCAGCTCGGCCTCTTCGGCCCCTGCCTTTTCCATGACATCAGGATGCGAGGCATGGCCCAGCAGGGCCCTGACCTCGAGTGTGTTGTTGATGCGATCAATCATGTCTTCGTTATGATCAATCACGGTGATGTCGTTGTCTTCCTTGGAAAGGTACTGGGCAATGCTGTAACCCACTTGACCCGCCCCGCAAATCAGGACTTTCATAGCGTTCCTTATGTTATGTTAATTACGGCACTCCACCACCCAAACGTCAAACATGGGGTGTTCCATGGCGGAAACCGCGGGGGAAGAGGCAAACATCCATCCTGAAAACACGGTGCTTTTTTCACCCTTGGGGTTGGTGTCTTGGATCTCTAAAAAGGCCGCCGATTCGGGGGAATCTTCGGGTAAGCTTTTGCGGCAGCTACGCACGCGCAGGGTTAGGGACGCAAACCGCGCCGGTTGATCCACCACAACATTTAAAACATGCACGCGCCCCGTGACTTTGTCTAGGGCCTGCAGCACCGCCATAGCCTTGGTTTCCATGTGAGCAGGGGCCCCGTCAGGCAAGGGGGTTTGGGGCTGGACCTCTGCCGCTGCGGGTGTCTGTGTCTCTGGTTGGGGGGATGGGGATTCAGGTTGGCTTTGCACCATAATATCCTCAGCCACGGCGCTGGCGGGAACCATCCCCAGCAACAGCAGGATACCCAAACAAACTATGACAAGCGGTTGGCTGTTCAGGGACGGCAGCATAATGGGCCTCGTCATGGCTTGGCAGGGGGGGCATCTTTCTGGGAAGACGCTGCGGGGGAAGAGCTCTCCTTTTTGTCTTTATCATCCTTTGATGAGAGCATGAATTTGGTGATCAACTCGGAAAAGGTGGCCGGCGATTGGGTGTAGGTCAGACTATCCCCCGCCTTTAGGATGGTTTCGGACCCCCCAGGATTCAGGGCCAGATGGCTGTTGCCAAACAGACCGTCGGAGGTGATTTCGGCCACAGTGTCATCTGACAACGCCACGTTGTTTTTCACATTCAGGGTCAGGGTGGCCAGAAAGGTTTTGGTGTCCAGCGTCATATCGGTGACGGTGCCGACCTTGATCCCGCTGATGCGCACGTCAGATCCCAGCGTTAAGCCATTCACCCGCTCGAACGTGGCATACAGGGGATAGCCTGTGCCGCCGCGGCCCACATCGCTGTTTTGATACGCAAAAAATAAAAAATAACCAGCAGCCAGCAAAACAGCGGCGCCCAACAACGTTTCAATGATGCTGCGATTCATGATAGAGCCTTTGCTTGTATCCCACCAAAAACAGGGATATACCACAGAAGTCAATCGGTTGTATAGAAAGATCCTGCGCTATGAATATTCTTTTGATTGGCAATGGGGCCCGCGAACATGCTTTGGCCTGGAAAATTGCCGCTTCGCCGGTGTGTGATCGGCTGTGGACGGCGCTGGGGAATGCGGGCATTGCCTCCTCCATCCCCTTAATCCCAGAAGACACCCAAGCCGTTTTGGCGTTTTGCCAAACCAACGCCGTGGATTTTGTGGTGATTGGGCCGGAAAAACCGCTGGCGGCCGGATTGTCCGATGCCCTGAGAGATGCGGGGTATCCCGTGTTTGGCCCCAGTCAGGCCGCGGCCCAACTGGAAACATCCAAAGCCTTTATGAAAACCATCTGCAAACAGGCCGGCGTGGCCACCGCCGCCCATGAAACCTTTGTGGATTTGACGCTGGCCCTGAACTATGCCGAAACGGCGGCCCTGCCCATGGTGATTAAGGCCGATGGTCTGGCCGCCGGCAAAGGCGTTGTCATTGCCCAAACCCGGGAAGAGGCGAGCGCGACCCTTTCGTCCATGATGGGGGATCGGTGTTTTGGCGATGCCGGCGCCCGCGTTGTCATCGAGCAGTTTTTAGACGGGGAAGAGGTCAGCGTTTTTGCCCTGTGCGATGGGAAAACCGTGCGCTATATCGGCCATGCGCAGGATCATAAACGGGTTTTTGACGGGGATTTGGGTCCCAACACGGGGGGGATGGGGGCCTATGCCCCCGCGCCGGTTCTGGATGATGCGGGGGTTGACCATGTTATGACCACCATCATTCAGCCCGTGGCACAGGCCATGGCGGATCAAGGCTGCCCCTTTCAGGGGGTTCTGTATGCGGGGTTGATGATGACGGCACGCGGGCCCTTTGTTATTGAGTTTAATGCCCGTTTTGGGGATCCGGAATGTCAGGTTTTGATGCCCCTGATTGACCAAGACATTGTGCCGCTGCTGTATGCCTGCGCCGTGGGGACGCTGGATGCCCACACCGTGCGCCTGTCCCCCCGTTACGCCCTGTGCGTTGTTATGGCCAGCCAAGGCTATCCCGATCAGCCCATCACCGGCACCACCATCCAAAGCCTGCCCCACGGGGATGGCCACACCACCCACGTTTTTCATGCCGCCACCCAGCGCGGCGATCACGGGACTTTTGTAGCCACCGGCGGACGGGTATTGTCGCTGGTGGGGGTGGGGGATACGCTGCAACAGGCACGGGACCGCGCCTATACCCTGATTCACGATGTCCAGTGGCCACAGGGATTTTATCGCCGTGATATTGGGCATCGGGCCCTATAAAGACACCGTTTAAAACCACAGGGGGGCGCTTGGCAAAACGATTTTGCCCCCCAGATTTTTTCATGATTTTTTTTAAATAAAATGCTTGACGTATATATATATATATATTAGGCTAGGGTTTCATGATGTAATTTTGCTCTTTCTGGGACCTTTGGGACCCTTTAGGACGGAATTTGGAGACTTGCGCTATGCGTCAAGTTGTACACGTTTCCGACACCTTCGATTCACAATCGCGGGGTGGTGCAGGCTATGTCATGATCAAACCCTACCCGCCCCTAAAGGGCAGGAGATTATCGACCATGATCATCAAAAACCTAATTGAATATCCTGACAAAACGGTAAGACAAGTGTTACGCTTGGTTCTCACCCTCGCAAAGGACAAGGACCAACCTGTAACCCTTCGCACCGCGATTAACGAGATGGTCATCTTACCGTCAATGACGGAAGGCGACCTTGACGACCTTAAGAGGGAATTCAATAGAATCCTTCACGAGGAAATATAGGCCCCCAAACACCCCCCAACCCGCCAGCATTAGCAACGCTGGCGGCGCGGGGGTGTTTTGTTTGGGGGGGGACTTTGTGTTCCCTCTCCCGCTTGCGGGGGAGGGTTAGGGAGGGGGTTTCGCCGCAAAATTTTTGTTTGATAACAAACAGATGGTGGTTGCAGCCCCCTCCCCAACCCTCCCCCGCACGCGGGAGAGGGAGTAAAGATTTTTCACACTCCCTACTCCCACCCATACCCCCCACCGAAAAATTGCCAAACCCTGCGGTATGCAGTAAAGTGCATGCGTTTTTCAGTTGGTAATGGAACTTGCCCCTATGTCTGCACAGGATGATATCGTTTTGGCCAAACGGCTTTACCATGACCATGTTCGGCAGCATCGGGGGAAATTTGTTTTGGCGTTTTTGTTGATGGCGGTGGTGGCGGCGTCTACGGGGGCCCTCGCCAAGCTGATGCAGCCGATTTTGGATGATATTTTTCTGGGCAAAGATGCAAGCCGCCTTTTTATCGTGGCCAGTTTGGTCTTTTTGGCCTTTTTTTGCAAAAGCGTGGCCAACTATGGCCAGTCCCTGTTCATGAGCATCATTGGAAACGGCATTGTTGTTTCCCTGCAAAAGCGCATGTTTAATAAACTGATGAACACCGATATGGCGTATTTTGATTGCACCCCCACGCCCACGCTGGTGACGCGCTTTCATGCCGATGCGCGGGTTTTGCAGGGGGTTGTCACCACTGTTGTGACATCGGCGTTTAAGGATGTTTTGACGCTGTTTTTTCTGGTGGGGGTCATGTTTTGGCAGGCGCCGTCTTTGGCGGCGGCATCGTTTTTTGTGTTTCCGTTATCGTTTATCCCCATTCGCCGCATGGGCCGGCGCATCCGAAAGCTGGCCCGTCAGGGACAGGGACAGATGGGGGATATGTCCAACATCATCACCCAGTCCTTTGCGGGCATCCGCGAAGTCAAAACCTATGGCCAAGAGGCCAAAGAAACCCACAAGGCCGACACCGTCATTGATCAAATGGGCCGTCTATTCATCAAAATGTCCCGCGTGCGTTCCGCCAACAACCCCATTATGGAAATGCTGGGCGGGCTGGCCATCATTGTGGTTATTGTGTACGGCGGCACTCAGGTCATCAGCGGGGCCAGCACCACGGGGAACTTTTTTTCCTTTATCACGGCGTTGATTATGGCCTATGAACCCATCAAACGCATATCCACCATGAATGCCACCCTGCAAGAAGGTATGGCCGCCGTGGTGCGTTTGTATGATTTGTTTGATATGCAGCCCACCATTGTGGATGCCCCCAGCGCCGTCCCCTATCCCGAAGGCACCCCCCTGAAAACCGTGGGATTACGGGACTGCGTGTTTCAGTACCCCGGGCATCAGGCCCACGTGTTAAAGCATGTATCGTTAACCTTGCAGCAGGATCAATTGATTGCGTTGGTGGGGGCTTCGGGATCGGGGAAATCCACCATTATGGCCTTGTTGCCACGCTTTTATGATCCAACGGCAGGGGCCATTGCGTTTAACGAAACGGACATTCGGGATTATACGCTGGGCAGTGTGCGATCCAAAATCAGCTATGTGGCCCAAGATACCTATTTGTTTCAGGACACCATTTTGGAAAATGTACGCTATGCCAACACACAGGCCACAGAGGACGAGGCCTGGGCGGCCCTGAAACTGGCCAGTGCGGATACCTTTGTGCAGTCCCTGCCCCAAGGCATCAAGACGGTTTTGGCGGAGGGTGGGAAGAATCTCTCCGGTGGACAACGGCAAAGGCTGTCCATTGCGCGGGCCTTACTCCGCGCGGCGCCGTTGATGATTTTGGATGAGGCCACCTCTGCGCTGGATGCCGAAACGGAATTTCAGATCATTCACAATCTGCACCAAATGAAAAAGGGGCGCATCATCGTGTTTGCCACCCACCGTTTGGCCGCCATTCAAGAGGCCGATCATGTAATTGTTATGGAAAACGGCCACGTCAAGGAACAGGATACCCCCAAAAACCTGCTGCGCCAGCCCGACGGATCCTTTGCCCGTTTATGCGCCCGTTTGCAACAACAGGCACCGGCTGAGGCGGCTTAGGGTATGCTGCTGCGCACGGATCATGTTTCGCCCAACCATGATATGCGCAGGCTGCCCATTTCCCTGGTGGTTGTGCATTATACGGGGATGATCACAGGGGGCGCCGCCCTGTCCCGCCTGTGTGATCCCACCGCCCAAGTCAGTGCCCATTATTGTATTGACACTGCAGGCGAGGTTTATGCCCTGGTGCCCGAACATGCCCGCGCGTGGCATGCGGGGGTGTCGCTGTGGCGGGGGGTCACGGATATCAACAGTGCCTCCATCGGGATCGAGCTGGTGAATCGCGGCCACGATTGGGATTATCCCGATTTTCCAGAGCGTCAGATTCAGGCCCTGTGCGCCCTGTTAGCGGATCTTTTTGGCCGGTATGGGTTTTTGCCCGAAGCCTTGGTCGGTCACAGCGATGTGGCCCCCACGCGCAAGCAGGACCCTGGGGAAAAATTCCCTTGGCAGCGTTTGGCGGCCCTCGGCTTTGGGCTGTGGCCCAAAACGCCCCCTTCCCATGATCATACCCCCTTAAATCCGCAGGAGGAGGCAGATTTTAGGCAGGCCTTAATGCGTTTTGGGTATGATGGGGACAATCCTGAGGCGGCCCTTCAGGCCTTTTACCGTCACTATAGCCCCGATCAGCTGCATCGCCCCGCAACGCGGGCGGCGCTGTTGATGATTCACGATCTTCTTTCCCAAGTTACAGGACACCCGTTATGACCACCATCGCCTTTCAAGGGAGCCTCGGCGCGTTTTCGGATTTGGTGGCGCGTAAAATCTTCCCCCATGCCAAAACGCTGCCCTGTGTGTCGTTCGAGGATACCTTTACCGCCCTGAAAGCCCACGACGCGGATTTTGCCGCTATCCCTGTGGAAAATTCCATCGCGGGCCGTGTCAGCGATGTGTATCACCTGTTGCCCCGCGCGGGCATGTTTATTCATGGGGAGCATTTCGAGGCCATCAACCACTGCCTGCTGGGCCTGCCCAACGCCAAAATCAGCGGCATTCGTCATGCCCACAGTCATAGTATGGCCCTGTCCCAGTGTCGTCGGTATTTGATGGGCAAACGCATCACCCCCCACGTGTTTTCTGACACGGCCGCCGCCGCCCAGTGGGTAGCCCAACAGGGGGATGAAAGCCACGCGGCCATTGCATCCCATCTGGCGGCATCCCTGTATAACTTAAGCGTTCTGGATGAAGACATTGCGGACAGCCCCGACAACACCACCCGTTTTTTGATCATCGCCAACGACGCGGCCCCGCCGCCGTCCCCCCACATCCCCGCCATGACATCGCTGTTTTTTGATCTGCGCAGCGTGCCCGCCGCCCTGTACAAGGCGCTGGGGGGCTTTGCCACCAACGGCATTAACCTGCTGAAAATTGAAAGTTACTTTTCAGGGTCTGATTTTCAGATTGCCCATTTTTATGTGGATGTGGCGGCCCACCAGCACAGCCCCGCCATGGATCATGCGCTGGAGGAGCTGGCGTTTTACAGCAAGTCCGTGAAAATTCTGGGCTGTTATCCCCAAAGTCCCCATCGCCAACCCCAGCCGGATGAACGCTTTGGATAAGGCTGCCCTTCGCGCCCTTTTGTTCAAGGAACGCCAGAATGTCCCCCATCGGCGCGTGAAGGAAGATCAGATTGCCCAAAACCTGACCGCGTTGCTGGGGCCATCGCCCCCCCCTGTGCTGGGCCTTTATCATCCCATTTATGGGGAGGTGGACCTGTCCCCCTTTTGGCAAACGTGGCAGGGAGCCATGGCCCTGCCCACCATCACAAACCACACCATGATGTTTCGTCTTTGGCATCCCAAAGATCCCTTGACCCGTGGGCCCTTTGGCATCCCTGAGCCCATGAATACGGCAGAGGCCGTCACGCCCCACACCCTGCTGGTGCCCTGTCTGGGTGTGGATGTGGCGGGCCATCGTTTGGGGTATGGACGGGGATATTATGACCGTTATCTGGCGGCCCATCCCGAAACGCACAGCATCGGCGTGATTTTTGCGGTGCAACACATTCCCGCCCTGCCCGCCGAATCCCACGATCAACGACTGGGGGCGGTGGTGACGGAGGGGGGGTGAGGGTTTTCCATATGTCCCCCCATCCCGCCGTTTGCCCATCCCTAACCGCAACACCCCATCACGTCCCTTATGGACCCCCTTGCCCCTGCCTGCAGGGAGTGATAGAACCCTTATCATGTTTTTTTAAACAGCCCTTTTTGTGAAACAGCCTTTGGGATGCGTTGTTATGCCTACATTGATTTTGATGCCTGCCCTTTCCCCCACCATGACCGAGGGCAATCTGGCCCGTTGGTTAAAAACCGAGGGCGATTCTGTTCGCGCCGGTGATATTCTGGCAGAAATTGAAACCGATAAAGCCACCATGGAAGTTGAAGCGGTGGATGAAGGCATTTTGGGAAAAATCCTGATTCCCGCTGGCAGCGAAGGCGTGGCCGTCAATATCCCCATCGCCGTTTTGGTGGTGGAGGGGGAGGATGCCTCCGCGCTGGAGGGGACACACAGCCCAACACCCGCCGCCCCGTCTTCGGCACCCCTGACGGTTGCCCCCACGGTGGCAGCCCCTGCTTTGGTCTCTGTGGGGGACGATCCCGCGTGGGGGGAAACGAAATCCATGACCGTCCGCGAAGCCCTGCGGGATGCCATGATGGAGGAAATGCGCCGCGATGATACGGTGTTTGTCATGGGGGAAGAGGTAGCGGAATATCAGGGCGCCTATAAAGTCACGCAGGGGTTGTTGGATGCCTTTGGCCCATCCCGCGTGATTGATACGCCCATCACAGAGCATGGCTTTGCCGGTCTGGCCGTGGGGGCGGCGTTTATGAAACTGCGCCCTGTGGTGGAATTCATGACGTTTAACTTTGCCATGCAGGCCATGGATCAAATCATCAATTCGGCGGCCAAAACCCTGTATATGTCCGGCGGGCAAATGGGATGTCCCATTGTGTTTCGGGGGCCCAATGGGGCGGCTTCCCGTGTGGGGGCCCAGCATTCCCAGTGTTACGCCAGTTGGTATGCCCACTGCCCAGGCCTGAAGGTCATTGCCCCCTACAGCGCGGCAGACTGCAAAGGTTTATTAAAGGCCGCCATTCGCGACCCCAACCCCGTGATTTTTTTGGAAAACGAAATCACCTATGGCATGACCTTTGATGTGCCGGTGTCTGAGGATTTTGTTTTGCCCATCGGCAAAGCCAAAGTTGTGCGCAGCGGCAAAGACGTCACCATCACGGCCTTTTCCCTGATGGTAAAACATGCCTTGGCTGCGGCGGAGGAACTGGCGCAGCAGGGTATTGATGCAGAGGTCATTGATCTGCGGACCCTGCGCCCGCTGGATACCCAAACGCTGGTGGCCTCTGTGCAAAAAACCAACCGTCTGGTCAGTGTTGAAGAAGGCTGGCCCTACGCTGGTATCGGATCTGAACTGGCGGCGCAAATGATGGAATTGGCCTTTGATCATCTGGATGCCCCTGTTTTGCGGGTGACGGGAAAAGATGTGCCCCTGCCTTACGCTGCCAATCTGGAACGTCTGGCCCTGCCCCAGGTGGCGGATATTGTGGCGGCGGTTCGGTCGGTGTGTTCTTAAGGACAGGAAAGACGGCTGAGGGCCACAAAGAGTCTTGCAATACAGCCCTCTCGTGATAGGTTTGGGTGATCTTTACCGTTACACCATTTCGTTATGTCGCCCCCAATCCCTAAGCGTAACACCACCAAAGCTTTTCCCTGGTTTTGGGCGATGATGATGGCCTTTTTTCTGGCCCATTCCCCCTGTTATGCGGCCCCTGATCCAAAGACCGCAGCGCCAAAGGCCCCAGCACAAACGGCCGCAACGCAAAATCCCCCCGCGACCCAAGCCCCTGCCGCGCAAATGGCGGATGCGTCTTTTGTGAATGTTTACACCACCGAGGATTCCCCTCTGTGGCAGGAGCTTTTTAAGGCCTTTGGGGAAAAAACCGGCATTCGTGTTCGCTACAGCGTTCAGGACGGCACTGATATTTTAAAAAAACTGGCCGAAGATGCGGATATCCCCAAAGCCGATGCGGTGATTCTGCGCGGTTTGCCCCTGCTGTGGCAGGCCGAGGAAGGGGGGTTTTTACAGGCCGCGCCGTCTTTGATTCTGGAATCTTCATTGCCTGGTGCATTGCAGGGCAAAACGTGGTTTGCCTTTGCGCAGCAGGCCCATGTTATCCTTTATGACAAAACAAAAAACAAAATCCCCCCCAGCGGGGTCAGCAGTTACGAGGCCCTTGCCTCCCCCGTTTATCAGAACGGGCTGTGTTTGTCTGTGGGCCGCCTGAATCAATCCTTAGTGGCTGCACTGTTGCAAGGGTACGGGGAAAAGAAAACCACCGCGTGGATCAAGGGGGTTCTTGATAACAGCGCCCGCCCGCCATCGGGGGGGGATAGGGATCAAATTGCGGATGTTTTGGCGGGAAGGTGTGCCTTGGCTGTGGTGGGGGATGATGCCGTGCGTCGTTTGCCCCCAGAGGATCGGGCCAAAATCGGCATCCTTTATCCCAACACGGCAGATCGGGGCACCCATGTCACCATCACGGGTGCGGGCGTGGTTGAACGCGCCGCCCATCGGGAAGAGGCCATAAAATTGATGGAATTTCTGGTCAGTCGCATGGTTCAGGACCGTCTGGCCAATGACAACAAAGACTATCGCGCGGTGAATGTTCGGCAAACCCCCAATCAAAAAACCGTGGATCCCTTTGGGTTTCACACGGATCCTGTGGCCCAAAAGGACCTTGGGCCCTACACCGCCCCAGCCCGAGATGTGATGGGTAAAGCGGGATGGTAGCGCAACCCTCAAAACGCGCCATTGTGGCCATGTCAGGGGGGGTGGACAGCTCTGTTGTGGCCGCCTTGCTGCATGAACAGGGGTATGACGTGGTGGGCATCACGCTGCAACTGTATGATCATGGGCAAGCTGTGCAAAAAACCAAGGCCTGCTGCGCCGGTCAGGATATCCAAGACGCCAAAGCCGTGGCCGATAAAATCGGTTTTCCCCATTACACATTGGATTACGAAAGCCGTTTTCGCCAGCAGGTTATTGATGATTTTGCCGACAGCTATGTGCGGGGCGAAACGCCCATTCCCTGCATTCGTTGCAACCAAACCGTGAAATTCCGTGATTTGTTGCAGGTGGCGCGGGATTTAAGCGGTGATTTTCTGGCCACGGGTCATTATGTCCAGCGCATGGACACAGAGGGCGAGATCAGCCTGCACCGCGGCGCCGATCACACCAAGGATCAAAGCTATTTTCTGTTTGCCACAACGCCGGCGCAGCTTTCTTTTTTACGCTTTCCCCTTGGGGGCATATCCAAAGCCGATACGCGGGCCATGGCCAAGCGTTACGGATTGCCGGTGGCGGAAAAACCCGACAGCCAAGATATCTGCTTTGTTCCCGATGGTCGGTATGGGGATCTGGTGAAAAAAATGCGTCCAGAATCCATCCAAGCCGGATCCATCGTGCACGTTGATGGTCGCGTTTTGGGCCAGCACGGCGGGATCATTAACTTCACCGTGGGACAACGACGGGGATTGAACATCGGTGGGGGGGATATCCTGTATGTCATCCGTCTGGATCCAGACACCCGACGTGTGGTGGTGGGCCCCAAAGAGGCCCTGGCCCGTGAAAGCGTTTTTTTAAACGGCGTCAACTGGTTGGGGGCATCTGAAACCCCACAGCGTATCGAGGCCAAATGCCGCTATAGCCAAGACACCGCCCCCGCCACCCTCACCTTTCAAGAGGATGGGAAGGCAACCGTAACATTTGATGATCCCCAGTACGGCATTGCCCCAGGTCAGGCCTGCGTTTTTTACCAAGGATCCCGTGTTTTGGGCGGGGGATGGATTTACGAATCGGCGTGATGTCTGGATCCTAAGACCCATCCTTCTCCACAATTCTGGCTTTGGGCAGAAACAGAGACACCGTTGTGCCGCGGCCTTCCGCGCTTTTGATATGCAGTTTCCCCTGATGCATATCCATGAGTTTTTGCACCAAAGGCAAACCCAGACCTGTCCCCTCGTGGCGGCGGGCGTACGAATTATCGATTTGGGTAAAGGGTTTCAGAGCTTTTTGGATGTCTTCCTCTCGCATACCCACGCCGGTGTCCGTGCATTGAATCATAAGAGGAAAATCATTTTCGGGATCATAGTGGCATGACAGGGTCACGGTCCCTTTTTCGTACGTAAATTTTATGGCGTTGGAAAGGATATTCATAACCACTTGTTTTAGGGCGCGTTCATCCCCGTAAATGATGGGTAGGGTGGTTGAAATATCCTCAACCAAGACAATGTTTTCAGCCTCGGGCCGGCCCCGAACGATTCTGAGCGCAGAGGCCAGAACCTTGCCCAAATTCATTTTGGATTCATACAGTTCAAATTGACCTGCCTCGATTTTAGAAAGATCCAAAATATCATTGATGATGCTGAGCAAATGATCGCCGCTTTCTTTGATATCCCCTGTGTATTCCAGATACTTCTGGTGCCCTAGGGGTCCAAAAGTCTGGCTGTGCATGATGCTGGAAAACCCGATGATGGCATTAAGGGGTGTGCGCAGCTCGTGGCTCATGTTCGCCAGAAATTCTGATTTGGAACGGCTGGCGGATTCCGCTTGTTCTTTGGCCAGGATCAATTCCTGTTCTTCCTGGCTGCGTTTGCTGACATCCCGCATGAAGGCACAGTTGAACTCTTTGTTTTTATAAAACAAATAGTTTTCTGTAAATTCAATGATTTTTTTATGGCCAGCCTGATTCAGAAAAATTTCCTCGGTGGTGAAGGCCCCTTGATTTTTCAAAAGATTCCAGTGATCGCGCCATTGATCCAGACTGTGAAAATCTCTCAGGCCGTGGATTGTGCTGCGCAGCAGGTCATCTTTGGGACGCTCCAGCAATTGGCATGCGGCATCATTGACATAGAGAATTTTTCCAAACGCATTGGTCCACATCACCCCCTCTGGGGCGCGGTCCAAAACGAACTGGGTGACATTCAGAGTTTCTTCGTATTGCTTGCGCTCGGTAATATCCTGCACAATGCCGTTGACGAAGACAGCATCGGCATCCATCCTGGAATCCATGCCCGTTTGCAGGTGGACATAACGCAGATGGTTATTTTGCGTTAACAGGCCGTGGTCGATGGCGGTGTTTTTGTTGTGCATCAGGCTATCGTTAAAAAAGCTCTCCACAAGGGGTTTGTCTGATTTGGGGATCAGTCGCATGTACTCTTGCAGGGTATAGGGGCGCCGCTGATGCCTATCCAGATCAAGGATGCGTTTGGCCTCTTCGGAAAAATGGATGGTTTTTAGGGAACGATCGTAATACCAATACCCCAACTGGGCAATGCGCTGGGCCGTCATCAGGCGTGATTCGCCGTCCCTGAGTTTTTTTAAATTTTGATACGCGCGAAAGATATACCGAATGCGGTGCTGCAACACGACCCAGTTGATGGGTTTGGTCATAAAATCGGTGGCGCCTGCGTCGTAACAGGCGTTGACCATCTCCAGATCCTGAAGTCCTGTCACCATGATAATGGGAACTTCAGCGCCAAAGTCCCCGTCTGCCCGAATATGCTGACAGCATTCCATGCCGTTCATCACGGGCATCATCAGATCCAGCAACACGATGGCGGGATGAACTTTGCGAAAGGCCTTAAGGGCTTCTTCCCCATTGTCCACCGCGATGCATTTAAATCCCATTTTTTCTAGGGATTTGCTCATCAGGGTGCGAGAAGCCTCATCATCGTCTGCAATTAAAATCAGGTGATCTCGATCCATGGCTCTTGATTAACATTCCCTAGGTTTAGGCATTATAAAGCAAGGGGGTAAAAAAGCCCATAAGGGGAAGCAGACAATCGTGGGAAGGGGGACAGTTCGCGCTTGACTCTGTCTTCGCTTTCCATGAGTATCTCTGAACCTTTACCGCTTTTGGAGCCCCCCATTATGATCCGTATTGTAACCGCCGTTTTGGTGAGCTTGGCGCTGGTGATAGCATCCTTTGTTATGGCCAAAGGCCTGACGGATATGCGCCGTGCTGATCGTTTTATTGTGGTGAAGGGACTGGCGGAGCAATTGGTCCCTGCGGACACGGCCAGCTGGACGCTGTATTTATCCTCGGCTGATGATGATTTGGGGGCGGGCGTTAAGCGTCTGCAACAGGATATTCAAACCGTAACGGCGTTTTTTAAAGAGGCGGGATTGGATGAAAAGAGCATTCGTCTGGGATCCTTCACGTTGACGGATCAGCAGGTGGATACCTATGGCAATACGGCCCCGCGTTCCCCGCGCTATATCATACGCGCCGATATTTCCGTGATGACGGGACAAGTGGCCACGCTGGAAAAACTGGCCCAAAAACAAACGACCTTGATAGAAAAAGGGGTGCGGATTACAGGGGTGATGGGCCCAAATTATTACGTCAATAACCTGAATGCCATTAAGGGGGATTTGCTGAAAACCGCATCCCAAAATGGATTGCAGGCGGCCAAAGATTTTGCGGCGGCCACGGGGGCCCGTGTCGGGGCCCTGAAAGATGCCCAGCAAGGGGTAATTAGCATCAGTGGGGCGTCTTTGGGCGATAACGATGTGACCCAGCTGGATAAGCGCGTGCGGGTTGTGTCCACATTGTCCTTTTATTTGGATTAGACTGTTATGCGCCTGAATCATCGGCCCGCAGATCAGCTGCGCGAGGTTACGTTTGTTCCCCATTTCAGCCCCTTTGCTGAGGGGTCCTGTTTGATTCAGATGGGTCAGACCCATGTTTTGTGCAACGCCACAGTGGAAGACCGCGTCCCCCCCTTTTTAAAAGGCACAGGAAAAGGGTGGATTACGGCAGAATACGGGATGTTGCCCCGCTCTACCCATACCCGCACAGAACGGGAGGCCGCTAAGGGCAAAGTCTCTGGACGGACTACGGAAATTCAGCGGTTGATCGGGCGGGCCCTGCGCAGCGTGTGTGATTTATCCCTGTTGGGGGAGCGCCAGATTCGTTTGGACTGCGACGTGATTCAGGCCGATGGGGGAACGCGCTGCGCAGCCATCACGGGCAGCTATGTGGCCCTGCATTTTGCCCTGCAGGGGATGATTAAGGGTGGGAAAATGGGCAAAATGCCCCTTTCTGAGGCTTTGGCCGCGGTGTCTTGCGGCATTCACAACCATCAGGCGCTGTTGGATTTGGATTATGCCGAAGACAGCACCGCCCATGCGGATGCCAACTTTGTCATGACCGCATCGGGAAAGCTGATTGAATTGCAATGCACGGCAGAGGATTCCCCTGTGGATTGGTCCCATTTTGAGGCCCTGTATCGTCTGGCCCAGGGGGGGGTGGCGGCCCTTTTAGAAAAACAAAAAGAGGCTTTGATGGTATGCCGTCCAAAACCCTGAGCCATCTGGTGATTGCCACCCATAATGCCGGCAAGCTTTTGGAATTTCAGGAGTATTTTTCCCCCTATCCTGTCACCCTGTATGACGCCAGCGCCTTTAACCTGTCTGAGCCCGAAGAAACCGGCGCGACGTTTGTTGACAATGCCCTGTTAAAGGCACGGGCCGGCGCGGCCCAGTGTCCCTATCCTGTGCTTTCTGATGATTCGGGCCTGTGTGTTCGGTCTTTGCAGGGGGCCCCAGGGATTTTTTCAGCCCGCTGGGCCGGCGAAAAAAAAGATTTTTCTGAGGCCATGACCCGCGTTTGGGACACATTATCATCGCAAAAGGCCACGGATTTTCGGGCGTCTTTTGTGTGCGCTTTGGCGTTGGTGTTTCCCGATGGAGAGGAATCTGTGTTTGAGGGATCGGTTTCCGGCCGCATCACGTGGCCGCCCAAAGGGGACAAAGGCTTTGGGTATGACCCCGTATTTACCCCAAACCACCATTTCCAAACCTTTGGGGAAATGGAAGCCAGCAAAAAACACTTAATCAGCCACCGCGCCGATGCCATGCGCAAATTGATTGCCGCGTATTGTACGGTTTAAAAAAAACCTAGTCCCTACTGGCTGTTCATTTCTGCCAAAACCTAAGGATTCTGCGTCATTCCGGCGCAGCGAGCGCCGAGCCGGAACCCAGCGCAAATGCCAAAACGCGAAGCGTTTTGTTCCTTAGTTTTCAGAATACAAAGGCAAAAGGCTGCGCCTTTTGACAGTGGCGCTGGATACCGGATCAGCGGTCGCTGCGCTCCCTTGTCCGGTATGACGATGCATAGACATGAACAGCCCTGACTCACCACTCCCTACTCCCTACTCCCCAAATTCACCACCCCCGATGATACCACAAGGCGCGGAAAAGACTGCGTGTATCGGCCGTGCCCAACCCTGCCAATCCATGGGCTGTGCCGTGGTCTGGCGATGTGCGCAGGAAAGGAAGGCCCAGCGTCACATTCACCGTATGCCAAAAATCCAGCGCCTTGATCGGACCCAAAACCTGATCGTGATACATACCCACAATGACATCATAGCGGCCAAGATCCATAAACACCGTATCCGCTGGCAGAGGGCCCTCTATATCCAGGGACAGCTGATCCCTGAGCGCGGTTAGGGTCGGGATGATGGTGGTTTGCTCTTCCTCGCCCAGATGCCCCCCCTCCCCTGCGTGGGGATTTAGGCCACAAACGGCGATTCTGAGCGGGGAAAAACGGTCTTTCAAAGCACGATCCAGGGTGGTGATGGCCTTTATTAAACGCGCCGGTGTGATGTGTTGGGATACGGCGGCAAGGGGGATATGAATGGTCAAGGGCACCACCCGCAGGGCCGGCGCATCCAGCATCATCACGGCATCATCAGGGGCCAGACCGCAAAGCGTCGCCAAATAATCCGTATGTCCCATCCCCTGAAATCCAGATTCATAAAGACTGGCTTTGTGAAGGGGCAAGGTCACCAGAGACGCGGCCAAACCCGCCTGCAGATGCTGCACCGCGATGTTCAGGGCCAAAAGGGTGGTTTTGGCATACGCAGGCGAAGGCACGCCGATGGTTAAGGCAGACGGACCGAGCAGCGGAAAAACCGGCAGGGCACTCAGAAAAACCGAGGCAGACTCAGCAGGGTCCTGAAGCGGGTGGATAGGAACGGATAACCCCAAACGGGCCGCCATGGCCCCCACATGATCGGGATGGGCCAACAGATAAAACGGGGGCAAAGGGCGTTTGTCACGCTGAACCCAAAGACGCAGCAAAATATCGAGCCCCACACCCGTGGGATCCCCGCAGGTGACAACCAGGGGGGCATTTGTCATTGACCAACCCGCACGATGACGGCATTTTCTCTTTCACGGCGTAACAGTTGCTGGGACAGTTGGGTGGCCCGCTCAGAAAACAGGGCGCGTTTGATATTCTCCGAATCCGCATCCACCACCGTGTTGACGTATTCCGGATTGCTCTGCTGACACAGGGTCATAAAAACCAGCGTATTGTCCATGGGCATGGGGGGGGTCGTCTGGCCGATTTTCAATTTCATCACCTGCTCTTGCACAGGTTTGGGCATGCTGCCCACAGAAACGCCGCGGCTGTAACCAGAGGCCGTATAGCCCTTGTCTTTGGCCAACGCTTCGGCAGAGGCACAGTCCTTTACAGTGTCCTTAATCTCTGTTGCCGCCGCGACAGACTTGGCGTCATCAACAAAGGGGATGATGGTTTGAAACACATCCACCACGGTTTGATTTTGCAGAACCACGCCCACCAAACGCTGGTCGTTAATCTTATACATTTTATAGCCCATCTGGGTGCGAATGGGCTGGCTGATGGCGCCTTTATCCAGACGGATGATGACTTTTTGAACATCCATGGGCAGTTGATCCACCACGACCCACCCGATAACGCCCCCACTCGCCGCCGTGGCACTTTGGGAAAACTGACGGGCCACGCTTTCAAAGCGAGCGCCTTTGACCAATTGATCATACAGCGTCATGGCGTTTTTGCGCATGTCGTCTTCTTGCTGCGGGCTATTCACAAACAACAGGATTTCCGAGAGATAATACTCGGTCTTTCCTTGATTGCGCTCCATGCGGGCCTTGGCAATGGCAACATCGTCATCAGAAATCACCATTTGATCCTGATAATTTTTTTGCATCAGCCTTTGCCATCCCAAAGTGGCCACAACCTGTTTTTTCAGGGTTGTTTCATCGATGCCTTTTTTGGCCATCTCAGGCACCAATTGTCCTGGGGCGATGGTGTTGCGCGTTTCAATGGCCGCAAATGTTTTTTTGATATCGGCATCCGCGATGGTGATGTCTTCTCGTTTGGCGGCTTGGCGCTGGACCTCTTCATCAATCAACAGTTCCCGAACCTGTTGGCGCAGTTGGTTTTTCACACGTTCATCCTCTGGCATTTTTGAGGATAAAAACAAAATTTTCAAACGGGTGTCCACATCATGCGTTGTGATGATGGCATCCCCCACACGGGCGGCGATGCTGGTTTCCGCCTTTGCCAAAGAAAGAGGCAGCATCAGAAATCCCAAAAAAAGCAGCAAACACACTCTGACCATAAAAAACTCCCCTAATTTTTTATTATTTTGTTTTCAACGGGGTCACATCCGCGGGTTTTTCTGTTTTTGGCAAAAGAAACTCTGCGGGATAATGGGGAATGCGAAAGACGTGACCTTTAACCTTGGCCTGAAGTTCGGCAATATCCGAGATCACCACATCTTTGGGCTGTAAATCCACAGAACCGGCAAAAACTTTTGGTTTTTGGCTTTCCCAGAACGTTGGGTCTTTGGCGTCATTGTGTGTTGCCTCAACCCTGACCCAAACGGATTTTTTTTCGGCATCGTCATATCCCCTCAGGGTTACGGTGAACCCATCAAAGGTGTTGAGTGTTACAGTAAACGCTGAGGATTGGGACTGAACACTGTCTATGGGTCTGATGTCTGAAAACGTTAAGCTATCGGACCATTGACGCAGGATGGACTGGAGCAGGACCCCCTCTTTCTGGCCCAAAGGGGCACCCTCAGCATCCTGCCAAGAGGTATCAAAAGGGGTTTGGCGTTTGGCCATCCCCTGATTTGTGGGGGCTTGCCAAGAGATGTCTTTCAGGCGAGAGGCGTCTATCGTCCACAGCACGGGATCCAAATACGCTTTGGCCTGGGTAGGAAAAGGCAGCGCCCCGCGTGTCCAGTACACCGTATCCTGAAGACGAATATAAACATCAGGGTGCGATGTTCCAGAAAGCAACGATTCTTCTTTGCCCATAATCAGGGACACAAGGGGATTGTTTCCGGCGTAAAGAGTCATGTGTTGCGCTTTGGACGTTTCTGTTTTTGTATCGTTGACATCCAGTGAGGCATAGTGTTTTGGGTCTTTTGTTTTTTCCTCAACAATTTTGGTCTTTGAGAGGGCCATCAGGGTGCGACGCACTGCGGAAAACTGGGCGGGAATCCCGTCATATCCCGACACAAACCACGCACCATCTTTGCGTTTTAAGGTGATTGTTTTGCCAAACTGGGTTATGGCAATCTGATCCACCGTGTTGATTTGTTTTTCCAAATCAGGAAACAACAGGGGCAGAGTCCCATCGTCTTTTGGTTTGTTGTTAAAGCCAATGCCCAAAACCACAACAACAAAAAAAAGCCCCAAAACCCAATGGACCGTTCGCAAACCCCCAAGCATGATGACCCCCTAAAACCATCGGATGGATCGGGATTTTCTCAAAATCCCAAAAGCCACCAACGCCACCGCAAGGGGCATGGCCAAGATATTTAAAAACCACAACCGCTGTTCCAAACGAGACACATCTTGGCGCAAAGACCGCTGAATCAGGCGAAGATCCTGACGAAGGGTGAGCAGCTTGGCCTGCAGGTCTTGGATAACTTTTTCCTGGGCTTCGCTTAGGGTTGTGCCGGTTTTCATGAGATCATTGAGCTTGGCTTCTGCCAAATCCATTTCCTGGCGGGTTTTTTGTTCTTTGACTTGAAAGGCCTCTTCCGCCTGACGCTGCAGGGTATCCAGAGCCGTCAGGCTGCGGGTTTTGACGGTACGGGGCCGTATGGACATTAGGGTGGCGTTCCCACTGAGATACCCCAAAGCATTTTGAACAAAGGTGCCGTTCTGGGCTGTGGGAATGGCCACAATCTGGCCCATAACCTGCCCCTTTTGCAACCAAAAGGCATCATACAGCATATCCACATCCGCCACCGCGATGATGGTTGCGGCATTCTGAGAGGCTTTGACAGATTCCTGACGCGGTAAACCCACGGCCTGTGGGTTTTTTGAGGGCGTGTCGCCCCCCTTTTCAATGGTCACGGTTCTGGGGGATTTTGGGGAAAGGGGATCCTCTTGGGGCACAACAACCGCTTCCTGAGTCTGGGGGAAAGCGGGATTGACAACCCCCTGAATGCGCACAGCCAAGGGGAACGGGGTTTTTGCGGGTGAAAAATCCTTTAGCAAACGCCCCACATCCGGCGTGGGGCGAATATAGGAAAGATCCATAGCGGCGGATTCCGCGCTGCTGCTGAGCAAAACGGTTTGACGGAGGCCCGAGGTGGGTATCGCCGCAAACGACCCTGCGGAGGCCAAGGTCAGGATATCCAAATCAGCCATGACCGTATCGTCAGATTGCATTTTGGCTTTGGGAACAGAAAGCCATCCATAGTAGGTCAATTGCCGTTCATAACCACCCACGTTCCCCGTTACCCGTCGCCCCAAGGCGGCATCGGCCACAAAATAACTGCCCTCAAAACGCAGACCCCATGCTTTTAAAAGCTGGGAAAGTTCAGGGGAAACATCCCCCGCAGCAGCAGGAGACTGCCCCTGCGTTTCCACAAACGGATCCATAAACAGCAAAAGCCGCCCGCCGGCGGCCACGTAGCGATCCACAGCCTTTAAGGTTTCACGGCCCAAGGTTTGGGGCTGGATCAGCATCAAAATGTCTGTTTTTTCCGGAATGGCTGTAACCGTGGTGGCCAGCGGGTTAAGCACAAAAAAGGGTTTCAGCTGATCCATGATCATCCATGAACGCTGCCCCCCCCTACCCAAAAGGTCATCGGATTGCCCCAAAACAGGAATGGTGGAAAGAACCGCCAAGGTTTTCTGGGCAGGTTGGGTTAGGCGATAGAGGGCCTGGGTTAGGTCGTATTCTAAATACCGTTCACGCTCAACGGGGAAAAAGGGAATGACTTGACGGTCCCGTCCCCCTGCCGTGGCCACCAACCCCAAGTATAATTTTTCCCCTGTGGGGGCAGGAATGCCTTTCAGGCCGATGCTGATGGCCTCGTCTTCCTGATCGGAAAAGGGGGTTGGATTATACACAGAAACCTTTAGCTTGCCGTTGGAAAGATCCTGATAGGTTTTAAGAAGTTCAAGAATCCGATCGGCAAAAGCCCCATATTGCGGCGCCTGTTGTCCCAAAGCACGAGAATAATACAGGCGAACCGTGACGGGCTCTGACAAGGACGATACTATGGTTCGGGTTCCTGGGGAGAGGGTGTAGAGGCCTTCCTCTGTCGTGTCCAGAAACCAAGATTTTCCAACCGTCAAGTTAACCCCAAACAGCACCACAAGTCCGGCCATCACATACATGGCGACGGAAGAATAAGAACGATCCGAAGACTCTGGCGAGGGGCGTTGGCGAATCTTAGCCATCATCATGATGTCGCCGCCTTTTTCTTTCTTTTCAATCATCACAGCGGCCAAAAAAACGAAAAGGGCGCTGATGATGACAACGTTAACAACATCCCCTAAATAAAAGACCCCCCGCGTCCAATTTTCAAAGGCAGAGATCAGAGAAAGGCGCGAGAGAAAATCCATCACACCATCCGGCGCCCAAGCGGCAAAAAACGTCAACACCAGCGGTGTGCCCATTACCAAAAAGAAAAAACACAGGGCCGCCGACGACACAAACGCAACCACCTGATTTTTCGTCAAGCTCGAGCAAAAAAGGCCCATAGCCGCGAATTGGGCCCCCACCAAAAAAGCCCCCACATAACCACTCAGGATCACACCAAAATCGGGATCCCCCAGATAAAAAACCGTTAGAACCAGCGGAAACGTTAAAAACAACGTGACGGCCAAAAAAGCCAGAACACTAAAATACTTGGCGCAGTTTGCCCGAAATGTGGACAGGGGAAGGGTCAGCAGAAGCTCTAGTGTGCCGCGTCCCCGCTCTTCGGACCATAATCCCATGGTTAGGGCGGGTATGAACAACAAAAACAACCAAGGCAAAAATTGAAAAAAAGCGTTTAAATCGGCCCGATTGGCGCCCAAAAAATCCCCAAGAAAAAACGTCAAAGCCCCTGATAGAACAAAAAACAACCCCATGAAAACATAAGCGACGGGGGTTAGAAAAAAACGATACAGCTCCCGCTTAATAAGGGTCCTTGTCACAGACATGACGACGCGATCCTTTCGTTGGACTCTCGTTATATAAGGCTTAGCGGCTGCATCTTTCCACAAAATCCTTAAGAAGAGCAAGGGATTTTTTGATTTTAAATGCCGGATGTTCCCTCCCTGTGCCCCATTATCCGGCATGATCACAAGACTAAGAGGCGGCAAGATTCGGGCATAATTTTTTTTCGTTTTTATCTTTTGTTTCAAAACAAAGGTGCTATGGTTTTTATCCCTTGTATTCTGTGTGATGGATTGATTATGACGCTGTCCTCTCTTTCGTTTCTTTCCAATGCCAATCCGGCATTTTTGCAGTCGCTGTATGAAACCTATAGCAAAAATCCGGATGCTGTGGATGCTTCGTGGCGGGCCCTGTTTGACGAGCTGCGGGATGACGTGGCCGCCAACAATAACCTGTCGCCGTCATGGGGCAGCAAGCTGACCATCAAAGACAGCGATCTGGACGTCCCCACCCCTGTCACCGCGAAAAAAGACGCCAAAGATGGCGCCGACAAAGGGGCCCCTGCCCTGCCCGCGGATGCCGTGACACAGGCGCAGGCTGAAACCATGGCCCATGATTCCATCCGCGCCCTGATGTTGATTCGGGCGTACCGCGCGTGTGGCCATTTTCTGGCCAAGCTGGATCCTCTGAACCTGACTGAAACCGCCCAACATCCTGAGCTGGATTATCGCAGCTATGGGTTTTCTGAAGGTGATTTGGATCGCCCCATTCATTTAAACAATGTTCTGGGCCTGAGCAAACCCACCCTGCGGCAGATCATGTCCGTGTTGCAACAAACGTATTGTGGCACCATTGGCTTTGAATTCATGCACATTCAGGATCCCGCGGCCAAATCGTGGCTGCAAGAGCGTATCGAGGGCACCCAGTATCAAAACCTGTTTTCCCCCGAAGAAAAAAAAGAGATTTTGCACGATTTAACCCGCGCCGAAGGGTTTGAAAAATACCTGCACCTGAAATACACGGGCACCAAGCGTTTTGGTCTGGACGGCGGGGAAAGTGTCATTGCGGCGCTGGAGGGGGCCCTGAAAACCTCTGCCAAGCTGGGCACGAAAGAGGTCGTTTTGGGCATGGCCCACCGTGGCCGTCTGAACGTTCTGGCCAACATTATGGACAAACCCATGGTGAAAATGTTTTCCGAATTTCAGGGCAATGCCGCCCACCCTGATGATGTTCAGGGGTCAGGGGATGTAAAATACCATTTGGGAACATCGGTGGATCGCCAGATTGCCGGCCAGACCGTTCACCTATCCTTAACCGCCAACCCGTCGCATTTAGAGGCCGTTAATCCGGTGGTGGTGGGTAAGGTTCGGGCCAAACAGGCCCTGCGCGGGGATACGGACCGCAAGCAGGCCATGGCCATTTTGCTGCACGGGGATGCGGCCTTTGCCGGTCAGGGTTTGGTGCCAGAAACCATTGGACTGTCAGAGCTGAAAGGCTATCGCACAGGGGGCACGCTGCATTTTATTGTCAATAACCAGATTGGGTTTACGACATCCCCCAGCTATGCGCGGTCAACCCCCTATTCCACCGATGTGGCGCAGATGATCAAAAGCCCGATTTTCCATGTGAATGGGGATGATCCTGAGGCCGTGGTGTGGGTGTCCCGTCTGGCCGAGGAATTCCGCCAAACCTTTGGCAAAGATGTTGTGGTGGATGTGCTGTGTTATCGGCGTTTTGGGCACAACGAAAGTGACGAGCCGGCCTTTACCCAGCCCAAGATGTATAACAAAATTGCCAAGCAACCCTCCACCCGCACGCTGTATGCCCAAAAACTAGCCGACCAAGGGGTTATCCCCGCTGCGGAGGCCGAGGGCATGATTGCCGCCTATAACGCGCAAATGGACAGCGCGTTTGAGGACAGCAAAACCTTTAAAACCAGCAAAGCCGACTGGTTGGAAGGGGCATGGACAGGTCTGGATGCCGCCAAAGATCCCGAGGATCGCAAGGGCAACACTGCTGTATCTTTGGAAACCTTAAAGGCGGTGGGCAAGGCCTTGGTGACGGTCCCCGCAACCTTTGATTTAAACCCCAAAATCAAACGTCAGATGCAGGCCAAGGCGGCCATGTTTGAAACAGGCGAAGGCTTTGACTGGGCCACGGCGGAGGCTTTGGCCTTTGGGACGCTGCTGCTGGATGGGCACGATGTGCGCCTGTCAGGGCAAGATTGCGGGCGGGGGACCTTTTCCCAGCGTCATGCGGTTTTGCATGATCAAACCAATGAAGATCGCTATTTGCCCGTGAATCATATCCAAAGCGTTCAGGCGCAGGCGGACATCATTGACAGCCCGCTGGCGGAGGCCTCTGTTTTGGGTTTTGACTATGGATACTCGCTGGCCGACCCCAAAACGTTGGTGTTGTGGGAGGCCCAATTCGGCGATTTCGTCAACGGCGCCCAGGTCATTATTGATCAATTTATTTCCTCCGCCGAGTCCAAATGGTTGCGGATGTGTGGTTTGGTGATGTTGCTGCCCCACGGGTTCGAGGGACAGGGGCCAGAGCATTCCTCCGCCCGTTTAGAGCGGTTTTTACAGGCCTGCGCCGAGGATAATATGCAGGTGGCCAACTGCAGCACGCCCGCCAACTATTTTCATATTCTGCGCCGTCAGATGCGCCGGAATTTCCGCAAGCCTTTGATTTTGATGACCCCAAAATCGCTGCTGCGGCATAAATTGTGCGTCTCGTCCTTGGCGGATATGGGGCCCAATACGTCGTTTCACCGTGTGTTGCCGGATACCGAAAAAACCCTGCTGGCCGATCACAAAATCCGCCGTGTGGTCCTGTGTTCGGGTAAGGTGTATTATGATCTGTATGAAGCCCGCGCAGCCCAAACCATACGGGATGTGGCGTTGGTGCGTGTGGAGCAGTTTTATCCCTTTCCCCACAACAGTTTAAAAGCCAACCTGTCCCGTTACCCCAACGCCGATGTGATCTGGTGTCAGGAAGAGCCGGAAAACATGGGCGCGTGGACCTTTTTGGATCGCCGTCTGGAGGGTGTTTTCACTGAGATTAAGCACAAAACCAAACGTCCCCGTTATGTGGGGCGGCCTGCGGCGGCCTCCCCCGCGGTGGGCACGGTGGCGCAGCATAATCAGCAGCAACAGGCCTTGGTGGCGGAGGCGCTTTCGAAGTAACGATCCATGACGCCCCCTCCCCTCCGTTGGCAGCAGCACGTATCGTCGTTTCAGTTGGCGTATCAGGCTTTTTTGCGTCGGTTTGAAAGTTATCGGCACAATCCTGATGACGAGGGAACCCAAATGGCATTGGTTCATGCGTTTGAGGTTGTGTTTGAAACTGCGTGGAAAACCCTGAAATCCCGTCTGGAACACGAAGGGTTTACCGATGTGGCCACCCCGCGCCGCGCCCTGCGTCAGGCGTTTCAACTGGGATGGATCACAGCGGGGGATACGTGGTTACGCGCCCTAGAATACCGCAATCTTTCCGTTCATACGTATCATCAGGATGTTTTGAATCAACTGACCACCTTTGTTCGGGAGGCATTTTTTCCCGTTTTGGGAACATTTCATGATGATTTTTGTGGACCCTGATATGATGGTCACAAATCCGTTTGGATTGTCCCCCGAGGCGTTTGATCAGATCATCGCCATTGTGTCCCAATGTCCTGCGGTTGAGGAGGCCATTCTGTTTGGATCCCGCGCCGTGGGGACCTATAAAACCGGATCTGATGTGGATTTGGCTGTGCGTGGGAAGGATCTTGGGTTTCAGGATGTCCTTTTCCTGAAAGGGGCCTTTGAGGAAAGCACCCTGCCGTACTTTTTCGATGTCATCTGGGATCATCCCCAATTGAATGCCGATTTGCGGCGCAGTGTGATCACCACGGGGGTGAGTATTTATCAGCGGGGGTCGCATAGCATTTCCCCTTTAATTCCCCACTGGCCTGCGAACGGCGCCTAGCGTCGCTCACCTAGATTGACTAGGCATCGCTCCGCTAGGCTTGTTCTCGGCTCAGTACGAAAATAAAGGAAAAACACTATAAAAACAGTTATTTAGACAAGACGCTTATTTCCCCCTTGCAAATCCCCGCAAAGTTATGAACCATGGCCTTTTTTCAAAGGGAAGTTCGGCACTATGTCTTGGTTCGCACGTCTGAAAAGCCGGTTGTCCAAATCGTCCGGCAAGATTCACAAGGGGCTGTTGTCTTTTGTCACGGGCGGGGTTTTGGATGAGGCGGGGCGGCAAGAGCTGGAGGACACCCTGATTGCCACGGATTTTGGGGTGACGCAGGCGGCGGCGTTGTCTCTGGCCGTGGCCAAGCGCCATCGGGGGGAGGATGTGTCCCCTGAAACCCTGACCCAGAGTTTGCGGGATGTTTTGACGGACACCCTTGCGGTGCATGCGCGGCCTTTGGTGGTGCCGTCTCTACCTGGGCCGGCGGTGTTTTTTCTGGTGGGGGTGAATGGCAATGGCAAAACCACATCCGCTGGAAAGCTGGCGGCGTATTTTCAGGGGCTGGGGGTGCGGGTGGCTTTGGTGGCCGCCGATACGTTTCGGGCGGCGGCTGTGGATCAGCTGCGGGTTTGGGCCCAGCGGGCGGGCGTTCCCCTGTACGAGGGCAAGGACAAGCAAGACCCCGCGTCGCTGGTTTATGAAAGCTACGCACGGGCCAAGGCGGAGGGAATTCAGGTGATGCTGGTGGATACGGCGGGGCGGTTGCACACCAAGCAGGATTTGATGGAATCCTTGGGCAAAATGATGCGCGTGATGAAAAAACAGGATGACACGGCCCCGCACGAGGTGATTTTGGTTCTGGATGCCACCACCGGTCAGGCCGCCCATACCCAAGCGAAATTGTTTAAGGACCATGCCGGCATCACCGGATTGATCGTCACCAAACTGGATGGCACGGCCCGCGGCGGGGTTGTGGTGGCGCTGTCCACCGATTATGCCCTGCCCGTGTTTATGATCGGGGTGGGGGAGGCGCTGGAGGACCTGCAACCCTTTGATGCCAAAGAGTATGCCGAGGCCCTGATTTAGGGATACAAAACCGCCTGATGAATGACATAGGGGTGCGGCAGGGGCTTTGTGTCCTGCGTTATGGCCAGCATCTGTTGGGGGGTCAGGGGGGCGCCCCGCGCCGGATGACGGTGGGCCCCGATAGTTTTTAGGGACCACAGAAAATCCCGCAGGGACAATGGTTCGGTTTCATACAGGTGGGTTGTGACGGTGACCTTTGCGGGGGACCAGAGGGCCACCAGATCGTCCGCCGTGGGCCAAGGCATGATTTTATCGGCGCGGCCCACAGCCCCCAGGGCCTGATAAAACGGCGCAAAGCTGCCCCGCCCCAAGGTTCGCATCACAATCATCCCCCATGAATGCACAAAGGGACGCCACGACAGGGGGGCCTTGGGATCGGAAAACCACGGCAGACCCATGCTGCACGTGATCCCATCAAAGTGGGGTTTGGGGGGAAACGGCAGAGCCTCAGCCCGTGCCACCACACGCAGGGCGGGCCTGCGAATCTGCGCCAGCATGTTCCAGCTGGGATCCACCGCCGTATAGCGAACGTGGGGGGGCAGCGCATCCCCCACAAACCCCGTCCCCGCCCCCACATCACAAAGGCTGCGGACCTCAGGATTCTGTTTCAACACCCACGCCGCCAAATCATGGGCCACGCGACGCTGGATCACGGCCCCATCGTTATAACCTGCGGCGGCGGCATCAAAGGGCGTGGTCATAACGCTCTGAAACTTCCTTTGTGAACCATGCCATGCCCTGCGGCGCAGGGACACACGTGGCCCCGCCATTGTGCTTTATTTTTTTTAGGAGGGGTAGGGGTTGGGTTACATGCCTTGGGGTTCTTGTAAGTTTTTTGACACTAAAAAAGACCCTTGATCTGCAGAGCGTATAAGTGCTTCTAATCTTTGTTGAAGTTCCTCTTTGGCTTTTGGAAATTCTCTTTCAAAGCGTTCTCTTTCGGCTTGGCGAGTCTTTAATTGGTCTAATCGTTTTTGTAATTCCAAACAACCGGTAGCCTGTTGCAAGACCTCTTGTGAATATGTTTTAACCTCTTCTAAATTTGCTGCGCTCAATTGGGCGCCTAATGTTTTGTATTTTAAACCTGCCTCGCCCATCCAGTATTTTACTAAATCATATTTGGAAGTAATTGTATATTCAAGAAAATTAATATCTTCTTTATCGCCCCCCTTCAAATCTTCCGCTTCCTCTGAAGATAACCACTGTTCAATATGATCTAATCTTTCGAGGAGTAACCCTGATACTTGTGAACAACCTTCATGGATATGGTGTTTTATGGCCTCTAAATCCTTAGTGTATTTTTGTAAACAAAGGTTTTTTAAGATTTCCTCTAATCCTTCCGGAAGAGATTGTCTTTGTTCAAGATCACCCCGAATCCTTTCGACAATGGTTGATGAGGCTGCATTTGGATAATAGCTCAAAACGCTTTCCGGCAATTTCGAGTCCGAATTTTTTTCCGAATTAAGAAGATCCTCTAAAACGTGTATCCAATGCCCAGTTACCTGATCGTATCGATCTAAGGGTTGTGATAACGTCAAAGGCTCTTTCCATTCTCCATCCTGATAGTGTAGATGCCAATCAAATATACCTAAATCGGGTTGTGGAAGGTTATCAACAGCATCGTTCATCTTTTCCAACGCTGATGATACCAACGTGACAGTTTCGAGCAGCTGGGGGTTCCCAAATTTATCAGGAGAACACCCTAAAATCTTTTTAAGGTCGTGCTTTTTATTCCCCATCGCAACAATCCCAAAAACACCGCTGAGGGCTCGCTGGGATTTAAGTAAATTTAGGTAAGGATCAAAAATCTCTAATCCCTTTTTAATCTCAGCAAAAGCGTCATGACCCTGATATTCCATAAAAAATCCCCACTAAACCTTAAACATAACCCACAAATACACAAATTCGTAACAAAAATCAATCAAAAACATCTGCCAGCCAAGGCTGTTCCTGTCTATGCATCGTCATACCGGACAAGGGAGCGCAGCGACCGCTGATCCGGTATCCAGCGCCACTGTCAAAAGGCGCAGCCTTTTGCCGATATATTTTTTTAAACAAGGAACAAAACGCTTCGCGTTTTGGCATTTGCGCTGGATTCCGGCTCGGCGCTCGCTATCGCTCGCTGGGCCGGAATGACGCAGAATCGTTAGGTTTTGGCAGAAATGAACAGCCCTGATCTACCACCCCCCCCGCGCACCACGGGGCGTGGGTTAGGGGGAGGAGATGGCTGTTGCTGGGGTGGGTGTGGACGGTGTGGGGGGGCCACGGGTAGGTCAGAATGGGGTCCTTGGCCGCGCTCAGGGCGCAAACAACAGGGGTATGGGGGAACACCGGTGTTTGCATGGCGTGCAGGGCATTCAGGAGGTCCGCATTTGGGGTGGTGCAGGGATAGGGGGCGCCGGCTTTGTCCTGAAAGGCCTGCAGCACCGCCTGCGGCTGGTCCTGAAAACGCTGGGCCATCTGATGCAGGACCCGTTTGGGAATGCCGTGGGGGTTTTCGGGGCCCTGCACAAAACAGGGGGCGCTGTTGATGGCCACCCAGCGGGCATTGGGCATGGCCCGATACCCCGCAAAAAAGCCGTAGGAATGGCCCACACACAGGTCATAGTCTTGGGGGGGTATGGCGGAAAAATCCCAGTTTTCCATGGCATGACAGCGCCAGTGACGGGGCAACAGGGGAATCAGGGCGTCCCACAGTGCGGGACCATAGCCCCAGCCATGCACCAGCAAAACCCGCATATCACACCCCCACGTAACTGGCCCGACCATACAGGGGGGTCAGGGGGGCCGCCGGTATTTGGTGATAATCCATGGGTAGGGGCGGCCCCTGAAAACAGGATGCGGGGGGGGTGTTGGTGATGGTTAAGGCATCCTCGCCATCTCCGCCGCGGGTCAGGAACACGTGGTCTTTGTAAAACGGCAGCATCATCGTTTGATCATCCGGCATCGGTGTGCCGTGGGTGCGCAGCCAACACGCCCGCAGGGCATCAAAGGCATTCACCCCCTCAACCCTATACCCCGAAAGCCGCAGGGCCAGCCCCACCGCCAGACCAATCCGAATGCCGGTGAAGGATCCCGGGCCGCGCACAATGCGAAACACGCTGCGGGGATGCTGCATCATCACCCCCTGCACCATGGGCACCAAGGTTTCCGCCAGCCCCCTCTGCTGCAACACAATAGGTTCATCCCACCCTGCGGCGATCAAGGGGGTTGGGGAAACGGTGTTGATCAGGATGATGGTTTCAGGCACAGGCGCGGTCCCCTTCTGATGGGGGAATCAGATGGGCCCGCAGGTCCGGCAGGGTCATGGAGCGGGGCCCCAGCAGGCAGGATTGCAAAAAATGCCCCGTGATGCGCAGGGCCTGATAAAGATCCGTCTCAGAGGCTTCGCTGTCGTCCCTGATCCAAAAGGAGGGCAACGCCAGCAACCGGTGATGATACGGGGCGCCGGCCACACGGCCAACGGCGCGGCCCGTTTTGGGGGAGATATAGACCAGATCGTGGGTGTCCCCCGTGGCGGCGCACTGGGATAAATCACAGCCAAAGCCAAGAACCGAGAGTAAAAACCGCTCAAAATCCGCCAGCACGCGGGGGGCACTGGGGTGGGTTGGCAAATCGGCCTTGGCCTGTTGCAGGGCGTCAAACACATCGGGATGGGGATCATGATCCGGCAGCAGCGTATAAAGGTAAAAGCACAAAAGATCCACCACCAACGCCCGCTGAGGGTGGGCCATCAGGGGGGTATAGGCGGGCTCGTTGGCCTCCAGCGTCAGGGTGCCCAGGTGCTGATCAGTGCGGCCTTTCCACGTGATGGTGACGGCCATGCCTTTTTGAAAGGCGGCGTGTTTCGACCATGAATAGGCAAAGCCCGAACGCTTGCCATGATGGCGGGTAAATACGGTGATGAACACCCCCCGTTCCCCGTAACGGCGCTTGCTCAGCAGGATGGCGTCATCGGTCACGGTGATCATGGCTTAGAGTCCCGATTCTTTTCGCGCATCGCCGATTAACGACAAAAGCTTGGTTTCCATGGACGCCATGGCGGCGCGGCGCAGGGGACCCAAATACAGTTGCTGCAGTTTGGGGACTTTTTTGTCCTCAAGAACCTTGAAGTAGACCGCGTTCAACCGTTTCATCACCCCCGCCACCAAATCCTGCGTCGAGGCCGTGATCTGGGGCCAAGGCGGCAAAACATTTTCCGCCGCCGCCGCCGGCACGACAGGAATGATGGGCAGTTGATGGGGAAAATCGGGGCGATTGTGCACCACGCGGTAGTGATCCTTCATCCCTGTGGTCCAGCGGGAAAACAGGGCATGCTCTTCGGGCAGGGTGAAATGACGGCTGAGAAACCGCTGGGCATTGCGGCGCCCCAGCATATAATCATGCACCCGCAGGGACCGATCCAAAAACCCACCAAAGCCCGACAGCATAGACGATGCCAGATGCATGCCGTGACTGGTTTCGGTTTCGTGGCGGCTGGGGGAAATCATAAAGCGGCTGTATACCGTTTCGGCGCGGGCCAGACCAATGTCTTCGGGATGAAAGCGGGCCTGATATTTCCACGCGCTGATCAAACCGCCCAGCGTTTGGCCCAAGGAAAGGGATTCGGGGGCCGGCTGGGATATGTCCATTTCCGGAAAAGGATCCACCAGCAGGGTGGCCCGCAGGGCCTGCATCCCCCCCCGTGGGTTAGAGCCAAACATACCGGAAAGATGCTGCCGCGCCAGTTCCAACGGTTCGTTATCCATGGCGCCCCCGTCCACGGCCCAAAAGCTGTAGGCGTCTTCTTTTGTGTCAAAAAACGGGGGCACCACGGCGTATAGGTTTTGGTCAAGATCATAACGCACGGCGGCGCGATAGTCATAATCCCCCTGCGGGCGCACCAGACGGCGGGCGCGAAAGGCCACGGGAAACGCACTGCACGCCAGCGCGGTTTCCGCCAGAACAGACCACGCCGCCGGATGCTGGGACACGGGAAAGGGCAAGGCACAATCATCCCTGTAACGGTCGGCGTTGCTGTGGGCCTGTGTCACAAAACGCCGGTAATCGCGGTGCATTTGCATGCCATAGCCGCCGTTGCGATTGCCCGTCATGCCGGACCAATAGGGTATACCGCGTAAATTCGTCAACGTCAGATACATGGCCAGCGATGGGTCCACAAAGGGACGATGCTTTTGGGCAAAGGCCTCGGGCAGGCGCAGGGCGGCGTAGGCAATGTCATCCAACGGGGACGTGTTCAGAACCGAGGCCAAAGGCCCCGCCCCCAGATCCGTCAGGGACAAAAACGACGCCAAATCCAGCGCATTGACCCATGCATAAAAAAAGGGGTTGCCGGTGGCGGGGGCCTTATCCTGATCCCCCCAGCGCACGGGGGGAAAGGCATAGGGCAAGGCCGCCGCCCACAACGCCGCGTTGATCCCACCGGCTGAGGCCCCCGTGATCACCCGCAGCGTGACCTTGTGCGGGGGGGTGGTGTCGGGGTGATGGTTTTGGGCGTGGTGCCAGGCGTCCAGAGCCTCCATCACATAATCACAGACCCCTGCGGTATAGGCCCCCGCCGACACGGCCCCCGCCATGACCAGACCCAATTCAAAGGGCGCATCCGGCGACGGATGGGGATTGTCCCGCACAGGGGGATCCAGCGGAACACTGGGGTACGATGTTTGGGCCATGACAAAAACCAAAAAACCTGCCCCCCCGTTTGTGGGGGACAGGCGTTACGGTAGTGCAGTTTGGGGGGGGATGCAATTCTGTTAACAACGATTAACGGGGCATCAAAAAACAAATCCCCCCCAGCCTGTGGGGGCTGGGGGGGATTTTCAGAGTTTTTATTTATAGCATGCATACATGTGATGAATTATCGGGTAAGTAAGGTAAACGCTTCCTCCGCCGCCGCCGGCTCTAGTCGTGTATGTCCCCCCAGAATCCATTTTAAAAGGACCAGATACACTGGGAGCCCATGCTGGACAACTGCATCCGCCAGTAAAAGGATTTCCCACAGGACATCGTCCTGATGGATCTGATGGGTATGTGCTTGCGGTGTACATACCCCCAAAAACACCGTAAGATGGTGCCGATCCTTCCGGTCCTTGCGGTCCTTGCGGTCCTTGCGGTCCTTGCGGTCCTGCCGGTAAATTCATACACATGGGCGTACCATAGCTAACGCCGTAGGCAACTTGTCCAGATGGACACGCCGTTGTACCTCTATCCTTTTCAACACACACAGCCCCGCCGGAAGAGATGGCCTGTAAAACCCAATTCACATCAGGACAACTATAGGCTTTATCCACATCGACACACACCGCGTCGTGCCATTTGACCCTTTGCAAAACTTGGCCGTCGCCGCACTCATAATGTTCATCACGGGACACACACACCGCCTCGCCGTCTCTGATTGCTTCCAGGACCTGATCCGTACCGCAGGTGTATGTGCCATCCTTGGCCACACAAACGGGTTCACCATCAACGATTTTTTCCAAGGTTTGCCCGTCTTCACAAAGATAATCATTATCACGGGGAACACAGTTGGCCGCGCCCCCTGTCATGCTTTGCAAAACCTGATCCGCAGGACAGTCTGCATTGTTCAGGGTAACGACTGTAAAAGAGTCCGCAACTCTTCTGCCATTGGGCGCAGTACCCTCACTATTTCCCGCATCATGGAAACCAGGAGTAACCCCCTCATTAAAGCCTAGCAGTTTTGGAAGAGGCGTCAGTAAAGGCACGCCCCGCCAAACAAACACTCCGACATAATAAGCATTGTTATCATTAGAAGGATCACTGTCAGAAAGCCAAGGACTTGTAATATTTCTTTGCTCCCAGAGGGCGTGTGAACCCCAACCGGGCGCTGACGCAGGAGTGGGAACCGTTTTAGATGTCCATATAGAAACACCCGTGTACCCAATGTAGGCCCCGTTTCTAAACCACAGATCCCCCAAACTGTTTTGAATAACCTTCTCTAAGTCCGTGCTTGAACCCCATGCCCCCGTTGTCATGGTGGGATTGTTTTGGATGGCGCTGGCAATGGCCTGATTGGCACTGACAAGCCGATTTTTAACAATCATGTAGTTCCCAAAATCGATAACGGCGAATGCAAACATCAGAAATATGGGCAGCAGAAGGGCCGTCTCGATCATCCCAAGACCCTGATTCTTCCGCCAAAACGATAGCCATACCTGTTTGAAACACCCCATAAACACACCCTATCTGTACGTTGTTTTTCCTAAATTTTCAAGGCGAAAGAGGTTTTTTGAGACCTTTTTACCCACCTTACCCCCCATGATCCCCCCAAAAGGTTAACAAAGTGTTAACGATTGGCTATTTTTGTGTTTTTTTGAAAATTTTTATGGGGTTTTTGTTTCAAGCCCTCTTGCTTTTTCCATCCGATTCCGCGATAAGCGAAAGGTGTAATCTGAATGCCCAACGAAAGGCCCCCCGTTATGATGCATCGCCTTGGTTTTTATACGCTGGTTGTGATGGCTCTTCTTCAGAGTTCCTCTTTGGCCGCTGCCTCTAAACCCCAACCTGCCCCTGAAAAATCCTCGGCTGAGGCCATTCACGCCGTGGGGTCATCGACCCTGTATCCCTTTATCACGGCGGCGGCTGAGCAGTTTGGGCGCAGCAAGACATTCAAAACCCCCATTGTGGAATCCACGGGAACGGGATCGGGATTTAAATTGTTTTGCGCGGGGGTGGACAAGGCATCGCCGGATATGATCAATGCCTCTCGCCCTGTCAAAGACAGCGAAAAAACGTTATGCGCCAGCAACGGCGTGACAGAGGTTATCGAGCTGAAAATTGGTTTTGATGGCATTGTTTTGGGCCAGTCCAAGGCTGCGCAAGATTTCGGCCTTTCCAAAAAAGACCTGCAGCGGGCTTTGGCCGCCAAGGTGGTTTTGAATGGAAAGCTGGTGAACAACCCCTATCAAAACTGGTCGGATGTGCGCCCTGATTTGCCGGTGCGCCCCATTACGGTTTATGGCCCCCCCACAACATCCGGCACGCGGGATGCCTTTGTGGACATGGTGATGGAAGGCGGATGCGAAAAAACATCGCTGCCCATGGGATTAAGCGAAACCGATATCAAGGCCGCGTGTGAAACCATGCGCGAAGATGGCCGGTATGTTGAGGCCGGCGAAAATGACAACTTGATCATCCAACGTTTGGAGGTCAACCCCGATGCGGTGGGATTGTTTGGCTTTAGTTTCTTAGAGCAAAATGCCGATCGTATCAAGGCCGTGCCCGTTGATGGCCAGCAACCCACGCTGGATACCATTTCCAGCGCCAGATACCCTGTATCTCGCTCTTTGTTTGTGTATATCAAAAAGGCCCACCTGTCTTTGGCCCCTGGGCTGAAAGAGTTTGCGGCGTTTCTGATATCGGATGATGCCGTGGGCGAGCTGGGTGTTATGGTGGAAAAAGGTCTGATCCCCCTGCCCGCAATTCAGCAGACTCTGGAGCGGCAAAAGCTTGAGGTGTTGCAGGCCCTGACGTTTTCGGCCCCTGCGCCCTTAACCCCCGCGGGGAATGCGCCGGCCCAAAAACCTTAACCACGCTGTTTTGGGGTAGGTTCCTCATGGTCACACCCTCCCTTGTTCTGGGCCTTGGGTTGCTTGTTTTGATGCAGCGCCTGTGGGCTTTGCGGGGGATGCGGAAACCATCGCCTGAGGCTGCGAGTTTGTCTGGGGCTTTTTCTCTGGATCACACCGCCCGCTGGGGTCAGGTGGTTTGGCTGAATGGCCTTGTGCTTGCGGCCTTTACCGTGCTGGCCTATCTGTCGCTATCGTGGCCGAGTCTTTTGGGGTCTTGGCTGTCGCTGGGGATTCTTTTGGTGGGCTGGGGGCTGTGCTGGCGTTATTTAACCACCCGCTGTCATGCCCGCGCCATTGGGGAGGGTATGGTCATCACCCTGCTGCGGCTGTCTTCGTTGGTGGCGATTTTCACAACGGCGGCCATTATTTTGTCATTGACGTTCGAGGCCATGGCGTTTTTCCGCCTGGTGTCCCCGTGGGATTTTCTTTTCGGCACACACTGGAGCCCGCAAATGGCCCTGCGATCCGATCAGACGGGGAGCTCCGGCAGTTTTGGCGCCATTCCCCTGTTTGCCGGAACGTTGATGATGACGGTGATTGCCCTGAGTCTGGCGCTGCCGCTGGGCCTGTTTTCCGCGATTTTCCTGAGCCAATACGCCACCCGTCGCCAGCGGTTCTGGTTAAAACCGATCTTGGAAATTCTTTCTGGCATTCCCTCGGTGGTTTATGGGTTTTTTGCGGTGGCGGTGATTGCCCCTGCGCTGCGGGATTTTGGGGCCTATTGGGGCCTGACGATTATGACAGAAAGTGCCCTGGTGGCGGGGAGTGTGATGGGCATCATGATCATTCCGTTGGTGTCTTCGCTATGTGATGATGTCCTGTCCGCGGTTCCCAAGCGTCTGAAAGAGGGGGCGCTGGCTCTGGGGGCGACATCCCACGAGGTCATCACCGGCGTTATGGTGCCGGCGGCGTTGCCCGGGATCATCAGTGCCTTTATTCTGGCGTTTTCCCGCGCCGTGGGGGAAACCATGATTGTGGTGATGGCCGCCGGCATTGCCGCGAATTTAACGGCCAACCCGCTGGAGCCTGTCACCACCGTGACGGTGCAGATTGTCAAATTGCTCATCGGGGATCAGGAATTTGACAGCCCCAAAACCCTTTCGGCGTACGCGCTGGGGTTTGTGTTGTTTTTTATCACCCTGATCATGAACGTTATTGCCATGAACCGCATCAAAGCTTATCGTGCGCGTTATGATTGATCACAAAAACAGATCTTTTTATCGTCGCCACTGGCGGGATCGGGTGTTTCGCCGTGTGGCGGTTGGCTGCGTTGGCTTTGCGGTTTTGGCGTTGCTGACCCTGCTAACGTCCATCGTTAGCCAAGGCTGGGGGGCGTTTGTGTCCTATAGTGTGGAAATTCAGGCGCAGGATATTCCGCCCAACCTGCCATCCAGCGATCGGGCGGCGGTGGTGTCCATTATCACATCGTTTCTGCAAACCCCCGTGGCCTCAAAGCAGGATGTGATCCGCCTGTTCAGTGCCGATGCGGGATCGCAGTTGGTGACGTGGTTAAAACAGCCACAGGGGCCCCTGCGGCTGAGCTTGTCCGATGATGCCGACATGGTGTTAAAACACAGCTATCAGGACAGCCCGCTGAAGGCCGAACAACGCAAAATTCTGAATGATCTGAAGACGCTGGGCGTTGTGCGCCGCAATTTTAATTTCACCTTTTTCACCGCCGGAGATTCCCGCGAACCCGAATTGGTTGGGATTTACAGCGCGTTGGTGGGATCGCTGCTGACGCTGGCCACGGCCTTTGTCATGGCCTTTCCCATCGGGGTGATGACGGCCATTTATTTAACAGAGTATGCCAAACCCAGCGCGTGGCGCACGTGGGTGGAAATCAACATCAACAATCTGGCGGCGGTGCCGTCCATTGTGTTTGGGTTGTTGGGGCTGTCGCTGTTTATTCAATTTTTGGGCTGGCCGCGATCAACCCCCCTCGTAGGGGGGGCGGTTTTGGCGTTGATTATTTTGCCCACGCTGGTCATTGCCACCACAGCAGCGTTAAAATCCGTGCCCACCAGCATCCGCATGGCGGCGCTGGCCATGGGGGCATCCAAAACCCAGATGGTGTTTCATCATGTGGTCCCCTATTCCATACCCGGGATCATGACGGGGTCCATTTTGTCCATGGCGCACATTTTGGGGGAAACGGCCCCGTTGCTGTTGATTGGTATGGTGGCCTTTATCGTGGATGTTCCAGGGGGGATTACCGAGGCCGCCACCACCCTGCCGGTGCAGATTTTTTTATGGTCGGAAAGCCCCGAGCGGGCCTTTGCGGAAAAAACCGCCGGCGCCATTTTGGTGTTGTTGGTTTTTTTGTTGATTATGAACGCCTTGGCCATTATTTTGCGCCATCGCCATCAAAAAACGTGGTCTTAATATGCTTCACCCCTCCCCCATGGAAAAAAAGATGGAAGCCCACGCGGTTTCGGTGTTTTACGGCCAAACGCAGGCGCTGTATGACATTTCCTTAACCATCCCCGCGCGGCATGTCACCGCCTTGATCGGCCCATCGGGGTGCGGAAAATCAACCTTTTTGCGGTGTTTAAACCGTATGAACGATGTGGTGGAGGGCTGCGTTGTGCGGGGGTCCATCCTGTTGGATGGTCAAAACATTTATGCCCCCAGTGTGGACACTGTGATGCTGCGGGCGCGTGTGGGGATGGTGTTTCAAAAACCCAATCCGTTCCCCAAGTCCATTTTTGACAATGTCGCCTATGGTCCCCGCATTCATGGCATGGCCAAAACCAAGGCTGAGTTAGAAGAGATTGTGGTGGAAAGCCTGAAAAAAGCGGGCCTGTGGCAAGAGGTCAAAGACCGTCTGCACACCGAAGGCACCAGTTTATCGGGCGGGCAGCAACAACGTTTGTGCATTGCCCGCAGCATTGCCATCAGTCCAGAGGTGATTTTGATGGACGAGCCCTGCTCTGCCCTGGACCCCATCGCCACCGCCAAGATCGAAGAGTTGATTGATGATCTGAAGGCCAACTATACCATCATCATCGTCACCCATTCCATGCAACAGGCGGCCCGTGTGTCCCAAACGACGGCCTTTTTCCACCTAGGGAAAATGATTGAGGTCGGCCCCACCGATGTCCTGTTCACCAACCCCAAAAACGAACGCACGCAGGGGTATATTACGGGGCGGTTTGGGTGAGGGTCAACACCGCGGCGGGGTGGGGACAGTTGTCTTTTGGGGTCAAGGGGCGGGGCGGGAAAAATACCGGACTGCAGACCGCGCAGCGGGCTGAGGGAGGATGATTTTTTCGCACCGGCGCAGCGGACCCCTTGATGCCAAAAGAGAACTGTGGGGGTGGGAGCCGCGTGGCCCGCGAGGAAAAAAAGCCCCGACCCCGCCTTTTCACCCCTTTTTCTGCCGCTCCATCGCCGCCTGCACAAACGACACAAACAGGGGGTGGGGGTTGTGGGGGGTGGATTTTAATTCGGGGTGGAATTGCACGCCCACGAACCACGGGTGGTCTTTGAGTTCGATAATTTCTGGCAAGGTTCCATCGGGGGAATCGCCGGAAATGATCATGCCCTTATCCGCCAGCAGGGATTCGTAGGACCGGTTCATTTCATAGCGGTGGCGGTGGCGCTCTGAGATCATGGTGGTGCCGTAGATGCGGGCGGCCAAGGTGTCGGGGTGCAAACGGCAAGGATAGGCCCCAAGGCGCATGGTGGCGCCCTTGTGGTCGTTTTGTGTGCGCTGCTCGCGGCCTTCGCCCCGCTGCCAACCGGTCATCAGGTCGATGATGGGATCTTCGCACGCGCCAAACTCTGTGGAACTGGCGCCGCTGAGGCCGCAGACATTCCGCGCAAATTCGATGGCCGCCATTTGCATCCCAAAACAAATCCCCAAAAAGGGAACGTTATGGTTGCGGGCGTGGGTGATGGCGGCCATTTTGCCGCGGGTGCCGCGCTCCCCAAAGCCGCCCGGGACCAAAATGGCATCGCAGGGGGACAAATCGGCCACACCATCCCGCACTTGATCCGCGGACAGCCACGCGATGTTGGTTTTCACCCCGCAGTGCAGGCCGGCGTGATCGATGGCCTCAATCAGGGATTTATAGGAATCATGCAGGGATGTGTATTTGCCCACAATCCCCACCGTCACCTGCCCATGCTGCTGATGGCGCAAGGTGTGCAGACGGTGCCACGCCGAAAGGTCGGTGTCTTTTTTGGGGGTTAAGTGGAAAAATTCCAAAATGCGCTCGTCCATGGACTCGGCATGCAAGGCGGCGGGCACGTCGTATATGGAGGGAACATCATAGCCCGCAATCACATGGGACGGCCGCATATTGCAAAAACGGGCAATTTTCGCCCGCGCCTCTGGCGGGATGGGGTGTTCGCAGCGGCACACCAGAAAATCCGGCTGGATTCCAACGCTGAGCATTTCCTTCACCGAATGCTGTGTGGGTTTGGTTTTCAGTTCCCCCGCACTGGCAATATAGGGCAGCAGGGTCAGGTGGATAAAGGCCGTATGGGACATGCCGTGATCGTTGCGCAGTTGGCGGATGGCCTCTAGGAACGGCAACCCCTCAATATCCCCCACGGTGCCGCCGATTTCACACAGGACAAAATCGCAATCGTCGGTGTTGCTGAGGATAAATTCCTTAATGGCGTCTGTGACGTGGGGGATGACCTGAATGGTGGCCCCCAGATAATCCCCGCGACGTTCGCGGGCGATGACTTCGGAATAAATTTTTCCGGTTGTGATGTTATCGCCGCGTTTGGCGGTGACGCCGGTGAAGCGTTCATAGTGGCCAAGGTCCAGATCCGTTTCGGCGCCGTCGTCGGTAACAAAGACCTCCCCATGCTGATAGGGACTCATGGTGCCAGGGTCTACGTTCAGATAGGGATCCAGTTTCCGCAGGCGCACGGCATACCCCCGCGCCTGCAGCAACGCGCCCAAAGAGGCGGACACAATGCCCTTACCCAACGAGGACACAACACCCCCAGTCACAAAAAGGAATTTCTGGCGCATCTATGGGGCCGATGATGGAGAGGATTGGGGTTCAGACGCATCCGGCGCAGGCTTCCCCTTTGATTCTGGCTGGGGCTCTGGTTTGGGTTCTGGCTTAGCTTCAAAGGGGGCCGTCTGTGCGGGGGCGGCTGGGGTTTCCAAATCCAAGTTCAGGGGTTTTGCCGGTGCAGGGGACGACGGGGCCGCTGGATTGGCGGGGGCAGGGGTGCCTTCCATGGGCAGGGTTGTGGCCTTGACGGCCTCGGAGAGAGCCTGAGTCGGATCGTTCTTCTGCCCCTTTGACACATAGGCAAGCACCAAACTAAGCCCGATAAAAACGACCGCCAGCCATGTTGTGAGTTTGGCCAAAGGGTTGCTGCTGGCCCGCGGGGTCGTCATGCGGGACGGATTGCTTTGTCCCGCCAGCCCCCCCAAGGCGCCCGTATTGCGCTTTTGCATCAAAACCACCACAATCAGGGCTAAGGTGACAAGGGCATGCAGAGTGATTAAAACAGTCATGAAACGGAATCTCTATGAAAAAAACGCCCCATCATAGCAGGTGATTCAGGGAATTCAAGGATCAGGGAGGGCGAAAAAAAAGAAGAAAAACCCCTAACCCCAAACAATCCTTTGGCCATCCCCCAATGCGCGGGCGATGGCGGCATCGTCTGATGTGGGGGATAGGGATATTTCCGGCGGCAAGGCATGGTGCAGCACCGCATGGCGCACCAGGGGATCCAGATAAAAACTAAAGCCCACCCCGTGCAGGCCGTGACTGGTGTAAATGCCGCCGCGGCCAATGTCTTGGCCCAGGGCAAAAAGATGAAACCCGATGCCCTGATGATACGACAAATACCGTCCATCCACCCAATCAATGCTGACACGCACATCGGGGCAAAGGGCCCCAATACGATCCCGCAGATGCAGGATTTTCCGAATGTCATCATCCAGCGATTGTGGATACATGCCCACCAGACCCTCGGCTTTGGGGCCTGTGTATTGCAGCAGGGGCTCAATCAAGGCTTCCCCTTCTGGGGTTAAGCCCTCTGGTTTTTGTTTCACAGCCACAGCGCGGCGCTGATCGGGGGACAATCCCGCCAGATCCATAATACGACTGGCCAAACCGGCATCGCTGAGATCCAGCACACACGGCCCCACCGATAACGTGCGCATCAACCAGAACAACAGGCGAAAAATTTCCAACAGGCCCTGATGGGCCACCGTATCTTTGTCCGCGTAAAATTCCGCCCCGACCTGCGTGGATTGACGCTCGGGCTTCATTTGGGATGCCCGCATCCGAAACACCTGTCCCACATACCCCAAACGCACGGGGGGGGCCTGATTGGCATAGTGCTGTTTGGCGATGCGGGCAATCTGGGGCGTGATGTCGGACCGCAAAACCAACGGGGCATCGGTGCTGGGGTCATGGACGCGAAAACGGCTTTCCCCTGTGGGGGGGTGGGTTTTGTCTTCTTGCTCCAGCGGGGTGGGTTCCACCAGATCATAGCCAAACCCGTACATGGCCTGAAGGCAAGTTTGCTTGAGCCGGTTTAGCCAATAGGCTTCCGCGCCGATGCTGTCGTGAAGGCCAATGGGCAGCAAAGGGGTCATGATTTCTTTTCCCTGATAAGCAAAATGGCGTTGCGCTCTTGATCCATAAAGCCCAAGGCCATGAGGCGATTGTCACCATCCGTCAAAACCGTCAAGCCACTGGCCACGGGGACAGAAAACGTTTGCTGACGCAACAGGCGCAGCCCCTGCGCCGTGTAATTAAAAAAAGCCAGATTTTTTAGGTCGTTGCGGAAAGAAATCACTTCGTTGCCCACCTGGCCATCGGCGTTGGCCATCACCGTTAGGGGGCGCAGGGTTGTGTCCGGAATCACACTGGAAAAGCCATAAAATTTTCCCAAAACCTTAGGTTTTCCGTCAATCATTTGATGAAAGGTCAAATAGGAATTGCCCCCAGGATCCTGCAGCGTCACCAGCGCAGGGGGATTTTGGGTATCATCCACCCCCACAAAATCCATCAATCCCGCATGCCTCGGCTGCGGCAGGGTCACAACGCGGGCCAGTCGGTCCTGAATTTTAAAAAACAAAGACAGGGCGGAGGTGTTGTCCTGTTTAAGGGTGATGACTGCAATCTCTTTGACGCCGTCGGTTTTATCCAAATCCACGATTTGGGCGGTGCCCGAAACAAAAACCTCTGTGCTGGGCAGGGTATAGGGTTGAGACGCCCCCGCGGCATCCTGAACAATCAAGCTTTGGGCCCCCACCGATTCGCCCATGATTTGTAGTGGGACCCCTTGGACCACGCCCCCAAAGGTGAGGGTGTCTTGATTGTCTTGGCCGATCACTTGGCCCTGCGCCGGTTCCACAATCACCTGGGCAAAGGAGGGGGTCAGGCGGTACAAACGGCCGCCTTGATCCCGTCCCGCAATCTCTGGTTTGTCCTGAAATTTGGCCAGCACCAAATGATCAAAGGTGCGGCCGGCCTCCACCATAGAGAGCTGAAAATTGACGGCTCCCACATTGACAGTGCCGGCGGCGGCGGGAAAAGCCGCCAACAACACTGCCATCAGGGCCAAAAAATGCGGGGGGAAGAGCCCCCCGCTGCGATGCCACCGTAAAAAGAGACAGCGCGTCATGGCATCCTAAAACCGCAACCAACGCACCAACACAACTTGGGGCAGGTTGGCAATTTTGGCGATGATGTCTTCGGGAACGTCTTGATCCACCTCAATCAGGGAAATGGCTTCCCCGCCCAAGGTGCGGCGGCCCAGATGGAATGTGGCGATGTTGACGTTGGCCTCGCCCAGCAAATGACCGATTTTTCCGATATAGCCAGGTTTATCCACGTTGCGAATCAGGATCATGCGGGGGGCCACGGTGGCCTCTAGCGGGACGTCATCCACAGACACAAATCGGGGTTGATTGCCGTGAAACACGCTGCCCATGACGCTGCGGGTCTGGCCGTGGGCGGTCATTTCCAGATGAATGCTGTTGGTGTAATCACCGCTGTTATCCAGCAAGGTTTCAGACAGGGCAATGCTGCGCTCTTTGGCCACACTCAGGGCATTGATGCCGTTCACCTGATCCAGCATGGGCGAGAGAAGATGGTGCACCAACGTGGCCGTTAAGGGCTTCACGTTCATCCCCCGCAACGTCCCCGCATAGGTGATTTTTAACGATGACACACTGCCATCGGCCATTTGGCCCATGAAACTGCCCATTTGCTCGGCCAAGGTTAAATAGGGCTGCAGCTGTCTGGCCTGCTCTGCTGTTAAGGAGGGCACGTTCACAGCGTTGATGACGGCGCCGCTGAGCAAATAATCACTCATCTGCTCGGCAACCTGCAGGGCCACATTTTCCTGCGCCTCATTCGTCGATGCGCCCAAATGCGGGGTGGCAATCACGCGTTCGTGACCGAACAAGATATTGTCTTTGGCGGGTTCAATTTCAAACACATCCAGAGCGGCGCCGGCCACGTGGCCACTGTCCAGGGCGTCTTTCAAATCCGCTTCCTGCACAATGCCGCCGCGGGCGCAGTTGATGATAAAGACACCCTTTTTGGTTTTGGCCAAGGTCTCTTTGTTCAACAAGTGCTTGGTTTTCTCGTTCAGGGGGGTATGCACCGTGATAAAATCGGCGCGGCGCAGCAACGTGTCCAAATCGGCTTTTTCGATATGCAGCTCCACCGCCCGCTCTTGCGATAAAAAGGGATCAAAGCCCAAAACCTTCATCCCCAAGCCTTGGGCCCGAGAGGCCACAATGGCGCCAATGTTGCCGCAGCCAATGACACCCAACGTCTTGCCCGTGATTTCCACGCCCATAAATTTGGATTTTTCCCATTTTCCGGCGTGGGTGGATGCACTGGCCTGCGGGATTTGACGGGCAAGGGCCATCATCAAGGCAATGGCATGTTCCGCCGTGGTGGTGGAATTGCCAAAGGGGGTGTTCATCACCACAATGCCCTGTTTCGTGGCCGCGGGCAAATCCACGTTATCCACACCAATGCCGGCCCGTCCAATGACCTTCATTTGTTTGGCAGCCGCAATCAATTCTGGCGTTGCGGTGGTTGAGGAACGAATGGCCAGACCATCGTATTGACCGATGATGGCTTTGAGTTCGTCCGGCGATAATCCGGTTTTCACATCCACATCCACGCCGCGGCTTTTGAAAATATCCGCCGCTTGGGGGCTCATTTTATCCGAAATTAGAACTTTGGGCATGGTCTTGTCCTTTTGTAATGGTCACAGGGACGCTTTTGCTGTTTCAAAGGCCCACGTGATCCATGGCAACAGGGCCTTGACATCGTTGGGCTCAACCGTGGCACCGCACCAGATCCGAAGGCCTGGGGGGGCGTCACGATACGCATTGATATCCAGTGCCACCCCTTCTTTTTCAAGCAGGTCCACCATGGCCTTAATAAACGCCCGCTGGGCCGGTTCATCCTTGGATAAAAAAACAGGGTCCGTCAGTTTTAAACAGACCGAGGTATGGGAGCGAATGGCGGGGTCCTCTGCCAAAAAAGCCACCCATGGGGTCTCATCCACCCATGATGCCAAATGGCCAAGGCTTTCTTTTGACCGCGCCACCATGGCGGGGGCACCCCCAATGGCATGGGCCCACTTCAGGGCATCCAGAACATCCTCCACACACAGCATGGACGGGGTGTTGATGGTTTCTGCGGCAAAAATGCCCTCGTTCAATTTGCCTTTTTTGGTTAAGCGAAACAGCTTGGGCAAGGGCCACGCCGGCGTGTAGGATTCCAAACGGGCCACGGCGCGGGGGCTGAGGATCAAAATCCCGTGCTGGGCTTCGCCGCCCAGAACCTTTTGCCATGAATACGTCAAAACATCGATTTTTTCCCACGGCATGTCATAGGCAAAAACCGCCGATGTGGCATCACACAGGGTCAGCCCCGCCCGATCCTTTGCAATCCAGTCCCCATTGGGCACCACAACGCCGGAGGTCGTGCCGTTCCAGCAAAACACCAGATCATGATCGGGGTTGGCCTTGGTCAGATCCGGCAACTGGCCGTAGGGGGCCTGATACACGTGGGTGTCTTTGAGTTTGAGCTGCTTCACCGCATCGGTGACCCAGCCGTCAGAGAAACTTTCCCACGCGAAAATGTCCACGGGACGGGGACCAAGCAGGGTCCACATGGCCGCCTCAAACGCGCCGGTGTCCGAGGCCGGCATGATGCCGATTTGGTAATCCTGCGGCAGATTCAGCAACTGGCGGGAAAGCTGGACAACCTCATTGATGCGGGCTTTGCCGTCCTTGGCCCGATGGGACCGTCCCAACAGCGCGGAAGAGAGGGCCGAAAGATCCCACCCAGGACGTTTCGCGCATGGGCCCGAAGAAAAATAAGGACGATCAGGACGCAGAGAAGGCTTTTGCATAATTTTTTAACAAAGATCAGGTTAAATAGGGAACACACCCAAAAAAGAGCATGATAGTACCCCAGATGCGCCGTGCGTCAATCATAAAATTCTCCCTCCCCTTGGCCGTTTCCGTATTGGCTTTGTCTTTGGGGGGAGCTGCCTTTGCTGAGCCCAAAAAAGAGCCCTTGCCGGCCTCTATTGTGTCCGCCAAGGCGGGGCCCTATGTCAAAACCTCTTTGGATCCGAAACCTGTTGCCCCGTCGCCTGCGACGCCAGATGCACCTGAAAAAACCGCATCCCAGCCTGTAAAGGACAAAGAAGGCGATAAAACATCCTCTCCCCCGCCCCTGCCCAAAATCGTGAATCGGGACAAGACATCCCTGCCTGCAGCCCCTGCAGCGGATGCGCCCCCCTCCCCTGCCCCTGCTGCTGTTCAGGGGGAGGGTGTCTCTGCCTTGCTGAAAGGTCCCCAAAACAAGGGGAAATATATCAAAATTCCTGCCCCCACTGTGGATTTGACCCCGCCGCCCCCTGCAGCGACCCAAAAACCAGAGGAAAGCTCAAAAAGCACCCCATCAGAAAAAAATACGCCATCGGATCAATCCCGTAAAGCCGAGGCGGATTCTGTGATTAACGATTTGGAAGATCTGGCATCCGCGCCGCCCCCACCGCCCCAGCGGGACGCCAAAACGGGGAATGTCATGTTGCCCAACAAAAGCCGAACGGTGGTGGTGGAACAGGGGTCCGTTGTGTTGGATTCTTCTGCCCTGAAAACCATCATAGAGGCCCAAAATCGTGATGATTTGGTGGGATATGGCAACACCATGGGCAAAAGTCTGGCAGAAAACCTGACGCTGCTGTCGCAATTTTATTCGTTTTCCTTAAAGATCGGCTCTGGCAAACCTTCAGAGGCATCTGCACCCACAGCGGCGGCCAAGCCAGAACTGGCACCGGTCCCCTCGGATACCAAGACAAAATCCAAGAAAACCAAAAAGGCAAGCCGCAAAAAAAGATAAACACAGGGGTGGGGCCTGAATACCCCCCAGAATTCAAAAAAGGGAGACCCGAGAGTCTCCCTTTTTTTTGTCTTCTGTCTTGCGTTCCTCGGCTACGCCGCCTCATCCCCCAACAGGTCATTGTCATGAGAGGGCTGGCCCAAAGCTATATACTGATCGGTAATGGCCTGAGGCTGTGCCGTGACATAATCCCGCTGGCGGGCGATGGCGCGATACCGGTTGTAAACGCTGCCGGTTCCCGCAGGAATCAGGCGGCCCACGATGACGTTTTCCTTTAGCCCCATCAGATAATCCACACGACCGGCGGTGGCCGATTCCGTCAGAACACGGGTGGTTTCCTGGAACGATGCGGCGGAAATGAAGGAATGGGTTTGCAGCGATGCCTTGGTGATCCCCTGCAAAACAGGTTCCCCAACGGCGGGGCGCTTACCCTCGGCCAGCAACTTGGTGTTTTCCTGACGCATGGTGATTTTATCCACCTGTTCACCGACGAGGAACGTGGATTCCCCCTGATCAATCACGTCCACCTTTTGCAGCATCTGGCGGATAATGACCTCGATATGTTTATCGTTGATCTTCACCCCTTGCAGGCGGTAAACGTCCTGAATTTCGTTAATCAGGTAATCAGCCAGGGCCTCAATCCCCTTAATCCGCAAAATGTCGTGGGGGACAGGGTTGCCGTCCACCAACAGATCGCCGATTTCCACAAAATCCCCCTCCCGAACGGCCAAGTGGCGGCCTTTGGGCAGGGTGTATTCCACGGGCTCAGCGGATTCAGCTTCGGGGGTGATGATGATTTTGCGTTTGGTTTTGTTGTCTTTCCCAAACTCAATACGACCAGCAGTTTCGGCCATGATGGCGTGGTCCTTGGCTTTGCGGGCCTCGAACAGCTCGGCCACACGGGGCAGACCCCCTGTAATGTCACGGGTTTTGGACGATTCCCGCGGAATCCGGCCCAGAACATCCCCCGCCTGAACCGTGGCCCCATTGGGCACGTTCAGGATGGAATCCACGGACATGAAATAGCGGGCCTCTAACCCATTATCCAGCGTCAGAACGTTGCCATCGGCATCCCGCAGGGTAATGCGGGGCTTTAGGTCGTTACCACGGGCCTGTTGTTTCCAGTCGATGACGACACGGTTGGACAATCCTGTGGTTTCATCCAGAATCTCCCGCATGGAGAGTCCTTCGATCAGGTCCACATAATGGGCCACACCGCTTTTTTCGGTGATGATGGGCAAGGTGTAGGGGTCCCATTCCGCCAGACGCTGGCCGGCGTTGACCTGATGATCGGCCTCCACCAGCAAACGGGCACCATAAGGCAGACGATAGCGGGCTTTTTCACGGTTATCAAAATCACGCAGCACAACCTCAGCACTCCGGTTCATGACAATCTGAACGCCCTCGCCGTTGCGCACGACCTTGGCATGTTCCAAAATCACGGTGGCATCAATGTTGGATTCGATATAGGACTGCTCCGCCGCCCCCTGCGCCGCCCCCCCAATGTGGAAGGTCCGCATGGTCAGCTGGGTTCCGGGCTCCCCGATGGATTGCGCGGCAATGACCCCTACGGCTTCCCCGATGTTGACGGGGGTTCCGCGGGCCAAGTCACGGCCGTAACACGCGCCGCAAACCCCAAATTCGGTTTGACACGTTAGAACAGACCGGATTTTCATAGAGAAAACCCCAATCATGTCGATATGGGCCACGTGATCCTCGTCCAGCAAGGTTCCCTTGGTAATCACAACCTCACCGGTGGTGGGGTGTTTCACGTCTTCGGCGACAACACGGCCCAAAACACGCTCGGACAATGGGGAAATCACATCCCCCCCATCAATGACCGCGCGAACGGTGATGGACTCTTCGGTGCCGCAATCCTCTTCAACAATAATACAGTCCTGCGCCACATCCACCAGACGACGGGTCAAATACCCTGAGTTCGCCGTTTTCAACGCCGTATCCGCCAGACCTTTTCGGGCTCCGTGGCTGGAATTAAAGTATTCCAGAACGCTCAGACCTTCTTTAAAGTTAGAAATGATGGGCGTTTCGATGATTTCCCCCGAAGGTTTCGCCATCAATCCCCGCATACCCGCCAGCTGTTTGATCTGCGCCGCAGATCCCCGCGCCCCAGAATGGGCCATCATATAAACGGAATTCACCTGACCGTTGGCATTGAGTTTGGCCATACCCTTCATCATCACATCGGACAATTTGTCCGCGGTCTGGGACCAGATGTCGATGACTTTGTTGTATTTTTCCCCGTGGGTGATCAAGCCGTCCATATACTGTTGTTCAAATTCCAGCACTTTAACTTTGGCTTCCTCGATCAGTGCGCCCTTTTCCGGCGGAATCACCATGTCATCTTTTCCAAAGGAAATGCCGGCTCTGGCCGCATGTTTATAGCCCAAGGCCATCATCTGATCACAGAAAATCACAGAATTTTTCTGACCACTGTGACGATAGACGATATCAATCAGGTTGGAGATGTCTTTTTTGGTCAAAATACGGTTGACCAATTCCAGGGTGATGTTTTTGTGGCGTGGCAGAATGTTGTAAATCAACAGACGGCCCGGGGTGATGTCCACAACTTTTTTGTAATGGTCCCCATGACGATCCACCAGATCCGCGCGGTAGCGGATTTTGGTGTGCATGGTGATGACCCCTGCGGCCAAGGCGTGTTCGACCTCTGCCATGGTGGCAAAGGCGCGATTTTCGCCAGGGGAGCCTTCCTCAAGCAAGCTGAGGTAATAAATCCCCAAGACAATATCCTGACTGGGGACAATGATGGGCTTGCCGTTGGCGGGGCTGAGGATGTTGTTGGTACTCATCATCAACACGCGGGCTTCCAGCTGCGCTTCTAATGATAGCGGAATGTGAACAGCCATCTGGTCCCCGTCAAAGTCGGCGTTAAAGGCCGAACACACCAGCGGGTGCAACTGAATGGCTTTCCCCTCGATCAACACAGGTTCAAAGGCCTGAATCCCCAAACGGTGCAGCGTGGGGGCGCGGTTCAGCAAAACGGGGTGTTCCCGAATGACTTCTTCCAAAATGTCCCAGACTTCGGGGCGCTCTTTTTCCACAATGCGCTTGGCTTGCTTGATGGTGCTGGCCAAACCGTACAGGTTCATACGGGAATAAATAAAGGGCTTAAACAGCTCAAGGGCCATTTTTTTGGGCAGGCCACATTGGTGCAGTTTCAACTCTGGCCCCACAACAATCACGGAACGACCGGAATAGTCGACACGTTTCCCCAGCAAGTTCTGACGGAAACGGCCTTGTTTCCCTTTTAAACTGTCGGAGAGGGATTTCAGCTGGCGCTTGTTTTGCGCCGTGATGGGGCGCGAGCGGCGGCTGTTGTCAAACAGGGCATCCACGGCCTCTTGCAGCATCCGTTTTTCGTTGCGCACCATAATATCGGGGGCGCGGAATTCCATCAGACGCTTTAAACGATTGTTCCGGTTAATCACACGGCGGTAAAGGTCATTCAAATCCGACGCCGCGAAACGACCGGCCGCATCCAAAGGCACCAAGGGCCGCAAATCCGGCGGAATCACGGGAACCACATCCATGATCATCCAGTCAGGGCGGGTTTTTGAATCCAAAAACGCCTCAACCAATTTCAAACGCTTCACCAATTTGCGACGCTTCAGGTCAGAGGTGGTGTCGGCCAGATCTTCGCGAATGCTCGTGCGCTCCGTTTCCAGATCAATGTTGCCCAGCAAACTTTTCAGAGCCTCTGCCCCGATTTCCGCGGTAAAAGCATCTTCGCCGTATTCATCCTGCGCATCAATATATTCGTGTTCGGTCAAGAGCTGACCGTGGGACAGGGATGTCAAGCCAGGCTCGGTCACCACATAGTTTTCAAAATACAGGATGCGCTCAATGTCCTTCAGCGGCAGATCCAAAATCAAGCCAATGCGGGATGGCAACGACCGCAAAAACCAGATGTGGGCCACGGGGGCCGCCAAGTCAATGTGCCCCATGCGTTCCCGCCGGACTTTGCGAACGGTGACTTCGGTGCCACACTTTTCACAAATGATCCCTTTGTACTTCATGCGCTTGTATTTGCCGCACAAACACTCATAATCTTTAATAGGGCCGAAAATACGGGCACAGAACAGGCCCTCTTTTTCGGGCTTGTAGGTTCTATAATTAATCGTCTCGGGTTTTTTGACTTCGCCAAAAGACCACGCCCGAATTTGCTCTGGGCTGGCAATGGTGATGCGAATTTGGTCAAAGGATTGGGTGTCTTCAGTAGCAGTCTGGGGGGAAAACGATCGAAAATCGCTCATGCAAACATCCTTAGGCATATATGAGGCGGGTAAGCGCAACCCATCTCAGTTTTTGATCAAAGAGAGAATTTATAGAAGGGTGGCAAGGAAAAAGCAAGGGAAGATTTTTTTCAAAAAAGAAAGAATTTTTTCACCCCATCCCTTCCGCATCAGTCATATTCAGCCATAGCTATTGTGGCCTTTCAACGCACACGGGACACACACGATATAATACAGAACATACCATAGACCTCAATCTTCGGACAAGGCGATGGTTTTTATGGAAAAAAGCAATCCACCAAAGAAAAATACGATCCCATGAAAAAAGCCTGTTGACAGGGGGGCGGCGGTGATCTATAACCACACTCCCTGCTGACGAGGTTCCCAAACGAACCCCTTTTAATGTAAGCAGCAGGCTGGTCTGTGACACTGTAAAAATATGATAACTGACTCTCAGTGAGGGTTAGGCACCGCACAAGCAGATGGGCTCTGTTTCTGTGGTGTCTAACACCAAAAACTGAGAAGCTGAGAACAATCCTCAAGCGTAAATAAGAGCATCTGGTGGATGCCTTGGCGATTGCAGGCGATGAAGGACGTGCTAGGCTGCGATAAGCAGCGGGGAGGGGCCAAGACCCTTTGATCCGCTGATTTCCGAATGGGGGAACCCACCTTTCAGGTAACAGGTAACAGGCATCACGTTATAGGTTTTTATAATCTGTAATTTGTCCCCTGTAACCTGTTACCTGATATAGGTATCTTTTGGCTGAACACATAGGCCTTAAGAAGCAAACCCAGGGAACTGAAACATCTCAGTACCTGGAGGAAAAGACATCAACCGAGATTCCGTAAGTAGTGGCGAGCGAACGCGGAACAGCCCAGTGCCTTCTTGAATGTAACTGGAACGACTTGGAAAAGTCGGCCATAGTGGGTGATAGCCCCGTACAGGTAAGAATAAAGAAGGACTCGAGTAGGGCGGGACACGTGAAATCCTGTCTGAACATGGGGGGACCACCCTCCAAGGCTAAATACTCGCAATCGACCGATAGTGAACCAGTACCGTGAGGGAAAGGCGAAAAGAACCCCCATAAGGGGAGTGAAATAGAACCTGAAACCGGATGCTTACAAGCAGTTGGAGCGGGCGCACCCGAGGGCTGCGCCCAGGTAACGGGTAACAGGTAACAGGTAACAGGTAGAAAGTTTCGGGTCATCAACTTTTGTTAAATTGATCTGAAATTTTTCTTCCTGTCACCTGTTACCTGTCACCTGTCACCTGGGCGCGCCCTCCGGCGCGCCCGTGACAGCGTACCTCTTGTATAATGGGTCCGCGACTTAGTGTAGCAAGCAAGGTTAAGCCGATAGGTGGAGCCGAAGCGAAAGCGAGTGTGAATAGCGCGTTTTAGTTTGCTGTATTAGACCCGAAACCAAGTGAGCTAACCATGGCCAGGCTGAAGGTTGGATAACACCAACTGAAGGGCCGAACCCACGTCTGTTGAAAAAGACGGGGATGAGCTGTGGTTAGGGGTGAAAGGCCAATCAAACTTGGAAATAGCTGGTTCTCCGCGAAATCTATTTAGGTAGAGCGTCAGACGAATACCTTCGGGGGTAGAGCACTGAATCGGCTAGGGGGGCGCGAGCCTTACCAAACCGAATCAAACTCCGAATACCGAAGAGTACTATCTGGCAGACAGGCATCGGGTGCTAAGGTCCGGTGCCGAGAGGGAAACAGCCCAGACCACCGTCTAAGGTCCCCAAGACTATGTTAAGTGGGAAAGGATGTGGGAAAGCCATGACAGCTAGGAGGTTGGCTTAGAAGCAGCCATCCTTTAAAGAAAGCGTAATAGCTCACTAGTCTAATCAAGCATTCCTGCGCCGAAGATGTAACGGGGCTCAAACATAGCACCGAAGACGTGGATGATCAGGTGACTGGTAACAGGTAACAGGTAACAGGAGTACTTTTATGAAGGATATGCAATCTTTTGAAAATTTAGATGTTTTCAGAAAAGCGTACAAAGTGTCTTTGGAAATTCACAAGAAAACGTTGTTGTTTCCCAAAGAAGAGCAGTACGGCTTGGCTGATCAAATGCGCCGCGCAAGCAAATCCATTTGTGCCAATTTGGCCGAAGGGTATGCGAAGCGTGCGTCCTCAGGTCCAGAATTTCAACGTTTCCTGATGATGGGCGTTGGATCTGCTGAGGAAATGCGTGTTTGGATTCGCTATGCTTTTGATCTTGGTTACATTAACGACCAAGAATGGCAAAGCTGGCGATGTGAGTATCAAGACATTGCCAAAATGCTAAACGGCCTTCGCCGTTCGCAAAATTCTTTCCATAAAAAGTAATCCTGTCACCTGTCACCCGTTTCCTGTCACCTGATCATGGTAGCGGAGCGTTCCCTAAGCCGTTGAAGCAGTCCTGTCAGGGCCTGTGGAGGTATGGGAAGTGAGAATGCGGACATGAGTAGCGACAAACAGAGTGAGAGACTCTGTCGCCGAAAGCCCAAGGGTTCCTATCCAATGCTAATCAGGGTAGGGTTAGTCGATTCCTAAGGCGAGGCCGAGAGGCGTAGTCGATGGGAACACGGTTAATATTCCGTGACCTTTGGCCAGTGACGGATCGAAACAATTGTACTTTCTTATCGGATTGATAAGTGCAGTCTAACGGTTCCAGGAAATAACTGGCCAGCCTGTGATTATTTGAGAAGATGGCATCATCTTTTTGAATAATCACAGGCATCGGGAAGCAGGTGACAGGTTACAGGTTACAGGTTACAGGTAGTTTTCTATCTGTTTTCCTGTCACCTGTTTCCTGTCCCCTGTAACCTGATAATGATCGTACCCGAAACCGACACAGGTGGGCAGGTCGAGTAGACCAAGGCGCTTGAGAGAAGTATCCTGAAGGAACTCGGCAAATTGCTCCCGTAACTTCGGAAGAAGGGAGCCCGTCATGAAGGCAACTTTTTGGCGGGGTCACAAAAGAGGGGGTTGCGACTGTTTAACAAAAACACAGGACTCTGCGAAGTCGTAAGACGAAGTATAGGGTCTGACGCCTGCCCGGTGCCGGAAGGTTAAGGAAGGATGTGCAAGCATTTGACTGAAGCCCCGGTGAACGGCGGCCGTAACTATAACGGTCCTAAGGTAGCGAAATTCCTTGTCGGGTAAGTTCCGACCCGCATGAATGGCGTAACGACATCCCCACTGTCTCCAGGATATACTCAGCGAAATTGAATTCCCCGTGAAGATGCGGGGTTCCCGCGGTCAGACGGAAAGACCCCGTGCACCTTTACTACAGCTTTACACTGGCTCTAGGAATATCATGTGTAGGATAGGTGGGAGACTTTGAAGCCTTGGCGCCAGCCAAGGTGGAGTCAACCTTGAAATACCACCCTTGATGTTTTTAGGGTCTAACCCAGGTCCGTGAATCCGGATCGGGGACCGTGTATGGTGGGTAGTTTGACTGGGGCGGTCGCCTCCCAAATGGTAACGGAGGCGCGCGAAGGTAAGCTCAGTACGGTCGGAAATCGTACGTCGAGTGCAATGGCATAAGCTTGCCTGACTGCGAGGCTGACAAGCCGAGCAGAGACGAAAGTCGGTCATAGTGATCCGGTGGTTCTTCGTGGAAGGGCCATCGCTCAACGGATAAAAGGTACGCCGGGGATAACAGGCTGATAACGCCCAAGCGTCCACAGCGACGGCGTTGTTTGGCACCTCGATGTCGGCTCATCACATCCTGGGGCTGAAGCAGGTCCCAAGGGTATGGCTGTTCGCCATTTAAAGTGGTACGTGAGCTGGGTTCAGAACGTCGTGAGACAGTTCGGTCCCTATCTGCCGTGGGTGTTTGATGATTGAGAGGATTTGCCCCTAGTACGAGAGGACCGGGGTGAACGTACCTCTGGTGTACCGATTGTGGCGCCAGCCGCATCGTCGGGTAGCTATGTACGGAACGGATAACCGCTGAAAGCATCTAAGCGGGAAACCGGCCTCAAAACGAGTCATCGTAGAGCCGTAGTAGACCACTACGTTGATAGGTGGCGTGTGAAAGGGTGGTAACACCTGAAGCTAAGCCATACTAATCGCTCATCTCTCTTTTGGATTGTTCTCGCGTCTTATGTTTTAACAAAGACGCATCTCATGCACCACCGTACAGGTTGGGGGTCCCTCCACCCCCATCCTGTACGGTGGGGTCAGTTATCATATTTTTGCGGTGTCATGGGATTGTTTTTTCATGAGAATCATTGTTTATGAAATTTTTTCACAAACAGATTTTTCACAACCCAAGCTACCGTATTCTTCTGGGTATTTCAGGTGCTGCCCTCCTTGTTTTGGTGTATTTGGAGCAGTTATTTCGTTTTGCTCTCATGAATGCTTTTCAGATTGTGCTTGTGCTTTCTAGAAACGTCTCACTGTATAATATTGCTGCTTTTGCTAGCCTGGTATTTTTAGGGTTGTGTTATCTGGCTTGGCGAAAACGCCATCATGCATGGTGGGTGGAGGTGCTTTGTGTTTTGGCTTTTTGTGTGGCTATTTTGTTAGGACTTATTATCTGGCTATCTTCCCAGGATTGGCGGGGGCTGTAGGGGTCAGTTATCATATTTTTGCGGTGTCTTTATGGCCCCTTCCCTCCTTAAAAGCATTTTCTATCTAACAAAAATTCTTTTTTGCCTTAAGATTCTGTTACTATGCCGACGATTTCTATGTTTTTGGGAAAGCTATGAAAGCTAGGAGGTTGGCTTAGAAGCACCCATCCTTTAAAGAAAGCGTAATAGCTCACTAGTCTAATCAAGCATTCCTGGGCCGAAGATGTAACGGGGCTCAAACATATCACCGAAGACGTGGGCTTGTGCCTAACTTAGTTATACTTTTTTCCAAAGAGTAAAGTTGCCTATGTGTTTAGCCCCACAATCTTGTGGTATACTGTATGAATCTATCAAGGAGGTTGATTTATGGGCAGTGTACACCATGCTAACGCCAAGACGACGGTTCGCGTTCGAAAAGAAATACAAGAATCTAAAGAGAGCATCG
>JBILMD010000032.1:0-8554 GCA_044375675.1 Alphaproteobacteria bacterium
GCCCCCACAATGGTTTCGGGATCGGCCATGCGGCCTTGGCCCTCTTCGCCGCAGGCGGCCTCGCCCACGGCGGGGGGAATGACGGTGACACCGCGCTGGGTCAGGGTGGCCAAGTGGCCTTGGACCGCAGGATGGGCATACATGGCGGGATTCATGGCCGGCGCCACCCACACGGGGGCCGTGGTGGCCAGCAAAATCGCCCCCGCCAGATCATCCGCCAGCCCCAAAGCCATTTTGCCCAAAAAATCCGCACTGGCGGGGGCCACCAGCACGGCATCGACCTCCCGCGCCAGACGAATATGGCCCATGGTGGATTCGTCCTGCAAAGAAAACAAATCCGTATAAACAGGATGTTGACTGAGCGCAGCCAAGGTCAACGGGGTGATGAACTGCTGCGCCCCCGCCGTCATCACCACCTGCACGCTGTGACCCTGCTTTTGGCACAGGCGCAGGATCTCGCAGGATTTATAGGCCGCAATGCTGCCCGTGACGACCAAGACAATGCGCATACTCCCCCCTCTTAATGGATAAACAACGCCACAAACACCGGAATATACACCAAACCAATGAACATACTGAAAAACACTGTGGTGGCGGCCTTTTCCGGATGAATGCGGTAATGGGCGGCAAAGGCCACCGTGTTGCCCGCCAGCGGCATGATGCTGATCATCATCACCACGCGCCGCGCCGTTTCATCCAACATGCCCATGGTCTGCTGATCCAGCGCCACAATCCCAAAGGCCAGCGCGGGCCACAACAGAAACTTCTGCCCCCACAGCAGGGCCGCAAAACGGCCGCCGCCCAGGGTTAAGGACTTCACCCCCGAGAGGCCCAGCCCCACAATCATAATCCCCAAAACCACATAGGCCCCCCGAAAATACCCCCACAGGTCCACCAGATTCTGGGACAACCCTATCCCTGAGGCATTCAGCGCCAACCCCGCCGCCGTGGCATACAACACCGGCATTTGGGCGATTTTTTTTAAACTCTCGCGGGGGGAAAAATGACCCCGCGCCAAAAAATATAACCCCAGCGTGTATTCACACAGCGCCACACCCAGTGCGGCGAAAATGTAAATGCTGATGTCATCCGGATACAACGCGGCAAACACCGGCACCCCCAAATAGCCTGAGTTGGCCGTTGAGGACGCCTGACCAATCAAATTGCGGTGCCGGTCCTGATACACCAACCCGCTGAGGTGATACATGATTGTGCCCGTGATGGCCGCCATCCCGTAACACACAAAGGGCAGCAGGATATACGCAGGCCGCAGCTCCATCGTGGCCGCCGCCCCGAAAAATACGGCGGGGACAATGATTTGAATCAAAATCTTGCTTAAACTCCGCCGCCCCACCCGCAAAACCCGCCCCGCCACAAACCCCAACGCGATCAAGGCATAAAGCGGCACAATTTTGCCCAGCAACAGAAAAAAAAGATCCATAACGGAAAAAAACCGCGACGCTCTGGGAATTCACAACGATTCAGTATAGGGATGTTGGGGGGGGAAAGCTAGGGGGGAGTTGGGGGGTTATTGGCTGCGTTCCCCGCCAGAGATGAAACGCTGAACCCCTTGAAGAGCGTTACCAAACAATTCTAACACCTGACCTGTAACTCCTTGAGACTTCACAGAGCTCATTGTTTGTGGGTCCAGCGATTTAAAAAGAGGAGACCTATATGGCAAATCTCTTAACTCTGCACCGATCAAAAAATCACGAGGTCCACTTAAAATACTACGAACAGCTTTCTGTGTTTCAGGGTCTAATGTAGTCAATACGTCTCTAGACGCTTGGATTTTCCAAGCCGGAGATGTTCCTTGGCTTTGTGCCTCCCGCATCTGCTTTATGCTAGGAATGGTGATAACCAAACGATCCAGTTCGCGCAAAAAAGCCAAACTTTGAACATGCCCCAGTTCCCCTAAATCTTCCTTAGAAAGTTTATAACGATCAGGGGAATCTAGAAGATGATATATCTTTACCAATTCCTCAAGCGGAATATCATATTTTGTAATAATCTCATCAATCTTAGAACCAACTTTACTAAGAGAGTCTCTTGCCAAAGTATAATCGGATTTTTTAATCAACTCAGATATGTAATAATCCATATCTGATGGATTTCCTGTTTTAAGATAATCCCTAAGGTGCCACTTAAGGGAATTTATTTCCTCTCGTAAAAAATCCTTAGTCTTATAACTCGGATAAACTTGTTCCACCATATTCAAATCCTTTAAAAAACCCTTGATTTCAAAAAGAATAATCAAATCCCCAAGAATGTCAAGCTTTATATCAAAAACAATTCAAATGATCGTACCGATTAAATCTCATATGAATCCACAGGGGGGGCTTTGGATGGCATGGCGTGTTTCAGGCGTTCCATGTCTTTCATCAGTTTGATCATCATGTCCTCCATCGGGTTGTTGAAATCGGACCCGGGCAGGCCGTAAGAAAAACCCTGATCCCCATCACCCCGCGTTTTGATAATCCGCGCGGGAATACCCGTTACTGTGGCATGATCCGGCACATCGGACGTCACCACCGAATTGGACCCCACCCGCGCAAAGGCCCCCATGGTGATGTTCCCCAAAACCTGCGCCCCCGCCCCGATCATGACGCCGTTTTGCAGGGTCGGGTGGCGTTTTTGCCCCTTGCCCCCTTGTTTATTCCCCCCGAGCGTCACCCCATGATAAATCGTCACATCATCCCCAATGACCGAGGTTTCCCCAATCACCACCCCCGTGCCGTGATCAATAAACAAATTGTTCCCGATTTTGGCCCCCGGGTGAATCTCGATACCCGTTACCATACGGGCGATGTTGGAAAAAATGCGGGCCAGCAGGCGACATTTCCGGCGCCACAGCCAGTGATTCACGCGGTGAAACATGACGGCATGAAAGCCGTTATAGGCCAGCAAGACCTCCCAAAATCCCGGGGCGACGGGGTCACGTTGTTGGATGGATTTGATGAGGCTGGACATACACGAGAGATTTTAAACTTTGCAAAACACCGTCAGGAATCCCCCCAGAATATCACACTGTCGCGTGGGGCTTCAAGAGTATGGCATGAGGATGTGTGGCCTGATGGGGGGTGGCGGTCATCGTTCCCCCAAAACTCTGGCGGGGTCCACGGGGGTGCCGGCGACGGTCATGCCCCAGTGCAGGTGGGGGCCGCTGACGCGGCCTGTGGCGCCGATGGTGCCCAGCGGACTGCCGGCCTGCAGGGTATCGCCTTCTTTGACATGAATGTCATTCAGATGGATAAACACCGAATACACCCCCGCGCCGTGATCCATCATGACGGTTTTGCCCGTTAAAAACATATCGGGATCCACGAGGGCCACCACGCCCGCAGCAGGGGCCACCACAGGGGTGCCCACGGGACCGGCGATGTCCAAACCATAATGGGGGGCTTTGGGGATGCCGTTGAGGATACGCTGGCTGCCAAAAATGCCGCTGATGGGACCTACGGCGGGCTTGGTAAAGCCCGCCGCGGCCAGAAAATCCTCCGTGATGGGGGCGGTGCGGGTGGCTTTGATTTTGGCCTGATCGGCCTTGATACGGGCCTGTTGCTGGGGGTTGGGGGTGACAAATTTTTTGGGCAGGCCCGCAATGGTCTGAATGGACCAAGATCGCGGGGTGACGCGCAGCGTTTGGGTGATGGTTTTGGTGTTGAGAGTAACGGTTAGCCGCAAAGGGCCCTGTTCATCCCGCGCCACACCAAACAGGATGCGACCATCCTGCCCCACGTGCAGGGGGGTGTCTTTCAGGGTCACTTTGGCCGTGGGCGGTGTCACAAAGCCCGTGATCATATCGCCCTGCGTCACCGTTTGGGGGATGTCAAGGGACAGGGCGTGGGCCGCCCCGCTGATCATCATCAGCAGCGCGAACACGCCACACACCATCGGCAAAATGAATCGTGGCAGAATCAAGCGATTTGGCATCATGTGAGGAGTGAATCCATTGGAGTTGGGGGGACTCTACCGCAGCGTAGCCCCGACGTAAAATGCTTTGATGGCTGCAGGCCTCCAGCAGGTGGGTCAGGTCCGAAAGACGCTGGGTTTGGCGTTTGAAAAACGTTTCCATGATGCGGTGCAAGTGGACTTCGCGATGCTCCAGATTTTGACGGATCAGGGCCAAACGCCCCTGCTGGGCCATCAGGACAAAGCCCAAGCGGTCCACCCTTTGGGTGGCGGCATCCAAAAAACGGCGCAGGATCAAAAGCAGATGCTTTTGCGTGTGCTCCAGCCCCCACAACAGGTCATCCCGCACGGGGGTGATGATCTCCGCTGCTGCCGTGGGGGTGGGGGCCCGCACATCGGCGGCAAAATCACACAGGGTGGTGTCCGTTTCATGCCCCACGGCGGAGACAATGGGCATGGGCATGGCGGCCACGGCGCGGACCACGGCTTCATCGGAAAAGGCGAGCAAATCCTCGAAACTGCCCCCCCCTCTGGCCAGAATCACCACATCGGGGCGTTTGTCTGGACCCAGATGGGCCAAGGTTTGCAGAGCGGATACGATTTGGCGGGGGGCGTCTTCCCCCTGCACCAGTGTGGGACATAACAGAACATGCAGGGGAAACCGCTCGGTCAAGCGATGCACAATATCATGAAACACGGCCCCATCGGGGGAGGTCACAATCCCCACACGTCTGGGAAACGCCGGTAAAGGCCGTTTTCGGGCGGCGTCAAACAGGCCCTCGGCCAGCAGGTTTTGCCGGCGGGCCTCCAGCATGGCCATCAGATCCCCCTGCCCTGCCAACGTTAAACGCATCAGAACCAACTGATAACGCGAACGCGCCCCGTAACTGGTCAGGCGGCCGCTGGCGATGATCTCGGCCCCTTCGGTAAAGGTTAATTTATCGGCGGTGTTTTTCCAGCAAACAACCTCCAGCACGCTTTGGCTGTCTTTTAGGGAAAAATACACATGCCCCGAACGGGCCCGCAGGAATCCACTGATTTCCCCGCGCACGTGGATGAAGGGAAAGCTGCCCTCTAGCACGTCCTGAATGGCGGTGGACAGCTGGGAAACGGTGAAAACCTCGTGTTCTGGGGGCACGGGGGAGGATGTCGATGGAATCATGAAGCTTGCCTGCCTTTCTTTGGCTTTAGGACCCCTGCTGCATCCACTGAAGGATGGGCTGCCAGACGTCCTGCGGGGCGTGTTTCCCGATAATCATGCCAATGTGGCCGGTATCCGGTTGCAAAACATCGGCATGGGGTAACGCTGTTTTCACCGCGCGCGCCGATGCCGGCGGCACCACCGTATCCCGCAACGGCGAAACAATCAAGGCACGCTGACGCACGCGGGAAAAACAAAGGCTCTGCCCCGCCCAAACCAAGGAATTGCGGTGAAACACATTGTGTTCATAGCATTCTGAAAACGCCCACAATGCCACATCCGGTGTTAAGGGTTGGCCATGTTGAATCCAATCTTCCAGTGCCAAAAATTTTTCCGTATCTTCGGTGGCTTTGGTATAGCGGGGGATGTGGGAAAAGGGGTCTTTGAGCAAAAACAATCCCTGCAACAGCCCCGAGGGCAAACAGCGTTTTTGGTGTTTCAGGGCCAAACATCCAGCCCTGAGGGCGGGGATCATGGCCCGCTCTTCGGGGGATGCCATGGGGGAAAAATCCCACGGCGTCGCCAGAAACGTCAGGCTGTGCACCAAATGGGGTACCAGCAAGGCCGCGATGATGGCCAGCAGCCCCCCCATACAATACCCCACCAGATGCACCGGCCCCCCTGTTTGCAGGGCGGCAATCTGCAGCGCGGGAATCATTTTTTCGTTGATATAGGTGGAAAGGTCCTGATGGGCATGCTCTGGGCTGCCCCAATCCAAAAGGAAGGTGGGCCGGTGCGCCGCAAAGGCCCCCACCATGCTGCAGCGGGGCAGCAGGTCCAAAATATGCGTGCGATTGACCAGCGAGGGCACAAACACCACCCCCCGCCCGTCCAGCCCATCCTGCGGCGGCCGATAATCCCACAAACGGGTGGCCCCGTGATAAAACAGGCTGGGGCGCGGGGGGGGCGATGTCTCTGGCGTGTTGCAGACCGCCCGCATGTTGGCCATATAGCGTTTCAGGGCGTCATGCTGCCCCTCTTGCCAAAGGGGGGCGGTGAACATCATTTGCAAAGGCAGGCTGAGGGGCAGGCGCATGTCCCCAGTAAACCCCATTCGCGGATGTTTGAAAAGGGACTAGACAACCGCAACCATCTCCCGTATAACCATTTTCGTTTCGTGGGTGGTTAGCTCAGCGGTAGAGCGTCTCGTTTACACCGAGAGGGCCGGGGGTTCGATCCCCTCACCGCCCACCAGAAAAATTTATCCCCCCTCCAAACTTCTCCCCCCTCTCCCCATTGGGGAGAGGGCTGGGGAGAGGGGCTGAAACCTCTATTTGTTTGTTATTAAACAAAGACTTTGCGGCGAATCCCCCTCCCTAACCCTCCCCCGCACGCGGGAGAGGGAACAGAACCTCCTCCCTCTCCCCCACGGGGAGAGGGTTGGGGAGAGGGGGACTTTTAAAAAAGCAAAGGGTTTACCCGCAAAGCATTTTGGTGTATGAACAGCTTTCATGAGCGGTGCCGATGTAGCTCAGCCGGTAGAGCAACGCATTCGTAATGCGTAGGTCGGGGGTTCGAATCCCTTCATCGGCACCATGGTCTGATTTGTCCTTTGTTTGACTCCGTAGCTCAGCTGGATAGAGCAACTGCCTTCTAAGCAGTGGGTCGGGGGTTCGAATCCTCCCGGAGTCGCCACACCATCTGGTGGGTGTCATCGAGCCATTGCTTCTTCTAGAGCGTTTGTGCTTTTTAAAGCAGCTTCAAGCTTTTTCTCATCAAGATAACGGCCCACAGTTTTTCCATCCTCCATGACAGCTTCGCGTCCGGCTTCTGTTATTCTTCTACACATTTCCTCGATCTCGCGTGTGCTGGTGGCGCAGGATATACGGACGTTATCATTTGCAATATCCCCAAAAACCCCACCGGGGGTTAAACCAACGCCCAAATCAAAAGCCCATCTAACAAAATCTTCACCATTATTGATTTGCATTTTTTCTCCATCACTGAGCTCAACGGTGGCCCCTTTCAACGGGCTTCCTTTCAGCGATGGGAATGCATAAAATGCACCCTCGGCATCCTCTAAAGTAAGTCCCAAAGACCGACAACACGTTTGAACCTTATCAAAACGGTTCCGGTATTCTTCATTGCATTTCTTGATATAGTCATTGTTATCAGCCGTGACATAAGCATATACCATAGCCTGCGTCGTCACAGGTGTATTTCCACTGAGATTTGATTTCAGATTGATAACATTTTTTATCCATTTTAAGGGGGCTTTACAGAAAGCCACACGCTCCGCGGCAAGACTGCCATCTTTTGCCGCACCAAAAATCTGGGCAATACGATCCTTCAAGTCGGGGGCAATATCAGCCAGCTGTGGGGGGCGTGCCCCCTCTTTCGTTACTCTGTTATAAATGGAATCTTCCACCACAAGGGCGAGGGGGAATTCACGCAAAACATCCGCAATAGCCTTTAATTCTCCTTCACTATAAACAGCGCCCGTGGGATTGCTGGGGTTATTCAGCACAAAAACAGAACGGGGATCTTTCCTTAAAGCGGCTCGCAACTGATCTGACGTGATCTTAAAACCTTTTGATTCTGGACAGTTAACCGTCACCATTTTCCCTTGGGCATTTTCAATTTCTTCCTTATAAGACACCCACCCAGGATTTGTAACAATAAACGATCTTTTTCCTGCCGCTTTGAACAAAAAAGTCAGAGCTTCTTTGGCGCCATTGGTAATACAGACGCCTTGTCCGTCCATACAATTTTTATCGTTATGGAAATGTTCGTCTTGAATAAATTTTTGCACAACGTCAACAACCTCAGGAATACCTTGAGTGGGCGTATAATTAAAATTTGGAATTTTTCTTCTAAAATATCTAATTGCATTTCTAGCAAGGCCATCAAAAGGCTTAACATCAGGCTGTCCTAGAGAACAATCAATAAATTTGATTGTGTCATTTGGATGTAACGCATTATACGCTACTGAAGCTTTTTTCCCTTCTGCAGACCAAAAAATTGTATTCGATTGTGGAATATCGGGCAGTGTATCCATGGCATTTTTTGGCGTATCAGAGAATTGCCGCTCAGAGGCACTTTCAGCAGCAACAGCAGCGTTGGCAATAAAACGAAAAAAAGCTTTGATTGGATTTCTAAAATCAATAAAGGGTTCCTTCTGGTCAACAATTGGTTTTTCTTTTCCTGGTACCGCAGCAAGGGAGAGAGCAGTATTTAATGCCTCCACAAAAGATGGTTTAGTTTCAGTCGCTTGTTCTTTATCCACCATAAAAAATCCCCTTCAAATCATAATAAACAACAATGTGACAGGATATAACCCATTTTATGCAAAATGCCAAGGAAAAAAAGCATTAGTGTAGGAGCAACTTGATAATGTCCTCCTTAGCAAATTAGGAATGTCCGCTTTAGGTTTTTGTTTTGTCATGAAACAGGAGCTTGGAGATGGTAAATTTTGGGGTTCGGGAGATGGATCGTTGGGCG
>JBILMD010000016.1:0-31612 GCA_044375675.1 Alphaproteobacteria bacterium
CATTGATGGTCACGCCCGTGACTGTGGCGGGGGTTGGGGTCAGGGTTAGGGCATTGCCCGCTGCATCGGTGATGGTGGCGCTGCCCAAGGCAACGGTGCCGACGTTCAGGGTGCTGTCGGTGTCTCGGTGGGTGCCGCTGGCACCGATGGGGTCCGTGGTGAAGGTTCGGGTGGTGACATTGGTGGCTTCCCCGCCCGTATATCTGGCAGTCAGAGTGCCCGTGGTCAGGGTTAAGGGCACCGAAGGATTCCCCCCTGCACTGATGCTAACGGGCTCGCTATAGGTGGCGGTTAAGCCCAGAGTCTGGCCGCTGGCATAGTTCCCAGCGGTTGCGGTAAAGGCCACTGTGGGGGCCGTTGTATCCGCCGTATACCCACTGCTGCCAACGGCGAGGGTGGAGGTGAGGGTTGCGGTGTTCCCGCTGGTGTCGGTGAGGGTACCGCCGGTGAGGGTGATGGTGGGGTTGAGGGGGGTGCTGAGGGCGCCGGTTTCTCCGCTGCCGGTGGCGGCGATGGTTTTGGTGAACCGCAGGGTGTTGGCACTGGGCTGGCTGGCATAGGCCGCCGTATAGGTGGTGGTTCCCCCGATGGTGACGGGGATGGTGGCCTCCAAACTGGACGGGGTGACATTTTCGCTGAACGTCACATCCACATGCACCACATCCGTGGGCCCGCAAAGATTACTGGCGCAGCCGGTGTTGCTGAAGGCGATGCCGGTGATGGTGGGGGCCGTGGTATCATGGGTCACAGCCAGATTGCTGCTGCAGGGGGAGGCATTGCCGGCGGCGTCGGTGGCCTTGGCGGAAAAGGTGGTGGTGGCGTTGGCCGTTAAGGCGACGCCGGTGAATGTATAACTTCCGCCCGTTGTGGTGGCGACGACACTGCCGCCGCAGGCAGTTTGGGCGTATAGGCTGACGGTGCTGCCGGCCTCGGCGGTTCCCGTGAAGGTCACGGGGGTTATGTTGGTGGTATTATCGGTGTTGACGACCCCTGAATCACTGGCGTCGGCCAAATCAGGTGCCGTGGGCGCGGCAGGGGCGGTGGTGTCGATGGTGAGGGTTCCGGTTTGGGTCACGGTTCCTGTGGTGTTGCCCAAGGAATCGGTGGCGAGCAGGGCGATGGTGTACGGGCCCTCGACGAGGGCCGCGGGGGTGTAGCTCCAGTCTATGCCGTTGATATTGGTAATCGTTTGCCAAGCGCCGCCGTTAAAGCTGATTTGCAGCTGGCTGAGGCTGGCCCCACTCGCCGTGGTGACCTCTCCCTCGAAGGTGGGGGTTGCGGTGTTTGTGCTGCTGGGCAAGCTGGGGGTGCTGAGGGTCACGGCGGGGACGGTGGTGACAATGGTCAGATCGCCTGTGGTGCTGTCGCTGCCCGTGTTGCCAGCAGCGTCCGTGATATTCAGGGCCACGTTATAGGATCCATCGGGGGTGATGGCGGTGGTGACATCGGCGCTCCACGCATAATTGGGGGCGCTGCCGGTGATGGTGGCGGTGTAGGTTTGCCCGTTTACGGTGATGGTGGCAGTGGGGGCGGCGCCGGCCTCGGTGATGGTGCCGGTGATGGTGGGCGTCGTGTCATTGGTGGTGATGGGGGTCACGGTACCGCTGGGCGCCACATTATCAAAGGGACGGGTGGCGCTGTAGGGGCCGCCGGATAAAGGGTTGCCGGTGGGGGTGGACACAGCGTCATTATTGATGGCAACGCCCACGGTGCCGGTGATTCCGGCGCTGGGGGTGACGCTCAGGGTCCAAGTGATGTTATCGCTGCTGGTGCGGCTGGCCAACGTGCCGTTCGTAACAGTCACATCGCTGTTGGTAAAGCTGTCCGGATCAATGGCCCCGCTGAAGGTGGCGGTAAACGTGAGGGGTCCCGTGTTGGTCAGAGTGCTGGGGGTGGCGGTTAGACTGCTGAGCGTTAAGCCGGCGGTGTCCTTATTCACGGTGGCGGTGGCGGGGGTTCCGGTGTTGGTGGCCGCATCGGTCAGCGTCAGGCTGAGGGTCAGGGTGCCATCGGGCAGCGACGATACGTTGATGCCGCTAAAACTCTGGATGGCGCTGGTAACGGTGCCAGTGCCCGTAAGAGGACTGCCGCCCCCACTGCTGCTGATTGTATAGCTGTAACTGGCCTCCACCTCCGCCCCCAACAGAGTAAAGCCAAAGGCGGTCTGATTGCTGATGTTCACCTGAGCCGGCGCGATGGACACGCTGTATTCACTGGGCGCCGCGCTATCCACACGCATGGCGCTGTCAAAGGGTGTGACGCTCTGGGTGCCCACGCTGTTGGTCACACGCACCTGCACATTATATATAGTGTCTGCCAGATTGGCGCTGGGGGTGTAGGTCCAGTTGGGGGTGCCGGTGGCGGGGCTCCATGTTGTGCCGTTATCCAAACTGATGTCAACCTGACTGACAGTGGCACTGCCCCCGCCGGTGGCCGTTACCTCGAGGGTCGGCGTGGCATCGTTGGTTAAAATTTGCGTTCCTGTGTAAGCAGATCCAGCAATGGTGGATAGGGTCGCACTGGGGGCCGCGGTGTTGATGCTCAGGGTTTGGGGGGCGGTGTCCGTGATATTGCCCATCCCATCCGTGGCCCGCGCCGTAACGGTGTAGGTGTCATCGCTGAGGCCGGAAACCGTGGCCGTCCACGTATAATTGGGGGCGGTGCCCGTAACCGTGGCCCCTTGGGTGATGCCCGAAGGCGAAAGACGCACCTGCACGCTGGGCGTGCCCAAATTGTCCGATACCGTCCCCGTCAACGTCTGGGATGAACTGGCGCTGGGACTGGTGATGGGGTCCAAACTCACCGTGGGCGGGATGGTGTCCGAGATATCCTTGGTGGCGGTAGCAGACACAGACAGCAACGTCTGCGTGCCCGCGATTTCATAATATTCTATCGTAATGGGGCCATCAGGCAGGCCCGTCACATCCAGCGGTATGCTGGCCGCCGCAGGCACAGCCGGCAAAGCATTCCCATTCAGCGACACCACCGCCATGTTGCCCGAACCGTAATTGGCAACATTCAAAATGACACTGTTTTGATTGGTATAATCAATAACACTGGGCGAAACAGCAATGCTGTAACTGGGCATGGCAAAGGTGGTGCTGGGCACAAAACTTTCAGCCCGCTCACTGCCGTCCGCGCTGGCAATGCTGCCGCTGCTTTGATCAATCTGGGTCACCTCAAACCCCGTAATCCCCCCCACATCCACAGGATCCCACCGAAACGTCAACGTGTTGGTGCCACTGCCCCCAACATAGGTCGCATACCGCGTCGCCCCAGACGGACTGGCCGTAAGGACCAAACGCAACGACGGCAATCCCGTCACCACCACAGGCTTGCTAAACGTCACCGTCATCTCAAAAGACTGCCCCACCGCAGGAACAGACGTGCCCGTGTAAACCGGCATCTGCGTGACAAACGGCACCGCCTTGGGATTCTGCGTGATGACCTCCATCTGCTGCGGATCCCGCGTGCGGTCCTCAAACACATGCCCCTGATGCTGCGTGATGATGGGGTCAGTGGGGGACAGCTTGCTGGCCTCCCCCGTGGTGGCCGAAAGCGTTGACAAAAGCACAACATCACCGGAATTTCCCGCCTCCGTCTCGCTGGGCACCAACGCATTGGACCCATCCCGCGCCGTCGCCACAATCCGCCCATCATACACCATAACGCTCGATGCCAAGGCACTCTGCGGCACCACAGATATGTCCGTGCCCAGCAGCTGAACCTCGCCCCCTGGCACACTCAGGATATGGGGTGTGCCTGTGCCTGAAACGTATTGAAGGGATCCTGTTCCGGCAAGGTAAGTGACCCGTGTGTCCTGAATGCGCACCCGCACATCCGACCCCACCATCATCACGCCACCGTCCGAAAACGTCACGGTCAACCCCTCCCCCACCTCACTGAGCACGTCACTGTCATTGGGAATCTGGGTGCCCACGCTCAAAACTCCGGCAGGACTCATGCCCATGGGGCCAAAGGTCGGGGACCCCACCACCGAAGACACCTGCTGCGTGCGCATCGACTGGGGGGCAGACGCGTTTGTTTTTTCACGCGCCTCCGTGCGAATGCTGTTCTCGCGACGCACCTTTTGATACCGGTTCTGCGCCACGTCCAAAAAATCCTCGCTTTCCGTCCATGCCAACGGATCCACGCCCTCTTGCCCGCCCAAGGTCGTGTTCAGCTGAACACCCGCCATAAAGCCAGAACCGCGCTCATCGTCCTTCTCATGCCCCGCCCGCAGCGTGATGGCCGGCACGGGGGTGTATTCCAAACCCACCTGCTCGCCCTGAATGTCCTTGTCCGTTTTACGCTGCCAAATCAAACGCTTGTAAAAGGCTTCTAAACCCGCAACCCACGGCAACTTCCCAGAAATCTGCGCGTCATAGCCGGACAAAGCCCGCTCTTCAAATCCCGTTTTGGACCCGCTGCGCCAATCCGACAACGCCACGTACCGATTCGCCTGAAGCCCCAGCAGGCTGTTCTGATAATCCGCCCCAAAGCTCATGCGGCGGTGATCATACCGAAACTCTTGATCGTAAAAGGCATTCACGCCGTAAAGATGCTGATGATCCGCAGACAAATACCGGTATGCGCCCCCCAAGTTCATGGTGGTGCGCTGATCCTCGCTCAAAATCGTCCCCTGCACAAAGGTCGTGTGGGCCAGATCGGAACTCTCCCAAACCGGCACAACCCCGAGTAAGCTATAGGTGGGATCCCCCTCTTGTGACGCCGAAAAGCTGGTCTCCAACTGCGCCATAAACGATGAAACCTCCTCAGACCCCGCATCCAGGGCAGCGTTCACCATGGCCTGCGTCAGGGCCAGCTTGCCCTCTTCGCTCAGATGCGCAAACATCTCAGGGTCCACACCGCCTGACCCAGTATCCTCAGACAATCCCGTGTTTCTCAGCACAGCCTGCTGCACCGCACCCTTGGCCTGACCGACCTTCTGACCCGCCAAACCCTGCATCGCCCCGTAAAACGCAGACACAAACCGCTGGTCCTGATACGGCAAATCCCCCGCCATCCCGTCTGGCAAGAGACCCGCCGCTTGGCCCCACGCCTGATCCAAATGCGATGACACCTCCGATGACACAGGACTCAAAACCGACGACGACGAAAACCCAGACCCTGAACCCGAACCTGACCCCGAGCCCTCCTTCCCCTCCGCCATCCCCTGAAAACCAGCAAACGCCTGATTCAAATACCCCTGCAAGCGCTCCGTCTCCTGCCCCCGAACCCCTGCCTCCTGTCTCCTGTCCCCTGTCACCTGTCCCCTGTCCCCCGACACGTCAACATAAAGCACAGATTCCAAAGGAAAATCCGCCAAAACCTCCCGCGCCAACAGGGCCTGACGCGCCTCCAAAGGCCCCGTCACCGAATCCCCGTCACCTGCCCCCTGCCCCCTGTCACCTGCCCCCTGACTGACCTCCAACAACCGAAGCTCATCCACAGACCCAGGATCCGACAAACGACACCCCACCAAACCCACGCACACCACCAGCACGCAAAGCCGCAACACCACACCAAAAACCCTACCCCAAACCATAAACACCAACAAAACCCCCAAAATCACCATACAAACGCATGAACAACAAAACCCACACAAAAACCCTAAGCCACAGAATCCCAAAACAAAACACCACACACAATCCTAACAAATTCACACTTAAACCAACGTTAATCAAGGAGGGGAGTCCCCAACGGGATCATTGTGTTGATTTTTTGGGAATCCATGGTAAAATCATCCCGAAGGGGATTGTCTATGAATGCAGCACATATAGGTCATTGGGTTCGGGATGCCCGCAAAAAACAGGGATTAACGCAAGAGCAACTGGCCGCCCTATGCGGCGTTGGCACCCGTTTTTTGCGGGAATTGGAACATGGAAAAGAAACCTGCCAAATCGGCAAAGCCCTGTGGGTGATGCAGGCGCTGGGGCTGGATGTGCACGTTACCGAGCGGGGAACCCCCAGATGACCCGCATTCTGGATGTGTATCTGCATGAACAGTTAACGGGTACCCTGACAGAGGAGCATGGGGATTTATCCTTTCTCTACAATCCCCATGCCAAAATCGCAGTATCGTATTCGCTGCCTTTGCAGGATAAACCCCATATAGGGCAAGCGGTGAAGGCCTTTTTTTCTGGTCTGCTGCCGGATGATCGTGTTCGCCATCGTTTGGCACGGGTTCTGGGGGTTTCTGCAAAAAATTCCTTTTCTCTGCTCGAAAGCGTTGGCGGAGAATGTGCCGGTGCGTTGGCGTTGTATCCCGCTGGACAAAAACCACCCTCTATGCACATCCATGATGTAGAGGTTTTAAACGAAGAACGCCTGATCACCATTCTGGCATTGCTGCGCCGCCGCCCGTTGTTGGCAGGCACAGACACTCTACGTTTGTCCCTAGCTGGGGCCCAAGATAAACTGGCAGTGGGGTTAAAGGACGGCGCCATTGCCCTTGTGCGGGGCACCACCCCCACCACCCATATTTTAAAACCCGCGCTGGAGGATATCGAAGGCAGTGTGCACAACGAATGGTTCTGCCTGCGCCTGGCGGCCATGATGGGGCTGGAAACCGCAGAAGCCAGCCTGCACCATGCGGGGGATCAACCTTTTTTACTGATCAAACGCTATGACCGCACCGCCGAAGGCATCCGCCTGCACCAAGAAGACTTTTGCCAAGCGCTCAGCATTGTCCCCGAAAAAAAATATCAACGCGAAGGGGGCCCCTCGGTGGCAGATAGCCTGGGTTTGATCGCCAAAACGTCCTGTCGTCCTGCTGCGGATCGGTTGGCTTTTTTACGCCGTGTTATTGTGAATGTTTTGATAGGCAACGCCGATGCCCATGGCAAAAATGCAGCCCTGCTGTATGAACAGGGCCAAGCACGCCTGGCGCCCGCCTATGATTTGCTGTGCACCGCCGTTTATCCCACCGTTTCCCAAAACATGGCGATGAAAATCGGCGGACACTATCGGGCAGACACGCTGTGTCTGCGCCATTGGCATCACCTGGTGCCAGACACGATCCTTGCCCGCAAAGCCCTGGAAAAAGACATGCGCCTGTTGGCCACAATCGCCCCAAAACACGCCATGAACCTGCGTCAAACCATGGGGGCACAGGGACACGATCACCCCATTTTGGACAAAATCACCGCCCTCATCCACCAACGCGCCCATCACATCCAACAGGATATACTGGAGTGATGGGGATCAGGCGACCACCCCCCCTACGGCACCGTGGGCGGGGTGGTTTTATACGAATGTCCCGCGGGTAAATTCGCCGTCAGGCCCCATTTGTGGGCGAGGTAGCCTTCCACCCTCTGCTGCTCCGATAAAGTTGCTGCTTTGGATAAAAGGAGCATTTCAGCAATATCATTATTCAACCAGCAATTTGTTGGGGAGGAAGCATGCGTTCTAAAGAGCAGTGTGTTAAAGCTATTGTCCGTACTGGTTTGGGCTAGTCACTGATCATCGGGGGTCGGCTATAGAAGGGGTGTAAAGTGTTGCTTAATGTGGTTGAGGTAGCTCCAGCGCGCCAATGCAAATAGCCTTCCCATTTTTCGACCGTCTGAGTATTGGCGGAATACGGCAAAATTACTATATCTCGAACCAAGCCAGGCATTACGTGAGGATCCACCCCAGGGCCGATCACTAACCGATTGGTGCCGTTGCCGCCTGTTTGGTTTGCTAGTGTTCCAGTTTGCACCTGTTGGCCGTTCAAACGCATCGTCACCGCACCCCCGTTGTAAGTAATGGATGCGATGTAGTTTGTGCTATTGTTCACTGTCGTTGTAACGGCGCTATCGTTGACAACGATAAATAACGAATCCGAAATTACCACCAATCCAACACGCTCTGACGGTGTGCTTGTGCTGCTCCCCTTCTCAAAAATCCAGCCAGTCCCAGTGGACTTAAAGGTGACCAATACAGTAAATGCGGTTGCGTTTTCAAAGGGTGTAAACAGCGTCGTGCCAGTTAAACGGGTTGACTGACTACCTAACCCGCTGTTGAGCAACGCAGGTTCGCTACTAGACCATGTACTTAGGACAGGCCGGATCGTATCGCTTCCTTGTTGAAAGCTCCATCCATTGAACTGGCTGTCCCATCGTGTAACTTTGCTTGCAGCTGTTTGTACGCCATTGGTGGCGTGCAAGAGAAGTCCGGTCGACTGCATGTCGGTCTGTGTCGGCACCCAATTATGGATCGTATTGCTGGCGTTGGTATAGGCGGAGGTGCCGGCGGCGTTGGTGGCGGCGACGGCGCAGGTCAGCGGGGTGCCCTCGGTGGTGGCGGTCACGGTGTAGGTGCTGGCGGTTTGGCCGCTGATTTCTGCGGCGCTGCTGTACCATTTATAGGCATAGCCGGTGGGGCTGCCCGTCCAGGTTCCTGCGTTACAGGTCATGGTTTGGCCGTTATACCCCACCCCGGAAACGGTGGGGGCCACTGTATTGACAGGAAGAGGCGCATTGTTAATCAAAATGCCGCCCAAGCTGGTGCTGCTGTGGGTTAGGGTGGCGGGGTTGCCGGCGGTATCGGTGATGGTGGTTGTGGCCAGGGTCAGGGGGGTGGCCAGGGTGATGTTGCCCGTCGTATGGGTATCCCCCGCCAGGATGGTGCGGGACACGGTGACGGTGGACGTTGTGGTGGGCGCGCTGTTGGTGTAAACGGCGCTGGCGACGCCACTGGTCAAGGTCAGGGGCAACGTCAAAGTGCCGGCCCCAGTCAGGGTCACGGGCTCGCTGAACGTGACGATATAGCGCAGCGTATCGCCGGTCACACAAATCCCATCGCTTCCGCAGGAATTGGGGCTGTCCAGGGCGATGCCGGTGATGGTGGGGGCCGTGGTATCCACCAAAACCCCCGTGGTGGTGGGCGGGGTGAAGGTGAGGGTGGCATCGTTGCCGGCGCTATCCCGCAGGGTGCCCCCGTTTAATTGCACAGGTGAGGTCACGGCAATGCCGTCGGTGTCGTTATCGCCGCTTTGGGTGATATAGCGGAAGGTCAAGCTGGTGGTGCCGCTGCCGGAAAGATAGGTCGCATACTGCGTTGTGGATCCGATGGTGAGCGGGATGCGGGGGGTGCCGCTGGTGATGTCGACGGTGGTGGCCTCACTCATGGTGGCCACGAAGTCCAGATTTTGGCCGCTGCCATAGGTCGCGTCGGCGGGGGATGTCACGTCGGTGATGCTGGGCGCCGTAGCATCCACACGCATGGCGCTGTCAAAGGGTGTGACGCTCTGGGTGCCCACGCTGTTGGTCACACGCACCTGCACATTATATATGGTGTCTGCCAGATTGGCGCTGGGGGTGTAACTCCAGTTGGCGGTGGCGGTGGCGGGGCTCCACGTGCTTCCGCCGTCAAGGCTGATCTCAACCTGACTGACACTGGCACTGCCCCCGCCGGTGGCCGTTCCGGCAAGGGTCGGCGTGGCATCGTTGGTTAAAATTTGCGTTCCTGTGTAAGCAGATCCAGCAATGGTGGATAGGGTCGCACTGGGGGCCGCGGTGTTGATGCTCAGGGTTTGGGGGGCGGTGTCCGTGATGTTGCCCATCCCATCCGTGGCCCGCGCCGTAACAGTATAGGTGTCATCGCTGAGGCCGGAAACCGTGGCCGTCCACGTATAATTGGGGGCGGTGCCCGTAACCGTGGCCCCTTGGGTGATGCCCCTAGGCGAAAGACCCACAACAACGCTGGGCGTGCCCAAATTGTCCGATACCGTCCCCGTCAACGTTTGGGTTGTGTTGGCACTGGGACTGGTGATGGCATCCATCGTCACGGTGGGGGGGATGGTGTCCGAGATATCCTTGGTGGCGGCAGCAGACACAGACAACAACGTTTGGGTGCCCGCGATTTCATAATATTCTATCGTAATGGGGCCATCAGGAAGGCCCGTCACATCCAGCGGAAGACTCGCCGCCGCAGAAACCGCAGGCAAAGCATTCCCATTCAGCGACACCACCGCCATGTTGCCCGAACCGTAATTGGCCACATTCAAAACGACGCTGTTTTGATTGGTATAATCAATAACACTGGGCGAAACAGCAATGCTGTAACTGGGCATGGCAAAGGTGGTGCTGGGCACAAAACTTTCAGCCCGCTCACTGCCGTCCGCGCTGGTGATGCTGCCGCTGCTTTGATCAATCTGGGTCACCTCAAACCCCGTAATCCCACCCACATCCACAGGATCCCACCGAAACGTCAACGTGTTGGTGCCGCTGCCCCCAACATAGGTCGCATACCGCGTTTCCCCCGATGGACTGGCCGTAAGGACCAAACGCAACGACGGCAATCCCGTCACCACCACAGGCTTGCTAAACGTCACCGTCATCTCAAAAGACTGCCCCACCGCAGGAACAGACGTGCCCGTGTAAACCGGCATCTGCGTGACAAACGGCACCGCCTTGGGATTCTGCGTGATGACCTCCATCTGCTGCGGATCCCGCGTGCGGTCCTCAAACACATGCCCCTGATGCTGCGTGATGATGGGGTCAGTGGGGGACAGCTTGCTGGCCTCCCCCGTGGTGGCCGAAAGCGTTGACAAAAGCACAACATCACCGGAATTTCCCGCCTCCGTCTCGCTGGGCACCAACGCATTGGACCCATCCCGCGCCGTCGCCACAATCCGCCCATCATACACCATAACGCTCGATGCCAAGGCACTCTGCGGCACCACAGATATGTCCGTGCCCAGCAGCTGAACCTCGCCCCCTGGCACACTCAGGATATGGGGTGTGCCTGTGCCTGAAACGTATTGAAGGGATCCTGTTCCGGCAAGGTAAGTGACCCGTGTGTCCTGAATGCGCACCCGCACATCCGACCCCACCATCATCACGCCACCGTCCGAAAACGTCACGGTCAACCCCTCCCCCACCTCACTGAGCACGTCACTGTCATTGGGAATCTGGGTGCCCACGCTCAAAACTCCGGCAGGACTCATGCCCATGGGGCCAAAGGTCGGGGACCCCACCACCGAAGACACCTGCTGCGTGCGCATCGACTGGGGGGCAGACGCGTTTGTTTTTTCACGCGCCTCCGTGCGAATGCTGTTCTCGCGACGCACCTTTTGATACCGGTTCTGCGCCACGTCCAAAAAATCCTCGCTTTCCGTCCATGCCAACGGATCCACGCCCTCTTGCCCGCCCAAGGTCGTGTTCAGCTGAACACCCGCCATAAAGCCAGAACCGCGCTCATCGTCCTTCTCATGCCCCGCCCGCAGCGTGATGGCCGGCACGGGGGTGTATTCCAAACCCACCTGCTCGCCCTGAATGTCCTTGTCCGTTTTACGCTGCCAAATCAAACGCTTGTAAAAGGCTTCTAAACCCGCAACCCACGGCAACTTCCCAGAAATCTGCGCGTCATAGCCGGACAAAGCCCGCTCTTCAAATCCCGTTTTGGACCCGCTGCGCCAATCCGACAACGCCACGTACCGATTCGCCTGAAGCCCCAGCAGGCTGTTCTGATAATCCGCCCCAAAGCTCATGCGGCGGTGATCATACCGAAACTCTTGATCGTAAAAGGCATTCACGCCGTAAAGATGCTGATGATCCGCAGACAAATACCGGTATGCGCCCCCCAAGTTCATGGTGGTGCGCTGATCCTCGCTCAAAATCGTCCCCTGCACAAAGGTCGTGTGGGCCAGATCGGAACTCTCCCAAACCGGCACAACCCCGAGTAAGCTATAGGTGGGATCCCCCTCTTGTGACGCCGAAAAGCTGGTCTCCAACTGCGCCATAAACGATGAAACCTCCTCAGACCCCGCATCCAGGGCAGCGTTCACCATGGCCTGCGTCAGGGCCAGCTTGCCCTCTTCGCTCAGATGCGCAAACATCTCAGGGTCCACACCGCCTGACCCAGTATCCTCAGACAATCCCGTGTTTCTCAGCACAGCCTGCTGCACCGCACCCTTGGCCTGACCGACCTTCTGACCCGCCAAACCCTGCATCGCCCCGTAAAACGCAGACACAAACCGCTGGTCCTGATACGGCAAATCCCCCGCCATCCCGTCTGGCAAGAGACCCGCCGCTTGGCCCCACGCCTGATCCAAATGCGATGACACCTCCGATGACACAGGACTCAAAACCGACGACGACGAAAACCCAGACCCTGAACCCGAACCTGACCCCGAGCCCTCCTTCCCCTCCGCCATCCCCTGAAAACCAGCAAACGCCTGATTCAAATACCCCTGCAAGCGCTCCGTCTCCTGCCCCCGAACCCCTGCCTCCTGTCTCCTGTCCCCTGTCACCTGTCCCCTGTCCCCCGACACGTCAACATAAAGCACAGATTCCAAAGGAAAATCCGCCAAAACCTCCCGCGCCAACAGGGCCTGACGCGCCTCCAAAGGCCCCGTCACCGAATCCCCGTCACCTGCCCCCTGCCCCCTGTCACCTGCCCCCTGACTGACCTCCAACAACCGAAGCTCATCCACAGACCCAGGATCCGACAAACGACACCCCACCAAACCCACGCACACCACCAGCACGCAAAGCCGCAACACCACACCAAAAACCCTACCCCAAACCATAAACACCAACAAAACCCCCAAAATCACCATACAAACGCATGAACAACAAAACCCACACAAAAACCCTAAGCCACAGAATCCCAAAACAAAACACCACACACAATCCTAACAAATTCACACTTAAAACAACGTTAATCAAGGAGGGGAGGCGTTAGAAAGCGAAGACAAAGAGGTTGTTTTAACAACACGGGTTATTTCCCTGTTCCTTTTTTGGGTTTTCTGTTAGGTTGACGGCGACGTTAGATTTCTTTCCTTTCATTAAAACAAACCTCGGGTGATTCCTTATGATGCGATTTTTCTCTTTGTTTTTGACCTTGGCATTGACCGTCTTTCTGGCGGCGTGCAGTACACAGCGTGCCAATACTGTTGAGGACAGCGGCTTTTTAGGCCCCGATCTTTACAAAAAAATGGAAACCAACACAAACGACGATACGCGGGCGCTGCGCGTTTACAAAAGCGCCAACGCCAAAAATCCTGCGTATATGAAGCGCTTTACAAAGGTTATGCTGAATCCCATTGCAGTGTATCTGCAGGATGATCAACTGAAAGACGTTGGTCAAAAAAATGCCCAAGTCATCGCCAATCAGTTTTATGACAAAGTGAACGCGGAGCTCTCTAAAGACTACACCATGGTCAACACCCCAGGGCCGGATGTTTTGGTCATCACGGCAGCCATCACCAATTTAGAGAATGCCAACTCCACCATGAATGCCATTTCTACGGTGGTCCCTTTGGCCGTTGTGACAACATCAGCCTACACCTATTTCTCTGACGAACCCAGCTATCAGGGCCAAGTTGCTGTAGAAGCCAAAGTGGTGGATGGTGGAACGAACAAAGTTCTGCTTGCAGCCCAAGACCGTCGTTTGGGTGGTAAAGGCGTTGGTGAAAAAACCCTGAGCTCTTGGCATGACGTGGAAAATGCTCTGACCTTTTGGGCCCAGGCCACCCGTCGCAGCCTGTGTGAACTGCGGGGCGGCACCACCTGTATTGCCCCCACGATACAGTAACGTTACCATGGCTTTAATGGGGCCAAGGTGGCTTTAGGATGAAGGCTTTTCTGTGAAACCCTTGGGTGTTTTGGTGTCAGGGTATGGGTCGAATTTACAGGCCATTCTGGATGCCTGCGCCCAAGGTGTCATCGCGGGCCGTGTGGCCTGCGTGATTTCCAGCAATCCTAAGGCTTTGGCGGGAGAGCGAGCCCAAAAAGCCGGCGTTCCCTATCATGTCCTGCCAAAGCTTAGCGCCGAAGAGCGAGATGATCACATCACAGCCGTATTAAAAAGCCATGACGTTCAAGGGGTGTGTTTGGCGGGATACATGCGCCTTCTCACGGCTAGTTTCGTAGAGACATGGTGGGACCGCTTGCTGAACATCCACCCCAGTTTGCTGCCGTCCTTTAAGGGGCTTCATGCCCAGCGTCAGGCCATCGTGGCCGGCGTTAAAGTGACGGGATGTACCGTGCATTTTGTACGCCCCGCCATGGATGAAGGCCCCATTGTCCTGCAAGCCACCACCCCCGTTTTTGAGGATGATACCGAAGACAGCCTGAGCCAGAGGATTCATACACTGGAACACAGGATTTATGTGCAGGCCCTGCGCTGGTACTGCGAAGATCGGTTGATAATTCAGGATGAGCGAGTGTTTTTAAGCCCATAAAGACAAAGCACATCTCAAAGGCAGGGGTTTTTTTAAGGGCCCACTTCAGTGATGATCAGGTTTTGGGATTTCAACACGCGGGCAGCCACGCTGTTGGCGTGTTCCAACGTCACGGCATCAATCAAGGAGGCCCGCTGATCCAAATAATCCAGCGGCAAGTTTTGCTGTTGCATATAAAGCATCAGCGCAGAAAGCTTTTTGGTGCTGTCCTGTTGCAGGGGAAACGATCCGTTTAGATAAAATTTCGCATCGCTGAGTTCCTGGGGGGTGATGCCTTTTTCCCCGACATCCTGCCAAATGCTTTGGGTCAGGGAAAGGGCCTGATCCATTTTATCAGAGGCGGCGCTGACCTGACCCAAAATCAGGGGGCCAGCCCCCATATCAGTGAGCATAGTGCCAATACCGTACGTCAGGCCACGTTTTTCCCGAATCTCGTCCATCAGGCGAGAAGAAAAACTCCCACTGCCCAGCGTATAATCCACAATCATCATGGCATAAAAATCAGGATCCGTGCGCCGAATGCTGGCATGGCCAAAAAAGGCCACATTTTGGGGAACGTCACGGGTTTGGTGAACTTTTTGACCTTTTTTCAGAGTTAAAGGCACAACGTGAGCGCACCCTGTCGTGTCCGGCAAATCCCCAAAAAGCTGATTGAGCAGATCTTTGGCCTCAGCAGCAGAAATGTCCCCAGCAATCCCCACCGTGAACTGGCGACGGGTGAAACAGTCGCTGAAAAAGCCCTGAACCTCTTTGGGGGTCAGGCGTGCCACGGTTTCGCGGGTGCCTTCGATGGGATGGGCATAGGGGTGTCCTGCAAAGGCCGTCTGCCACCACAAATCTTGGGCCAAAATGCGGGGCGTTTGCTCTTTATAATCAAAATAGCTGGATTGCTGACGTTTGATGCGGGTTAAGTCTTCTTTGGTGAAGGCGGGATGCAGAAAACTCAGGCGGGCCAACCGGACGGCGGGCTCTGTCTGGCTTTTTAAAAACTGCAGGCGCCCCACCAGATCATCCCGCGTCGTGTTATAGGACAATTGGATAGCGTGGCCTTCCAAAGCTTTTTTATAGGATAAAGCATCATACCCCTGAACACTTTCCGTCAGCATGGCGGCGGTAATGGTGGAGAGACCCTCTTTGCTTTTGGGATCAAAGGCACTGCCTGCCTTGAAAGAAAAATCAATGGATACAATGGGAACACTGGCATCCGAAAACAGCAAAGCTGTTTGATTGTGACCATAGGAAAGAGAAAGAGGGACTTTGGCCATACTGATTCCTGACACGCAAAATACGAAAAAAAAGAAAGCAAAAAACCGTTTCATGGCGCGACTATAGGGGGGAGAAGCCCCCATGGCAAGGCAGAGGTTAGAAAGAGACAAAAAGGAATCAAGGAACGGAAACAAAAAATTTTTCCATAGCCCTGATTGCGATCCCTCTCAAATCCCCCCATGATTCATGGCATAGGCAAACCCTATTGCCCACCCGTCACCAATGGGGTAGCAAGGAAAGCATGGACACGGCATGCACAATCCTTTTTCCGGCACCACAAAATCCCCTTTCATCAAACAAAGGGACCCTGCATCAGGACATGGACACGCTGGAGGGGTACGTTCCCCGTCTGCGCCCCATGTTGCAAAGATTGCTGGGGGGGCATCAGGTTTTGGATGTGCTCTGGCACTTGCCCACGGGGATGGAAACCTTGATTGCCTCACCGGCGGCGCTTCCCCACTTGGTGGGTCAGACGGTTCAATTGCCCCTGTCCCTGTTTGATCAGCGCCTGCCCCGCACCCGCACGCAACCCACCCTGATTTACGGCAAAGATGCCCATGATACCGTGGTGGAATTGGTGTTTTTTAAGGGCGCCTCTGCCTATCTTCACCGCGCCTTTCCCATGGGGCAAACGCGCTTTGTTCGGGGAAAGCTGGAATGTCTAGGGGGGCTTTATCGCATGATACATCCCCTCAGCAGCCCCAAGCCGTTGATATCATCGCCTTGGCATATCCCCACGTATCCGTTGTGCACGGGGATCACACCTGCTGTTTTGGGCCCCATGATCCGCAGCGCCCTGAAAAAACTGCCCCCTGTGCCGGAATGGATTCCCAAAACGCTGCTGCAGACGGAAAACTGGCCGTCTTTTAACGAGGCCATGCGGCGTTATCACGCCCCCCGCAACCAAGACGATCTTGATGCCGCCTCCCCCCATCGCATGCGGCTGGCCTTTGATGAATTGCTGGCGCGTTTTCTGTCCCTGAAACTGGCCCGCCACACCCAAAAGCAGCACGAAACCCCCACAATGACGGGAGGGGGTCAGCGATATACTGAGGCCTTGGCGGCTCTGCCTTTTGCCCTAACCGATTGCCAGAAGGCGGCGTTGGGGGATATTGAGGCTGATTTGTCCTCTCCCCGTCCTATGCGACGCTTGCTGCAAGGGGATGTGGGCAGCGGCAAAACGGTGGTGGCCTTTTTATCCGCCGTCATGGCCAAAGAGGCCGGATACAGCACCGTTTTAATGGTGCCCACAGAACTGCTGGCCTTGCAACATGCGGCCACGTTGGCACCGTGGGCCGAGGCTTGCGGCCTGACCCTGATGACCGTAACGGGTAAAGATCGGGGACGCGTGCGGGATCAAAAACGCGCCCTGTTGCCCAATGTGGATATTTTGATTGGCACCCACGCACTGCTTCATGAAGAGACCCTGATGCCAACCCTAGGGCTGGTGGTGATTGATGAACAACACCGCTTTGGTGTGTATCAACGATTAAAGCTGGCCCACGATGGGGCCGCCCAAAACTTGCTGGTGATGACGGCCACGCCGATCCCCAGAACGTTGCAGTTGATCAGTTATCATGACATGACCTGCTCGGCCCTGCGCACCAAGCCCCCCAACCGTCAGCCCATCGAAACGCGGACCTTGCCGATGAAGGAAACACCCACGTTAATCTCGCGCCTTTCGTCCATTGTGGCCCAAAATCAAAAGGTTTATTGGATTTGCCCCCTGATTGATCCACAGGAAGATGACACCCGTTTCACAGCGGCCACAACCCGCTTTGATCGTTTAAAAAACCATTTCGGCGCCCGTGTGGGGTTGCTGCACGGTCAAATGAAAAGCGATCAAAAAGAATCCACACTGGCGGCCTTTGCCGGAACAGATCTGGACATTCTGGTGTCCACAACCGTCATTGAGGTGGGCATTCACGTTCCCGAAGCCACGGTGATGGTGATTGAAAATGCAGAACAATTCGGCCTTGCCCAGCTGCACCAGCTGCGGGGGCGCATCGGGCGGGGAACGTTAAAAAGCCACTGTCTGCTGCTGTATGGCCCTGCGTTAACCCAGACGGCCAAGCGTCGTCTGGCCATTTTGCGGGAAAGCGAAGATGGCTTTTTTCTGGCCGAAGAAGATTTAAAAATTCGCGGGGGTGGGGATGTGATGGGGGCGGAACAAAGCGGCTGGCCCACCTTTCGCTGCGCCGATATGACTGTGCATGGGGATTTTGTGGAAAAGGCGAATCGCATGGCCGCGGATTTTGTGCGCCAAAATCCCAGATTGGTGGGGGATCAAGGCCAGGCCTTGCGGACACTGCTGTCTTTGTTCGGGCGGCAGGATACGTTGGATCTGCTGCATGCGGGATAGAAAAGGCCTTCTCAAGCCGATGGCACGCACAATCCACGTTTCGAGGGGGCCTGTAAAAACGAACGCCACGTTTCAGATAAAACCCCTGTCGTGGAGGGAATGTGATGGATGCGCTCTGCCAGCGGCAGGCCATCTTGTTTAAAAAGGCCTTGATAAAAATTTTGCAAATCCGCGATGGCTTCGCGAGAATGTCCGGACCGTTTCAGGCCGATCAGATTCAGGCCGCGCAGGGATCCCCGCTCGCCCATGACGAGGGCATAGGGCAGAACATCTTGCTCAACCCCCGTTAATCCGCCGATCATGGCGCCCCGCCCGATGCGAACAAATTGGTGAACCGCGCACAGTCCGCCCAGAACAGCGTCTTCCTCCACCACTACATGGCCGGCCAGTGTGGCGTTGTTGGCCATAATCACCCGATTGTGAACCCACCCATCGTGGGCCACGTGCACGCCCACCATCAACAAACAATCATCCCCCACCCGCGTATGAAAGCCGCCCCCCGCAGTGCCGCTGTTGATGGTGACGTGTTCCCGAATCACTGTACGGGCCCCGATTGTGGTATAGGACGTTTCCCCCGCATATTTCAAATCCTGCGGTGGGGTGCCCAAAGAGGCAAAGGGATAAACCACGGTATCTTCACCCACAACCGTATGCCCATCCACAACAACATGACTGATCAGGCGCACCCCCCGATGCAGGGTTACATGGGGGCCCACCACGCAAAAGGGACCCACCGACACCCCATCATGAATATGGGCAGCGGGATCCACAACCGCCAAAGGGTGAATCGCATCAGATGTCATCATCAGGGGCATCCCCATCAACAATCATGGCGGAAAAGACAGCCTCGCAAACACGGATGCCCTCAACTGTGGCCTCAGCCTCGATCTTCCACACCCGCCGACGACGCACCACAGCGCGAACATCGTAAAAAATCTGATCCCCAGGAACAACGGGCTTTCGAAATTTTGCGGTTTCAATGTTCATGAAATAAACCAGCTTGCCCCGCATGTCCTCCCCCAGGGCGACACCCACCAAGACACCAGCGGTTTGGGCCATGCCCTCGATCATCAAAACGCCTGGCATGACGGGCTTTTGGGGGAAGTGGCCTTGGAAATGGGCTTCGTTAATGCTGACGTTTTTGATGCCGCGGGCGCGATGGGGGGCCTCAACAAACAAAACGCGATCCACCATCAAAAAGGGGTAGCGATGGGGAATCAATTGACAAATATCTTCAATATCCAAATCGTGAACCACAGTGTCATCTGTTTCCACGTTTCTACGAAGTTTTTTCATCCATCTCATGGGCGGGCAAAACGCATTCCAATCTTAGTTATGCATTCCATAACAGATTATCCCAAAATGACCAAAGAGTTTGTGTCAGAGATTCAGGGAAAAACTATGGAGGCTCGGAAGGGAATCGAACCCCCGTGCAAGGATTTGCAGTCCTCTACATCACCACTCTGCCACCGAGCCTTCGTGAGCTTTGTCCTTCATACCGCCTTCATGGGCAGAACGCAAGCCTTGCTTCAGACGTTCTGTGCCACAAAAAAAATCTGGCCCCGTACAGGTGGCAAGCCTTTAAAATTCAGAGGACATCTAGAGGATTTAGAACAAACCATCAATCAAGCTGAATTTATCCTTTGTTTTTTCACCCATAGTCTTAAGGATAATCACACAAATAGCTATCATAAGAGAAGCAAGAACCATATATTCAATAACAGCCACCCCAGACTCATCTGCGGTAAAAGCTTTTATTTTTTCTTTTAAACAAGAGAGTGTTTTTGTCATTTCAAGGATGCATGGACCCCCAGAAAACCAAGGGCCCATGCTTTTTTTAGATTTATAGTCAAGCAAGCTGAGATTTACAGCTGGCCTTGAACGGTTGTGAGACCGGCGTTGACTTTGGTACCGATCGACTTAACAGCGACCACAGAAACAGCCAAAATCAAGGCCACAATCACACCATACTCAATCAAGGTCGCCCCAGATTCATCCGCCGTAAAAGCGGACAGTTTCGTTTTTAAAGAAGATAATTTTGTCATAACCGTAACCTTTCTAAAATTAAAAGAGTGTTTTTCACGTATCCCCACTATGGCAAAAAAAGGTTAACGAAAGGTTAACGATTTTATCCGAAAGATTCTGCTGCGTTGCAGCCGTTGCAACGATGATTTTTTATGGGGAATGCAATCATAATCATCTGAAAAACAGTCTGAAAAAAAACGATGTGTTCTTAACGTTTATGGTCTAGACTGGGCCAAATCTAAAAAAAACTGAATTTATTTAAGGAGTCAGCGGCATGAGTTCCCCTTCCACCCCATCCCAAGATCCGGATCCCTCCATTCCTTTTGTTTCCCCTGCCGTTATGGCCGATGTGATGAAAAAGGCCCAGGGTGTCGCGGCGGATTTTCTGGCGCGTCATGCAGGCCCCCAATCCAATGACATGTCCCATTTGATTGAGGCGTTTGGCCATTTCTACGGCAAAATTCTCACCAACCCCCTATATCTTTACCAGTCTCAGATGGATCTTTGGAAAAACTACATCACCCTGTGGCAGCGCACCAGTGAACGTATGCTTGGCGCCGTACCCTCTGCCCCCCCTGTGGCCACGCCAGATGTTGGTGACAAGCGGTTTTCGGATCCCTTGTGGCAGGAAAACGCCCTGTTTGACTTTATTAAGCAAAGCTATCTATTAACCTCTCACTGGGTGAACGGTTTGGTTAAAAATGTTGAGGGGCTGGATGACAAAACGGCCCAAAAAATTGCCTTTTACACCAAACAGATGGTGGATGCCGCTTCGCCCACCAATTTTGCCATGACCAATCCGGCGGTTCTGCGAGAAACCTTGGCCACAGGCGGGGAAAATCTGGTGAAGGGTTTACAAAATCTGTTGGCAGATCTGGAGCGGGGCGACGGCCATTTGTCCATCAGCATGACGGATTACAAAGCCTTTGAGGTTGGCAAAAACCTCGCCACCACCCCTGGGAAGGTTGTTTTTGAAGACCCCTTGTTCCAGCTGATTCAATACGCCCCCAGCACCAAAACCGTGTTTAAAGTACCGTTGCTGATTATCCCCCCATGGATTAACAAATTTTATATTTTGGATTTGCAGGCCAAAAATTCCTTTATCAAATGGGTTGTGGATCAGGGCCATACCGTTTTTATTATGTCGTGGGCCAATCCGGGCCCTGATTTGGTGGGAACAACCTTTGAGGATTACATGATGGCGGGCTATACAGCCCTAAAGCAGATTGAATCGTTAACGGCCCAGCCATCGGCAAACGTCATCGGCTATTGCATCGGGGGCACGGCTTTGGCCGGCCTGTTGGCGTGGCTGAAGGCCAAAAAAGAAGAAAAGCGCGTGACATCCGCCACCTTTTTCACCACCCTGATGGACTTTTCTGAGCCTGGGGATCTTGGTGTCTTTATTGACGAGCCCCAAGTGTCCGCACTGGAGAAAAAAATGGCCGCCAGCGGTGGGTTTCTTGACGGGCGCGATATGGCCACGACGTTTAACCTGCTGCGTTCCAACGATTTGATTTGGTCCTTTGTTGTGAACAATTATATGATGGGGAAAGAGCCCTTTCCCTTTGATCTGTTGTACTGGAACTCGGATTTCACCCGCCTGCCTGCCAAAATGCACAGCTTTTACCTGCGTTCCATGTATATGAACAACCTGTTGATCCAAAAAAATGGGCTAACGTTGGGGGGGGTGCCCATTGACCTGCGCACCATCACAACGCCCAGTTACTGGATCTCCACACGCGAAGATCACATTGCCCCATGGCGGGCCACTTATACCGCCACCCAGCTGTTTGCCGGAGAAAAAACGTTTCTTTTGGCCGGTTCTGGCCACATTGCCGGCATCATCAACCCCCCCGAAAAACAAAAATATGGGTACTGGATGAACAAGGACCTGCCGCCGCAGGCCGAAGATTGGCTGAAAGACGCTGTGGAATCCAAAGGATCTTGGTGGCCCCAGTGGCAGGAATGGGCGGCGCAGAAGGCCGGAGAGCAAGCCCCCCCCCGCACCTTACCCACCAAAGGCGAGGATTCCCCCGGCCGTTATGTGCGTGTGCGATAGGGGCGCCCTAAAATCCAAAGCATGGATGGGGCAATATGTTTTGCCCCGTCTCACCTAAAAATCAAAAATATCCATTATCTGGGATAGACCACTCTTTTTTTTCTTAAAAGATCGTCTTGGCCCGTAACGATCATCATCGTCATCATGATCCTGATAAACCGCGTGACCTCTTTTGGTTTGGTCTGATCTTGGGTATTCTGGTGTGGGATGTTTTGGGGCGTAAGAGGCTTGCTCTTCCTCTGCTGCTTGTTTGATAAAGGATAAAAGTTTTTCTAATTCCCCTTTGTCCAGCCAGATTCCACCGCTGGTGGGGCACACATCAATTTCGATCCCAAAACGATGAATGGGTTTCATGGGGGATCCGTCGATGGGTGATGTTAATAAAGGCATATAAACTCCGTCAGGTTAAACCGTCTCTCTATAAAAATAACTCAAAATTTTAAAAAATCAAGAATGCCCTCAAAAAAACCAAAAAACTGATCCCCCACGTCTATGATCTGAGGTTTTTTCGGCTCTAAGATTACCGCCCCCCCGAACTCCCCCCTTGGCCTAGGACCCAAGATATGGCATAACCAGAGGCATCATGGATCCTTCCTACCGCGTTTTGGCCCGAAAATACCGCCCCCAGATGTTTCAGGATCTGGTGGGGCAGGATGCCTTGGTGACTTTATTGCAAAACGCCATCCGCCTGAAACGCATTCCCCATGCTGTCTTGCTGACTGGTGTGCGGGGGGTGGGGAAAACCACAACGGCACGCATTCTGGCCAGAGCCGTCAACTGTGTGGGCCCTGACGGGGACAGAGAGGAGCCCTCGTTAGAGCCCTGCGGTGTTTGCACCCATTGTCGTGATATTTTAGAGGACAAGCATCTGGATGTTCTGGAAATGGATGCGGCCAGCCGAACGGGGGTCGATGATATTCGGGAATTGATCGACAGCGTGAAATACCGCCCTGTGCGCAGCCGCTTTAAAGTTTATATTATTGATGAAGTCCACATGCTCAGCCGCAATGCGTTTAATGCGCTGCTGAAAACCTTGGAAGAGCCCCCGCCCAGCATTTTGTTTATTTTTGCCACCACGGATGCCCACAAAATTCCCATCACGGTGCGCTCTCGCTGTCAACGTGTGGATTTGCCCCGCGTTTCTGTTTCCGTTTTATTCCCCTTTTTGCAAAGCATTGCCCAGAAAGAGGGCGTGGCCTTAAACGAATCGGCCAGTCGCTTGTTGGCCTACGCCGCCGAAGGATCGGTGCGAGATAGCCTTTCGCTGCTGGATCAAGCCATTGCGCTGGCGGATGAAACGGGGGTTACGGAACCCTTGGTGACCCAGATGCTGGGGCTTTGTGATGTGACGCCCCTGCTGACACTGATGGGGCACCTGTTTTCGGGGGACGTGGCGCAGGCTTTGGATGCGTTTGCAGGTCTGTATGCCAAGGGCATGGATCCTTTGATGTTGCTTGAGGAAATGCTTCGCCTAACGCACCTGCTTTCCCGAGCTGCCTGCCGAGACGCTGAGGTGATGAGTGAACAGGAATCCGCCTTTTTTGAAACCTTTGCCCCGCGCCTGTCCGTGCCCATGCTGACGCGAACTTGGCAGATTCTGCTGAAAGGGCAGAGTGAGATCTCTCTTAGCCCCCATCCCGAGCGGGCCATGGAAATGTTGATCATTCGTTTGGGGTATGTGTCTCAGGTGCTGGATGTTCCTGCTGTGGAGCCATCAAAACAAGAGCCAGAAAAAAAAAAAGTTCTGATGGCCTCGTAACGTCGTTGCCATTGCCGCCTCAAAAAGAAAGCCTTTTGCCCCCCCAGACTCTGGATGCTTTTGTGGCGGCTGTGCAGGCGTCTAAAGAAGGATTGCTGGCGGATGCCCTGCTGAACGATTGGGTCGTGACGGACTATGCTCAGGGGCGTTTGGTACTCAGCTTAAACAACAGCAAGCAAAAGCATCTTTTACCCACTTTGCGGGCTGTTGTGGCCCAGATTTGCGGGGAAAGTTGGCAAGTTATCGTGACAGAGGACACCGCAGAAACCGCCCCAACGCTGGCTGAGCGTTATCACCAAGACTCTTTGGACCAAAAAGAAAGCCTGAAGGAAGATCCCTTCTTGCGTCAGGCCTTGGCTATTTTTAACAATTGTCTTTTAACGCAGGTGTTGCCCCATGATTAAAGCCATCATCATTCCCGCCCGCTATGGATCCCAAAGATTCCCCGGAAAGCCCCTAGTGTCTGTCGCTGGTATCAGCATGATTCAGCGGGTGTGGCAAAGCGCCCAGCAGGTTACGGGGGTTCACTGTTGTGTTGTGGCCACCGATGATGTCCGCATTGCTGATCATGTGCGTGCCTTTGGGGGGCGCGTGGTGATGACGGATCCTGATTGTGAAAACGGCACAGCGCGGGTTCAGGCAGCTTTGGAAATTTTAGAAAAAGAAGGCACCACGGTGGATGCTGCCCTGAACGTGCAGGGGGATGCTGTGCTAACCCCCCCTTGGGTGATGCAGGCTTTGGTGGACCAGTTGGGTGTGTATCCCGTTGTGACGCCGGCGGTGCAGCTTAGCCCTGCCCAGTTACAAACATTGCAAGACAGCAAAACAACGAAACCCAGCAGCGGGACCCTCGTGACCTTTGATCAAAACCACCGCGCTTTGTACTTTTCCAAAAGGATCATCCCTTTTTTGCGGACGATTCCCGATTCAGGAGAGATTCCCGTTTACCGCCATATTGGTCTTTATGGCTATACCCGCGGCGCCCTTTTGGCTTGGCTGAAAACCCCGCCCACCCCGCTGGAACAAGCTGAACAGCTGGAGCAGCTGCGTTTACTAGAAACCGGCGTGCCCATTCAGGTGGTTGTGGTGGATTATCGGGGGCGCACCCATGCCTCTATCGATCATCCTGGGGATGTGGCGGAGGTGGAGGCCATCATCCAGCGGGAAGGGGAATTATGGACCCGCGCTGAGGGATGAATCGGAAAACAACACCAGTCCCACCATACAGATCACAAAGGCAAAACCAGCCCTGAGATCCGTTGGATCCGGCGTTTTGGTCACTTTGTGATACAGCGTGATCCACAAAGGTGCCGTGCAAATCAAAGCCACCACATAGGACGGGTTGGCCACATCCCGCATGGCGTACATTTTAAACAAAATCAGCCCCGCCAGCGAAAGAAGAACCAAAGCCCCCCCGATCATGGCAGAGGGAGAAAAAATATCTCTGATTGTGACTTGGGGCATCAGAAAGATATAGCTCACCGCGCTGGTGATCCCCGCCGCCACCCCAGTGGCCGCCATATAGGCCAGACCAATGTCAGGCAGACTGCCATAATCCAGTGCCACTTTGCTGGCGGCGTCAATAAACGCCCCCAAAAGGGCAATCACCAGAGACACCTTAATCGCACTGCGGGCAATGGGGTCATGCCGCATGGCGGACAAGGATACGATCCCCCCCACCAGACACAGCACCACAGCCCCAGACTGCCACAGAGGCCACGCCACCATCAAATCACGATAGGCAGGATCATACACAACCCACCCCAAAAAAATAAACGCAATGGAAATGGGGGTTAAACGTCCCACCGTTCCTGCGCCGTAATCTTGGGCGGCGCGAAACATCAAAAAATCCAAAATTAACACGACGAAACCAGCGATACCCGATAACACATAAAAATGGATATCTTGGGGCATGGTCACAAAAAACGCCAAAGGACCAAAAACCACCATGGCCCCCATCCCGCGGTAAAGGGAGAGAACCTTGGCATCCGTCCGCGAAAGACCGGTGGACAAAAGATAGCCCGCGAGGCTAACACCAGCCAGCAGGGCGTAAATCCACCACATAAAACCCATCAAAACAACCTATAAAGGATGATCATAAACCACCCGCTGTTTATGATAAAGGGAAAACTATTATTCATAACAACCTGTCTATATGGCGTTGTCCTTACGCCTGAATTTCTAGATTTTCCCTTGTCATGGTTGATTTCCCCCTTCATAAGTAAAGGATGATGCTTTCCCCCCACAACATGCTTTCTCACATAGGGCCCGAAGATACCTTGGGATGGATCGTCATTGCGAATGTTGTGACATATATTCTGTTTTATGGAGATAAAAAAGCCTCGGAAAGCCGAGGCCGACGCATTTCCGAAAAGATGCTGTTGCTCTGGTGTGCGGTGGGGGGCAGCGTGGGGGGCTATATGGCCATGCGTCATTTCCGGCACAAAACCCAGAAACAAACCTTTCGCCGCCGGTTTTTTATCATTGTGGGGCTTCAGGCCCTTCTTGCCCTCAGGGCCTTGGCATGGGCAGCCGAGAGAATCTCTTGAAGGGGGATGACCGGTGGTCTATATCTGTCGCAACCAGCGATGCTCTTAAGAGTATGCGATGGGTAAGGCCTTGGCCTCTTTTCATGCACAATGGTTTTTATGGATCTTCCCGATAGGCCCCCTTCCCTCACCCTGACCCAGCAAAAAGATATGGCCGCGGCGTGGTTTGCTCAGCTGCGGGATCATCTGTGCGCCAGCTATGAAACGCTGGAGGATGAAGGCGACCCCTCCTTTGGACCGGCCGGACAATTTTGCCCTACCCCTTGGAATCGTCCTGGCGGGGGGGGCGGCGTGATGTCCGTGATGAAGGGCGGGCGTGTTTTTGAAAAAGTGGGGGTGAACATTTCCACGGTGCATGGATCCTTCAGCCCCGAATTCAGGGCCAACATTCCAGGGGCCCAAGAAACGGGGGACTTTTGGGCCTCTGGGATTTCGCTGGTGGCGCACCCGCGTTCCCCCCATGTTCCCGCGGTGCATTTCAATACACGGTTTTTGGTGACATCCCAAACATGGTTCGGGGGCGGCGGTGACATGACCCCTGTGTTTCCCAAAGAGGAAGAAACGCAAATGTTCCACAAAGCTTTTGAAGATGCCTGCAACCGTCATGATCCCACCTATTACCCCAAGTTCAAGGCGTGGTGTGACCGCTATTTCTATCTGCCCCACCGCGGGGAAACTCGCGGCGTGGGCGGCATTTTCTATGATAACCTGAACACAGGAAGCTTCGAGGCGGATTTTGCCTTTACCCAAGACGTCGGGCGGGCCTTTGCTGAGGTTTACCCCACCATCGTGCGGGCGGCGATGCCTTTGCCTTGGAGTGATCAGGACCGCGCCGCCCAGTTGATCAAACGGGGGCGCTATGTCGAATTTAATCTGCTTTACGATCGTGGCACCCTGTTTGGGCTGAAAACAGACGGCAATGTCGAGGCCATTTTGATGTCCCTGCCGCCCCTGGTATCCTGGGGATGAACAAAACCCCCACAGCACTGACGTTGTTGCCTTTTGCGGCCATACCGGCCATCATTGTCTGGCTGAAAATGCCTTTTTTGGCTTTTGTTATCTTGTGGATCCTCTCCCTGATCTGGTGGCGGCATCATCCACCGTCTTTGTTATGGCCAAAAGCGGGAGCCCTTAAGGGGGTTTTTCTGCGTGCTGGTGGGGTTGCTGTGATTTTGGGGGTGGGATCGTTTGTTGTGCATCCCCAGCAAATGTTTGCCTTTCCCTTGGATATGCCCCTGCGTTACGCCTTGGTGATGCTGATTTATCCTTTTCTTTCGGCGTTTCCCCAAGAGATTGTGTTTCGACCTTTATTTTGGTCGTGGTTTTCTCATCTGTCCCCTCAGGCACGTATTGTTTGGAATGCCTTGGCCTTTGGAATCGCACACATCGTGTTTATGAATCCCATCGCGGTTGTTTTGTCCACCATAGGCGGGCTAATTTTGGCGTATCATTACGAACGTCATCGGAATCTGGTTTTGGTTTGGATCGAGCATGTTCTTTATGGGTGGCTGGTGTTTACGTTGGGATGGGGCACTTATTTTTTTCATGGCTCCATCCGCATGGCGGGGGGATGAGAGAGCTAAAAGCACTCTGCCGTGAATCAGGGCTGCTTCTGAGGATATTCCTTGATGAATCGGGTTTTTTCAAGGCGATAAAACGTATTTTTGGGATCGCTGGTTAACAACATCAGGGTGCCCTCAACCAAAATGGGTTCCCACGTCAGGGGGATAGGGATTTCGGATGTGACCTCTATCACCTGATTGTTGGGGGCATGATAATGCCCAACACACGTGGGGGGATAGGGCCCCATCAGAAAATGACGTTGAGATGTCCCATCCTCCAGCGGGAACATATAGCCCATGATTTTGACCTTTTGGCCATCGTGTCGTTTAATGGCCTCTGTAAAAATGGGCTTCAGAATGATCCTGAAGGTATTGGGGAAGGCCCCCGTGGATGAGGTCTCTTCCCGTGTGGTGTTCTGAACAGCCGCAAACAAATCCCATGATAAGGCCCCGTGTTTGGCTTTCAGAGGCTCTATGCCGTACCCCGCTGCACGGTCCCCATCATCGGATTTTTGGGCCAGATATGAGGTGATGGACCGAGAAGAGGCCTGAAGCGGAACATCCGAAGAAAAAGAACCCAATCCATAGGCCAGCAATACCCCACCGACCCCCCCCATGATCAGGGCAAGGAGGCCTCTTTTTCCGTATTCTGGGGTCATGGAGAGGGCGCTTCCACCCGCCCCTGCGTCATGGTGGAGCCCGAAGCATGGGTTTTCACAGGAATACGCCCTGCCCCATGGGCCCATCGGCCCGCGCTGACGGCATGACGCATAGCCTTGGCCATGGCCAAGGGATTCAGGGATTTGGCAACAGCCGTGTTCAGCAAAACGCCACTGGCCCCCATTTCCATAGCCATGCACGCATCCGACGCTGTGCCAATGCCGGCATCAATAATCACCGGCACACGGGCACGTTCAATAATCATGCGCAGGGCGTAAGGGTTGCACAGACCAGCACCTGAACCAATGGGGCCAGCCAAGGGCATAACGGCGGCGCATCCCATGGCCTCCAACCGCGCACAGACCAAGGGATCATCGCTGCAGTAGGGCAACACGGTAAAGCCATCCGCCAGCAACCGCTCTGCCGCCCGCATCAATTCGGGATTGTTGGGATACAGTGTGTCTTCGTCTCCGATGACTTCCAGTTTGATCCACGATGTGCCAAAAGCTTCCCGCGCCAGATGGGCGGTTAACACCGCATCCTCGGCAGTGTAACATCCCGCTGTGTTGGGCAAAATATGATAATGTCCCCGAACATGGGCTAAAATATCCGCCTCTCGCCCCGCTGTATGAATGCGGCGCACGGCCGCCGTGATCATTTGCGTGCCTGAGGCGGCCAAGCAATCCAGCAACACCTGAACATTAGGATAAAGAGATGTCCCCATAAACAGGCGGGACTGAAACGTTCGGCCTGCGATGATCAGGGGATCATCATCCGCGGCATGGCCACCGTCATACGCCGTCCCTGAAAGGATGTCCGGCGTTGGTGTCATACCACCGAGGCAGCGGCTTTGGGGCTGCGTTGAATATAACGCTCAAGCAACAGCATCAGCGGCGTTGCCACGAAAATAGAGGAATACGCCCCCGCCAGAATCCCCACAATCATGGCCAAACTGAATCCCTGAAGCGCAGCCCCCCCCCAAATATAAAGGCATATCAGGGCGGCAATGGTGGTGACCCCCGTGAAGCACGAGCGGACCATGACGTGATTACACGTTTGCTCGGCTAAACTGATCAAGGGTTCGCGTTGGTGCTTTTTCAAAAACTCCCGCAATCGGTCAAACACCACCACGGTATCGTTGATGGAGTATCCGGCGATGGTTAAAATGGCGGCCAATGTGGATAGGCTGAATTCCTCTTGCACCAGACTCAAAAAACCCAACGTAATGATCACATCGTGAATCAACGCCACCAGGGCCGACACCCCAAAGGGCCATTCAAACCGAACCCAAATGTAAAACATAATAGCAATCATGGACACCACAACGGCAATCACACCTTTTTGTTTCAGGTCGTCCCCCACACTGGGGCCCACATAATCAACGCGGCGAATCACGGTATCTTTGGGAAACGTTTTTGTCAGCGCCGCCAGAATCTGGTCCTGATTCAGAGTTGTTTGGGCGGTTTTCAGCAGCCAGACATGATTTTCCCCAAAAACCTGAAGACTCACCGGCGTTTCAGGCAGGGCTTTTTCGGCCAAGGCACGGGCCTGATCAATGGTATGATGGGGCGTTTGCAGTTCAATTTGCACCCCCCCTGTAAAATCAATGCCAAAGGCCAAACCCCAAATCAACAGGGCCACAATGGATAACGCCACTGCAATACCGCTCAGGGCAAGACCCGGCCAAAACAACGGACGCAAACGAAAATGGGTGTGGACAGGAAGGCGGGAGATCAGATTCAACGTCATAACACAACAGGCTTTCTCTTAAGACCGCTCAAGACACAGCGCAATGCCCATACCACCGCCAATACACAGAGTGACAAGGCCCCGCTTGGCATCCCGTTTGGCCATTTCATGAAGCAAGGTCACCAGAACCCGGGCACCGGACGCCCCAATGGGGTGACCAAGGGCAATGGCACCGCCGTTGACATTCACTTTGCCTGTATCCCATCCCAAAGCCTGATTCACCGCAATGGCTTGGGCGGCAAAGGCCTCGTTGGCCTCAATCACATCCAAATCTTGGGGGGTCCATCCGGCTTTTTTTAAGGCCAACTGACTGGCAGGAATAGGACCTGTGCCCATCAACGCCGGAGACACACCCGCCGTAGCCCATGATTTCAGGGTGGCCAGAGGTGTCAAGCCCCGCTTTTTAGCGTTTTCCAAAGACATCAGAACAACAGCCGCAGCCCCATCGTTAATGCCAGAGGCATTGCCCGCCGTGACGGTGCCCTCTTTATCAAAGGCGGGCCGCAGTTTGGCCAAAGCCTCCGCCGTTGTTTCAGGGCGGGGGTGTTCATCCCGCGCAATGATCACATCCCCTTTTTTGCTGGGGATGGTCACAGGCACAATTTCATCCACAAAGCGGTTGGCGTTCAAGGCCGCTGTCGCTTTTTCCTGTGAGGCGAGGGCAAAGGTATCCTGGGCCTCCCTCGACACACCATGGGCTTTGGCCACATTTTCTGCCGTGATTCCCATATGATGTTGGCCAAAGACATCCCAAAGGCCATCCACAATCATGGTATCCACCAAACTGACAGGGCCCATTTTTGTGCCGTTTCGCAAAACGCTGGCATGGGGGGCGTTAGACATGCTTTCCTGTCCACCGGCCACAACAATATCGGCATCGCCCGTCAAAATCGCCTGCATCCCCAGCGCCACTGCCCGCAAACCAGAGCCACACACCTGATTGATGCTTAAAGCTGTTTTTCCCTCGGGAATACCCGCCGCAATGGCTGCCTGACGCGCGGGATTTTGGCCGCAAGCGGCCGTTAACACTTGACCCAAAATGACATCATCCACCTCATCAGGCTTTACGGCAGCATCTGCCAGGATCTGGCGAATCACCACGGCCCCCAGAGCATGGGCTGGCAAAGAGGACAAACCACCCAGAAAGGATCCCACAGCGGTTCTTTTGGCAGCAACAATGGCAACGGTCATAAAGGCCTCCTAAACAACCTCTTTAAAAAATCTTCTCTTTTCCTACACCGCCCCCATAGCGGGGTCAAGGATATACCTAGGATGCACCTGCGCCACTCAAAAATAAGCGAAAAAAAACCCGCTTGGTGTATTTTTTCTGTCAAAGCAAATTACAAATGTCCGCTTTTAGCAACTTAGGAATGTCCGCTTTTTGTTTTTTTAGGTGCAGGGGGCGGGGTAGGTTTTTATCCACAAATCCATAGCCCTTTTTTTAGGGC
>JBILMD010000001.1:0-199324 GCA_044375675.1 Alphaproteobacteria bacterium
AAATACAACACTTACCGCCCACATTATGCCTTGAAAGGATCCACACCCTCCGCGTATACAAAAACCATCCTCCTCAAGGACGCCGCTTGATCACCATATCTGTCTCAAATGAGGTGAACTCATACAGCCCATAAAAATCCCCTTGGCACGACGGGGAAAATCGGTTAGAATCTAAGGAAGATTTGATTGAGTTTTGTTGTTATCAAGGTAGCCTTCGCTTATGTCTTTTTTGCCTTTTTTAGGTGTAGGCTTGTTGTGCTCCGTGGCGGCGGTACATGCTCCTGCGGCAGATGCTCGGTTCGCTCGTTTCTTTCAGAATGTTATGAAACAGCCCGTGGAAATGCTTAGAGCTCCCATTTCACAGTACCTTGGAGCTCTCAACAATCGATTCAACCTTAATGATGGCCCTGCCGACAATGCACTTTATTGGCTTGATACAATAAAAAACAATTTTTCTAAATTAAACTTGGTTTCATTGGCCCACAGTTTACAACAAGATGGTCCTTTTTCAATGTTTGGCAATAATCAAGAAGAAGAAACTTTAGCTTTTACTAAACAAACTCTTAATTTATTTACTGCCTACCTTATTCTTGTTCCTGAGATGACTGCGAGGGCCACCGCCGCACTTTCAAAAAAAGCTGAAGAAAATACAAATAATGCTCTTGCTGTATCCTCAGAACAAATCCATGGATTCTTAACTGGTCTACGCACCATGTTTGCCCCTCGCCTTGTGCAAGGCCTTACCTAAAAGATCTGACAAAACCCCCTATCCCCCCCCTGAAAAATATGCTAAGGTGGCACCCGTTTGGATTGAGAGTGCAATAAAAACCATGTCTGTGTTGGATCGGCTAAAGGAACTGTTTGGGGGATCTTCTCAGGGCATTGATCGCAACGATATTCCCCTCGCCACCGCCGTCATTTTGCTGGAATTGTCCATGAGTGACGAAGGTCTGGATCCTGTGGAAATGAAAACCATCGTTGATCTGTTGTCCCAAAAATTCGGCTGCACGCTGGCCGAGTCCCACGTGTTGATTCAACAGGCCGAGGAAAAACTGGACGGCCGCGATCATTTCTACAAAGCCACCAAGGTCCTGAAAGATCATCTGGACGAACGCGGCCGCGAAGGGATTATGGAAATGCTGTGGCAGCTGGTCTGCGTCAACGACCGAATTGATGATCATGAATCCGCCCTGATGCGAAAAATTGCCGGTATGCTGTATGTTTCCGACAAACGATCCGGCGAAATCCGCCAAGGCGTTCTGGCCATGGCGGCGCTGGCCAAACCCTCTTAAAAAAAACCATGATGGAACCGTTGTTAAAGAAAGGCAAAATCCATGACCTTTGTTGTCACTGAGGACTGTATCCGCTGCAAATATATGGACTGCGTCGAGGTTTGCCCCGTGGATTGTTTCCACGAAGGCATCAACATGCTGGTCATCAATCCGGAAGAGTGCATTGACTGCGGCGTGTGCGAACCCGAATGCCCCGCCGAAGCCATTTTGCCCGACACGGATGACAGGGCCGAGGCTTGGCTAGATCTGAACCGAGCCTATGCCGCCCAATGGCCCACCATCACCCAAAAGGGGGATTGCCCCGAAGATGCCGACGCATGGAAAGGCGTACCGGACAAATTCCAAGAGCACTTTGATGAAGGGGCAGGGGAGGGGTCATAGGCCAAAACCACGTTTTTCTGTGACCGATGTAACATTTGGCACAGACAGATTTTTTTTCTTCGTTCAAAATCATAACAACAAACCAGAGGACAGACTATGGCTCAGGCACACTACAAAAACGGTGATTACGTTGTTTACCCCACCCACGGTGTGGGACAGGTGAAAGGGATTGAAAAACAACAGGTGGCTGGAACCTCCGTAGATTTAATCGTTATTCATTTTACCCACGACCGCATGGTGCTGCGTTTGCCCATTCATCGCCTGGAAAGCTCTGGCCTGCGCCCTGTGTGTACCGAGGACAAGATGAATTTGGCCCTGAAAAAACTCAAAGGTCGATCCCGCGTGAAAAAAACCATGTGGTCGCGTCGGGCCCAAGAATACGAAATGAAAATCAACTCTGGCGATCCCGCCGCCATTGCCGAGGTTGTTCGGGACCTGTACAAAAATTCCCAGCAGCCCGATCAATCCTATAGCGAACGCCAGATTTACCGCACCGCGCTGGACCGCTTGGCCCGCGAGCTGGCAGCCGTTGAAAACATCGATGAAGATTCGGCGGCCATGAAGTTAGAGGAAATGATGAACGCCGCGTAACGTCAAAGGACCGATCATGCACGTTCGTATTTTCAAACCCACCAAAAACGCCATGCAATCCCAACGGGCAGGGCAGGGGGGCTGGTGTCTTCACCCCCATGCCCAAACCGGCAAAACCCCCAACGCCCTGATGGGATGGATCAGCAGCCGCGATACAACCGAACAAATTACCCTGTTTTTTGACACCGCTGAGGATGCCATGCACTACGCCCAGCAGCGGGGTTGGATCTATACCGTTTCCCCCGATCACACCCGCACGGTGCGGCCGAAATCTTACGCCGCCAACTTTACCCATAACAGGCCCATCAACCCATGATGGATCTTGCGTTTCAAACGCTGCTTTCGCCCATGATCCTGTTTTTTGTGCTGGGGTTGGGCGCGGCGTTTATGAAATCCGATTTATCGGTGCCCTCTGCCATCGCCAAGGGCATGTCCCTTTATTTGATGCTGGCCATTGGGTTTAAAGGCGGGGTTCAGGTCAGCACCGCCGGATTCACCCCCGATTTGGTCTGGACAGGCCTCGCAGGATTCCTGCTAAGTTTATGTATGCCATTTGTTGCGTTTTTTGCGCTGCGGAAAACCACAACGCTGCCGCCGGCGGATACCGCCTCCATTGCGGGCCATTACGGGTCCATCAGCATTGTGACCTTCATCGCCGCCACCCAGGCCCTAAAAACCGCCGGCATTCCTTTTGAAGGCTACATGATTGCCGTGGCGGCCCTGATGGAGGCCCCCGCGATCTTTTCCGCGCTGCGTCTGGCCTCGCGTTATGATCCCGATACCGAGGCCACCCCTTGGCACCATATTTTGGCCAACGGGTCCGTCGTTTTGCTGGCGGGGGCCTTTTTCATTGGCATGATCACAGGACAAGAGGGGATGCATACCCTGGAATCCTTTATCGTTTCCCCGTTTAAGGGGGTTTTGTGTCTGTTTCTGCTGGATATGGGCCTCGTGGCCGGACGGGGCCTAATGGAAAGCCGCCATCTGCTGCGGGGCAGCCTGCTGGCTTTTGGTTTGTATATGCCGTTTCTCGGGGCGCTCATGGCGGGCGGAATGGCCGCTGTGCTGTCTTTAACCCCGGGGAATACAGCCCTGCTGATGGTGTGCGCGGCCAGTGCCTCCTACATTGCCGCCCCAGCCGCCATGCGCTTGGCCCTGCCCCAAGCCAAACCCGCCCTGTCTTTGACGCTGGCCATGGGCATTACCTTTCCCTTTAACCTGATTGTGGGCATCCCCCTATGGATTGCCCTTGCCCAAGCCTTCACCGGAGGATCCCAATGACCCCTAAAAAACGTCTGGAAATCATCGTTGATGGCGCTTTGCAGGACAAGGTTTTAAAACTCCTGACAAACCACGGCGTCACGGGATACACTATTCTGCCCGCCCTTTCCGGAGAAGGCCCCGAAGGCGCGTGGCGTGGGGAGGGCCTGATTGCCGATGTCGGCCAAATGGTGATGATTCTTTGCATATTAGACGCCGCGAAACTGTCCGTTTTGGAAACCATCCTGCCGCCCTTTTTGGACAAGCATCAGGCCATTTGTACCGTCACTGACGTGATGGTCTTTCGGCCGTCTATATTTTAACGCCGCCCCTGCGTTTCAAAAAATCCATAGCGACACCCTGTAAAAACACGTATACTCGCCTATATTAGATACCATAGGTTCTTTCAAAATCATTGGATTGGATAAGGAGTGTTCATGGCCACCCCCAAAAAAAATAAGTCCAGCCGCGTAACCATCCCCATTCGGGCTTATCCTGTTTTGCCGCTGCGGGATATTGTTGTGTTTCCCTTCATGATTGTTCCCCTGTTCGTTGGGCGCAGCAAATCCATCGCCGCACTGGAAAACGCTGTCCAAGATGATGGGATGGTTTTTTTGATGGCCCAAAAAAACACCTCTGATGAAAATCCTGACCCTGCGGATCTTTATGAGGTCGGGACCGTAGCCAAGGTTCTGCAGATGCTGAAACTGCCCGATGGCACCGTTAAAGTTTTGGTTGAAGGATTAGGCCGATCCCACGCCATTGAGTTTTTAGACAATCCCGAGTTCCTGCAGGCCGTGGCAGAGCCGTTAACGTCGGACATGGGCGATAAGAAAGAAATCACGTCTTTATCCGCTGCTGTGTTGTCCCAGTTCGAAAATTACATTAAGCTGAACAAAAAAATCCCCCCTGAAGTTTTGGTGGGGCTGAACAAAATTGAGGACCCAGAACGCCTCGCCGATACCATTTCTGCCCACCTATCCAACAAGCTGGCAGAAAAGCAGGATCTGCTGAAAACCCAAGATGTCGCCGAACGCCTGCAAAAGGTTTTTGCCCTGATGGAGGCCGAAATCAGCCTGCTGACTGTGGAACGCCGGATTCGCAACCGCGTGAAAAAGCAGATTGAAAAAAACCAGCGTGAATATTTCCTAAACGAACAAATTCGTGCGATTCAAAAGGAACTGGGGGATACCGAAGAAGGTAAAAATGAATTTGAGGTTTATGAAAACAAAATCAAAACCCTGAAATTAACAAAAGAGGCCCGCGACAAGGCCCTCAGCGATCTGAAAAAACTGAAATTGATGCCCCCTCTTTCCGCAGAATCCACGGTCATCCGCAATTATCTGGATTGGATTGTGGATTTGCCTTGGCAGAAAAAAACAAAGCTAAACAACGATTTGTCGAAATCTGTTGAGATTTTAGATCAGGATCATGATGGCCTTGACACCATCAAGGACCGCATCGCGGAATATCTGGCCGTGCAACAACGCACGGGCAAAACGCCTGGCACCGTTTTGTGTTTTGTTGGCCCCCCAGGGGTGGGGAAAACGTCTTTGGCCAAATCCATTGCCCGCGCCACGGGACGGGAATTTGTGCGCCTGTCGGTGGGGGGCATGCGGGATGAAGCGGAAATCCGCGGCCACCGCCGCACCTATATCGGCTCTATGCCAGGAAAACTTTTGCAAGGCATGAAAAAGGCGGGATCGTCCAACCCCCTGTTTTTGATCGATGAAATTGATAAAATGGGCCACGACCATCGGGGCGACCCTGCCAGCGCCCTGCTGGAGGTTCTGGATCCCGAGCAAAACACCCATTTTCAGGATCATTACCTTGAGGTCGGGTATGATCTGTCGGATGTCATGTTTGTGTGCACGGCCAACACGTTATCGTTGCCGCTGCCCCTGTTGGACCGCATGGAGGTCATCCGTTTGTCTGGCTATACAGAGGATGAAAAAGTCACCATCGCCCAAAATCATTTGGTGCCCCGTCAGGGCGAGGCCCACGGGCTTTCCCCCAAGGAATGGTCCCTGTCACAAGCCGCGCTGCGGGATATCGTCCGTTACTACACCCGCGAAGCCGGCGTGCGGCATCTGGAGCGGGCTCTGGCCAAAATTGCCCGAAAAATTGTTAAACACTTTTCGGTGAAGCCCAAGGAAAAAACCGTTTCTATCACCCCTGAAAATCTCTCAGAATACTTAGGTATTCCCAAGTATCGCTTTGGTTTGGCTGAGGAACAGGATCAAGTTGGGGTGGCCACGGGGCTGGCCTGGACCGAGGTGGGCGGGGATCTGCTGGCCATCGAAACCGTGATGTGGCCGGGCAAAGGCAAAGTTAAAGCCACGGGAAAACTGGGCGATACCATGCAAGAATCCCTGCAGGCCGCCATAGGGTATATTCGGTCACAGGCCATGACACTAGGAATTTCCTATGACATGCTGGACAAACGAGATATCCACCTGCACCTGCCGGAGGGGGCAACGCCCAAGGACGGACCCTCAGCGGGGATTGCCTTGGCCAGTGCGTTGGTGTCTATGCTGACCAACATTCCTATTCGGCGCGATGTGGCTATGACGGGGGAAATTACCCTGCGCGGGCGCGTTCTGCCCATTGGGGGATTAAAAGAAAAACTGCTGGCCGCCCTGCGGGGGGGCATTACAACCGTTTTGATTCCAAAACAAAATGAAAAGGATCTGCCTGACGTTCCCGCCGATGTGCGGGCCCGCCTGACCATCATCCCCGTGGATGCCATGTCACAGGTTCTGGTTCACACCTTAACCAAGCCCCTAACGCCCCTGTCTTGGCCAGAAAGCCAGATCACAGTTGATTATGTTCCGGCTGTGAAGGGAACCCCTTTGCCCGATTCCCCCCCGTTGTTGCATCATTAAGGCTGGAAAAAAAACCGTGGTTGCATCTCCTCCCCTTCCCACAACTCGTCAGTACCGCGTGGGGGAGGCTGTTCGCCGCGCCCTATCCGACATTTTGGCCCGCGGGGATTTTGACCTGCCCCTAATCAGCATCACGCAGGTGGATATGGCCCCTGATTTGCGATCAGCCCGCGTGTATTTTATGGGGGGAGGCAATAGCCTAGAGCTGCGGGAAAAACTGAAACAGGTCCGCGTTCCCTTACAAAACGCCCTGCGTCCCTACTTGGCCACCCGCTATTTGCCGCGTTTGAAATTTTTCGAAGACCACACCCTGCATCATGTGTCCCTGATCCATGATTTGTTTGAAAATCCCCGCGTGGCTCGGGATTTAAGGGGTGGGGACGAGGCCTAAACAGGCCACTCAGGCCCCCAAAATTTCCCGCTTTCCAGCGTGGTTGGGTTGGCTGATGACGCCTTCTTCTTCCAATTTTTCAATGATACGGGCGGCGCGGTTGTATCCCACTTGCAAATGACGTTGCAGGAAACTGGTGGACACTTTGCGTTCCCGCAGAATAATGGCCAGCGCCTGATCGTACAGGGCATCGCCGCTTTCCCCCTTAAACGCGCCCCCATCATCATCATCATCCTCTGCCACCGTCACATCATCCACGTAATCCGGTTGGCCTTGGGCTTTCAGATAGGACACGATGCTTTCAACCTCATTATCCGCAACAAAGGGTCCGTGAACCCGTGTGATGCGCCCACCGCCGGCCATGTACAGCATATCCCCCTGACCCAGCAGCTGTTCCGCCCCCATTTCCCCCAAAATGGTGCGGCTGTCGATTTTGGATGTGACTTGGAAACTGATGCGCACGGGAAAATTCGCCTTGATCGTTCCCGTAATCACGTCCACGGATGGGCGCTGTGTGGCCATGATCAGGTGAATCCCCGCCGCCCGCGCCATCTGGGCCAGACGCTGAATGGCGGCCTCAATATCCTTGCCCGCCACCAACATCAAATCGGCCATTTCATCCACAATCACAACGATATAGGGCAGGGTTTCTAGTGGCATAACCTGATCTTCGAACACCGGTTTTCCCGTTTCCCGATCAAAGCCCGTTTGCACGCGGCGGTGTAAAATTTCGCCCTTGTCTTGGGCATCTTGGATGCGGCTGTTGTAACCCTCGATATTACGCACGCCCAGACGGGACATGGCCTGATAACGTTGCTCCATTTCCTTCACGGCCCATTTCAGGGCGGTCACGGCCTTTTTGGGGTCCGTCACCACGGGGGTCAGCAAATGGGGAATGTCATCATACACCGACAATTCCAACATTTTGGGATCCACCATAATAAAGCGACACTTTTCTGGGGGCAGCATATACAGCAGCGACAAAATCATGGTGTTCACCGACACGGATTTTCCCGATCCGGTGGTTCCTGCCACCAGCAAGTGCGGCATTTTGGCCAAATCCACAATCACGGGCACGCCGTTGATATCCTTGCCCAGCGCCAAAGGCAGCTTGGCGGCGTGGGATTGGTAATCTTTGTGCTCGAACACCTCTCGCAAATACACCGTTTCGCGTTTGGGGTTGGGCAGTTCAATCCCGATGACGTTGCGGCCCGTGACGACGGCCACGCGGGCGGATACGGCGCTCATGGATCGGGCGATGTCATCGGCCAAACCGATGATGCGGGATGATTTGATCCCTGGGGCGGGCTCCAGCTCGTACAGGGTCACCACGGGACCTGAATTGGCCCCCACAATGTCCCCCTTCACCCCAAAATCAGACAGGACTTGGGACAGGGCCTCGGACGCCCGCTGGATTTCCCGCTGGTCCATTTTCTGGGCCTTGGTTTTGGACAGCGTCAGCAAATCCATGGGGGGCAACTGAAACCCCTGTTTTGTATCATACAGCAAGGGAGAGCGATGCAATGTCGGCACAGCCTTTGTTTTTTTGGTTTTCAACGATGTGTTTTTTTCCACAGCCGGCATCAGGGATTCTGTTGTGATGGACAGCGGCTGCAAATCGGCAGAGCCAGAAAGGGAAAGACGCGCCAAAAGGCCCTTGCCCCCTTGCCATACCATGATGGGAAGGTTCCATACCCATGACAACAACGCTTTTGGCCCCCCATTGGTGAACTCCGATCCCGACAGGCCCAAACCCAAAACCAAAAAGGTCCCAAACAAAACCACCAATCCCCCCGCCGCAATCCAATCCCAAACGGGCCCCTGTGGGCCATACAGGTGAAACAGGTTTTGCAGCCAAAATCCCGCCACGCCGCCGCGGGGAACATCAATGGCGTCCTGTTTCATATCCCCGCCCAGGGACATCACCGTGGCCCCCAACACCAAAACCATGACCCATTGCCCCAAACGGACAAACAACCGAAAGGCCTTTCCCGATTGCCAGAAATGAACGCCCCACGCCAGAATCAACAGGGGCAACACAAACGCCGCCATGCCAAAACTTTGAAACAGAATATCCGACAAAACGGCCCCCTGGGGCCCCAAAAGATTCTTTACCGCCCCATCCGAAACGGCGGTGTTTAGGGATGCATCCTGAAAATCATGGGTGGCCAAGGCCAGCGCCAGCACCAACCCCGATAAAAACAACACCATACCCCACAGCCGCCGCATGCCCAGCATCACCACCTTGGTGGCCTGGGGCGATAACAAAGAGGGCGGAATCACAGGCATGGGATGATATCATGATGTCTGGCTCTACTTTTGTGTGAAATCCCCATCCGCGTCAAGGGGGGATTCCATTTCTATCGTGATGGGGGGGGGAATGGGGGTTCGGGGGGATGGGGAGATATTTACCGTTCTACGCCCGCCCAACCATCATCAGAATGCCAATTCAGTTGGACGCTTGAGTAGCTTTTAAGGCAGCCACCATAACAATGTGATTAAAGGCATCATCTTCAGGATCAGTATTCACACCATCTTCCACATTGCCGGAGGAAATCTGATTACCCTGATTGTTGCCAGAAACTTCAGACAGACCTCGAGTCAAAATGCTCCAAGCAATGGGGTCTTGTCTGAACTCATCCATTCCTTCTTGAGAAAGAGCATCAACAATCTGTTGTCGAATAGCCAATGGAATTTCCTTTATAAGTTGCAGAAGGTCATTGTACTTTCGTTGATATATTTCAGTCCCAGTGGAGCCGCCTTTCAAGTCGATCATAATCAAATCCAAAAAATTTTTTAAATGAAGACCTTAACTGTATCACTTTTAACTCAAAAAGCAACGTTTTTTTCCAAACACACCCGCACAATGTCACCATAGATTTGGGACAGGCGCATCAGGTCGTCCACATCGCACTGTTCGTTGATTTTATGGATGGTGGCGTTGGGCAGGCCCAGTTCGACGACGGGGCAGTAATCCTTTATGAATCGCGCATCCGACGTGCCGCCGCTGGTGGATAATATCGGGGGGGTTCCCGTGATGTCCTGAATCACCCGCGTGACGGTTTGCACCAGGGGGTGGTCGGCGTTGGTAAAAAAGGCCTCGGATGAGCAATCCGTGGTCAGGGTGTAATGGGGGCCGGATGCGGGCCCCTGCGGCAGAACCCGTTGACAGGCGTGATGCAGGCGATCCGACAAACTCTGGGCACTGTGATGGGCATTAAAACGGATATTCAATCGCACCGTACACGACGGCGGAATGATGTTGGTGGTCCCATTGCCCGTATCCACGCTGGTGATTTCCAAATTGGACGCATCAAAATGCGGGTGCCCCTGATCCAGCGGTTTTTCCAAAAGAATCCCCAAAATGGCCGCCGCATCATGCAGCGGGTTATGGGCAAAATGGGGATAGGCCACATGCCCCTGCGTCCCATGAACCGTGATGATGGCATTCAAACTGCCCCGACGGCCAATTTTGACGGTATCGGCCAGCGTGTCTCCACTGGTGGGCTCCCCCACCAGACACATATCGGGCAGCAGGTGATGGTCCTTTAACCACGACAACACGGGTTTGGTGCCGTGAATGCCGGGGCCCTCTTCATCCGCCGTCAACAGCAGGCTGATTTTGCCGGAATGGTCACTCGGCATATCCTGCAATGCAGCCAAAAAGGCGGCAATAGCCCCCTTCATATCCGCCGCCCCGCGGCCCCAGATTTTGCCCTGATCCTGCGTCCCCGAAAACGGGGGATGAATCCAATCCGTCAGCGGCCCCGTCGGCACCACATCCACATGGCCCGCAAAGCACAGATGGGGGGATCCTTCCCCGCGATGGGCGAACAGGTTGTCCACGCGGTCTTGCCCCTGTCCAAAGGGCAACCGCACACAGGTAAAGCCCATGGGTTGCAACCACGCGGTGATCCTATCCAGCGTCCCCGCATCTTGCGGCGTGACGCTGGGACAACGGATCAAATCCACCAAAAAAGAAACCACATCCGGCATCATGCCCCCCCGATAATTGTTGCCTCTGGCGTGCTGGCCGTGACATGAATGGACCGTTTGGGATAGGGGATTTCAATCCCATCCTTTTGGAACTGTTCATAAATCCGTGTTCGGATATCGCTGCCCACCCCCTGCATAGAAAAGACGTTTTTGACAAAACAGCGCAGTTCCAGCTGCAGGGCGCTCTCGCCAAAATCCTTGAGCAGCACAAAGGGGTGGGGTTTGCGGCGGACCTCAGGATGCTCTTGGGCGGCGGCAATCAAAATGTCCTTCACACGTTTCAAATCGCTGTCATAGGCCACACCCACGGTAATATCCAAACGGGCCACCGTATCGTGCAACATCCAGTTGGTCACCGTTTCCGTCACCAACTGGGAATTCGGCACGATGATGGATGCATTTTGAAACGTTTCAATTTCCGTGGACCGCACGCGGATTTTGCGCACCACCCCCTGATGCTCGCCCAGGGCAATCCAATCGCCGACGCGAATGGGGCGCTCAAACAACAAAATAATCCCTGAAATAAAATTGCTGGTCACGGCCTGTAACCCAAAACCGATCCCCACCGACAACGCCCCCAGCACGATGGCCAGATTTTCCATGTTCAGGCCCAGGGCACTCATCCCCGAGAGGATAGCAATCCCCATACCGACATAGCCGGTTAAGGCATGAACCGCATTTTTTAATCCCCCATCCACGCGGGTATAGGGCAAAACACGCTCAGAAAAAAACCATTGGGTGATGCGGGTGGCCACATAAATGATCAAGAAAATGGAAATGGCCGATCCAATGTTCAGAAAATCAAAGGTCACTTTGCCGATGGTCAGGCCACTACCGTATTGATCCATCCACGCCTCTAAACTTTTAGGCGGCATCCCCCAAAACGACAGCGCCACCATGAACAGAAACAGGGCCAAAACGGGCTCTAAAATCACAATCCCTAGGGCGGATTTTTCAGATCCCGAGGTTTTGTCTTTGCCGCTGGATATGCGGCGCATGATCCATAAAAACGCATGCCGAAACACCCCAAAAGACAGCATGGCCACCAACGTCACCGTCACATTGAACGCCAAATACACAGCCAGCGATACATACCCCAGCAAAATCGCCGGAAACACACACACCAACGCCAAGCGCATCAAAAACAAAAAGCCATTGCCAATCCAGGTGTGATCCGCTTTTTTTTCGGCGTGAAAATCATCGTCATCACCGCTGGGGGCGCGAAACCGAAGGGGTTTTAGGACAATCAACATCACACCAGCCAGCGCCAGCGTAAACACCACAGACCCCACATCATGCACAAACCCCTGGGATCCAAACAGATGGACCCTAAGGGCAAACGTCATCACCGCCAACATCAAGCCATAAAACAAACGGCGTGTGTTCAGGGCCCCCGCCGTTTCCATGAATTTCTGTGACAAAGGGGGCAACTGCGTTTGAATATACCCCAAAATCGCCATGACCAAAATCACCATGGCCACACGATCCCACGCGCCGAACATATTGAAAAACGCAGAAGCGTCCGTTAAAAACCCATCAAAAGAAAACGTCGACCAATCCAGACGCGTCAGCAGCGTATCGCGCAGGGCTTTTTTTTCCAGATCATCCAGCAGGTTCATCAATTCCTGCGCCTTGGACAAGGCCAACGTGGCGCGTTTGTTGCGGCTGTCAATTTCAACGATGGTGTTTTTCAGTTTTTTCCGCTGGGCCTCGATACGATAATCCACCGGCTCCCCTTTTTGGGGATCGGGGCCCAAGGCCGACAACAGTTCGGTTTGGGATTGTTTCTGGGACAGGGCCAAATCCGCCTGTTGTTTGGCATCGGCGCGGATGGTTCTTAGGGTCTCTCGCCACGTTTTTGTTTGTTCCGGCGTGATGGCGTCTTCGTTTTTGGCAATGGCCCGATCCATGGCCGTTAATTGATTGTTCCACTGGCGCGCTTGGGAATCAAAGCTGGGCTCGGCCCCCGCAACGGCCGCATGAATGATGAACAAAAAGCCCAAAAAAAGAACAAGGCCCCTTTTGATCATAAGGCCGCCCCCTTTAAAAACGTCACCGCGGATGCGCGTGAAAGCTGATGTTGATCCCCCGTTTCCATCATTTTTAACGTTAAGGTTCCCACGTCGCTATCCGCCTGCCCCACAAAAACCACGTGGGGGATGCTGCGCTGCGCGGCCTTTTTCAGGCGCTTTTTCAAAGATCCCTCTGCCCACACCACGGTGGAAAAGTCGGCGTTTCTGAAATCCTGCGCCAGTGCCTGCGCATAAAAGGATGAGGAGCCTTCCTCTGGCATCACCACCACAGAAACGCCCTGAACACGTGGGGGGACTGTGGCCAGCATCAAACGCTCGACCCCCGCCGCCCATCCCACACCAGGCAGATCCGGCCCCCCCATGGTTTTCACCAGACCATCATAACGCCCCCCCGCCAGCAAGGTTCCTTGGGCCCCCAAGCCCCCATGCACCCATTCAAACGTGGTGTGAACATAATAATCCAGCCCCCGAACAATGCGTGGATTGATTTCAAAGGGAATGATAAGGGCACTGAGACCCTCACACACCCGATCAAAATGCGCCCGCGCTTCAGGGGTTAAAAAATCCTGCAAAGCGGGCGCCCCGATGAGGGCCTGATGATCCGCGGGGTCTTTGCTGTCCAAAATCCTCAGCGGATTGGCTTGCAAACGGCGCTGGCTGTCGGCACTCAGCGCCTCTGCCAAGGGGGTTAAATGCTCTATCAGGGCGCAGCGAAAGGCAGCGCGACTTTCGGGATCCCCCAGCGTGTTAATGTGCAAACGGGCATCCTCTGCAACGCCCACCGCGGTTAAATACCGCCACGATAACAACAGAGATTCCACATCGGCCTCTGGCGAGGCCTCCCCAAAATGCTCAACCCCCACCTGATGAAATTGACGCAGGCGGCCCTTTTGCGGGCGTTCATACCGAAACATGGGCCCCGCATAGGCCAAATGGGCGGGCATATCCTGATGCAATCGGTTGGACAGCAGCGCCCGAACAATGCCCGCTGTACCCTCGGGCCGCAAAACCAGGGGATCCCCCCCGCGGTCCAGCAGGGTATACATTTCCTTGCTGATCACATCCGAGGTTTCCCCCAAAGAGCGGGAAAAAACCCCCGCCTCTTCGAGCAGGGGCGTCAGGCAAGGGGTGTAGCCAAACAACGCAACCTGTTCCCAAAACAGGGTGATCAGAGAGAGAAGATGATCCCCCTCAACCCCCACATAATCCCGCATCCCGCGAACGGTCTGTAAATCTAAACGCTCCGGCCCTGTCATGACGTCAAAAGCGCATCCAGCTTGCCCTGATCCTCTAGGGCGTGCAAATCATCACATCCACCAATGTGCTGACCGTTGATAAAAATCTGCGGCACGGTTGTGCGCCCATTAGCCTTTTCAATCATCTCAGAGCGCAAGGCGGGCTTGTCAGTGATTTCAATTTCCTGAAACGCCGCACCCTTTTTTGCCAGCAAGGCCTTGGCCCGCACACAAAAGGGGCATGTTGTTTTCGTGTAAATCAGAACGGTCATGGTTTGGGCCTGTTATCTATAAGGAATGCCACTTTACGATGGCCCCTTTGGCTTAGCAAGGGGGTGTCTTGGGGGACACGGCCTCGATGGCGGCTTTCAAGGTCATTTGCTGCCCAGCTAAGAGATCTAAGAAAGCTCTTTTAGCCATAACCTCTTCCCCACCTTTAGCAATAAAGCCTTGGTTGTTCAACAGGTTCATGATATCCCCAATTTTCTTTTGATTCTCATCCCATTTTTTTTGCCAGCGGTCTTTCAAGGGGACGGTGTCCGTGGTGGGAGGCAGATAAAGAAAAGCCTCTGAAAGCCAAACATACGGCACTCTGTATCCATCGGAAGGAAAAGCCCCCAATGATTTTATCTCACAACCTGCCATGGCCAGCAAATGATCCTTAGCATAACAAAGGGCATTTTCAGAACCTGAATAAATCACAAGCCTTTCCTGCGGCGCAAAGCCCAGTAAACCCCGAAAGGAACGCAAATCTTTGATCATGGGTTTCAGAGATTTTTCTACCAAAAAAGCCGCCCCGATAAAATCTTCCGAAAGATCCATGGTTTTTGGCCAAGCCTCCACCGTCAAAGGACGATCCGTATGGCCCAAGGATTGCGCCATTTCATCCGTAATAAACGGCATCAACGGATGCAACATTTGCAGGATATGCTTTAAACACCATGCAAAGGTTTTTTGGGTTTCCTCAGGGTTAAGGGGATAATGATCTTTCTTTTTCAGGAAAATTGTTTTGGCCAGCTCAACGTACCAATCACAAAATTCATGCCACACAAAGGCGTATAGGGCCTGCGCGGCATCATCAAAGGCATAGGTTTCCAGCGCGGTTTGCACGGTGCCCAAGGTTTCAGTGAGTTTAACAATGATCCACCGGTTTTCATCCAATGTCACCGTTTGCGGGTCAAAGGTGGCATCCCACACACATCCGTTCATTTCCCCAAAACGGGCCGCGTTCCATAGTTTGGTGGCGAAGTTGCGATAGCCCTCGATACGGGCGGTGTCCAGTTTCACATCACGCCCTTGGGCCGCCATAATCGCCAAAGTAAAGCGCAGGGCATCCGTGCCGTAACGATCCATCAGCTCCAGCGGATCCACGACATTGCCCTTGGACTTTGACATTTTCTGGCCGTTTTTATCCCGCACCAGTGCGTGAATATAGACATCTTTAAAGGGTACGGCGGTGGCCAAGGCCTCTTTGGGAACAGCCTGACCCGCCATCAGGGCGTCATGATACCCCCCCCCTTTGGCGTGGGCATAAATCCCCATCATCATCATGCGGGCCACCCAAAAGAAAATAATGTCAAACCCCGTCACCAGCACGGACGTGGGATAATGTCTCTTTACATCATCGGGAATGCTGGGCCAGCCAAGGGTAGAAAACGGCCACAATCCCGAAGAAAACCACGTATCCAGAACATCGGGATCTTGGGTGAGGGGCTTGCCGCCGGCCAAGATTTCCGCTTCCGCCTGCGTTTCTGCCACATAAACAGCGCCCGTGTCATCATACCACGCGGGGATGCGGTGACCCCACCACAGCTGACGGGAAATGCACCAGGGTTGAATATCCTCCAGCCACCGATCATAGGTGTTTTTCCACGACGGGGGCACAAAACGCACAATCCCTTCTTCCACCGCTTGCAGGGCGGGTTTGGCCAGAATATCCGCGCGGACGTACCATTGTTCTGTTAAAAACGGCTCAATCACCGTGCCCGAGCGATCGCCGTAGGGGACCGCGTGACGCGTGGGTTCAATGGTCACCAGAAACCCTTCATCTTCTAGGGCCTGAACCACAGCCTTTCGGGCGGCGAAACGCTCCATCCCCTGAAATCTCTCTGGCGCCACATCGTTCAGGGTGCCATCGGCATTCAGAATCGTGATCAAAGGCAAACCATGCCGCCGTCCCACATCAAAATCGTTAAAATCATGGGCGGGGGTGATTTTCACCGCCCCTGTCCCTTTTTCAGGATCGGCGTACGTGTCGGCAATCACGGGAATGATGCGATCCGTTAGGGGCAAACGCAAATGATGACCAATGGCAAATTTCAGGGTGGGATTATCGGGATGCACCGCCACCGCCACATCCCCCAGCAAGGTTTCCGGCCGCGTGGTGGCCACGGTGATGCCCCCCGCGCCCTCCACAAAGGGGTAATGGATATGATAATAGGCCCCATCAACGTCTTGAGACACCACCTCAAGATCTGACAAAGCGGTTTGCAGTTTCACGTCCCAGTTGACGAGGCGTTTGTCCTTATAAATCAATCCATCACGGTACATGGACACAAAAATGGTCCGCACCGCGTGGCTTAGGCCCTCATCCAACGTAAAACGTTCCCGCGCCCAATCGGCAGAGGCCCCCAGACGCTTTAATTGCGAAACAATGGTGCCGCCAGAGGTTTCTTTCCATGCCCAAACACGCTCTAAAAACGCATCGCGCCCCAGATCTTGGCGGGTTGTGCCCTCAGCATTCAGCATGCGCTCCACCACCATTTGGGTGGCAATGCCCGCATGATCGGTCCCCGGCTGCCACAACACCACCCGACCCCGCATGCGGTGATAGCGCACCAGAATATCTTGCAACGTAAAGGTCAAGGCATGCCCCATATGCAGGGACCCCGTGACGTTGGGTGGGGGCATCATGATGGTATAGGGATCCCCATCACCCCGCAGGGCAAAGGCATCCGCACTCAGGGATCGGGCGTATTGTTTGCCCTCAAACACCGCAGGGGAAAAGGTTTTATCCAGCATTCAAAACCCCACATTTCTTGGCAATCCCATGGGGCAGATTATCCCACCATCGCTTTTAAAAACCGCATCAAAACAACCAAATTGGACAGGCGAACGTTGGTTTCGTCCATCTGGGACAGCATCCCCAAAAACTGTTTTCTTTGGGATTCTGTTTGATCCATCCACGCCGTTTGGGCCTGTTGCGCGGTACCAGGCAGGGCAAGAAGCCGCGCCGAAAGATCACGATGCGCCGCGTACAGATCGGCCCGCAACGCATCCCGCGCCTGTTGATCCCACAAGGTGGGGGATGGCAAACGGGATAGCAAGTGATGCACCTGATGCAACGAAAGGGCCCCGTAAACAGCCATATACGTCTGGGCCGCTCTGGACAGGTCCGCGCCGGCTTGCTCGGCCAAGGCAATCACATCCAAAACCCCCATCATGGGACGCAGCATGGCAATGCGCTGGGCCAAACTGTCAGGGACATTTTCATCAATCAGGGCGTTTTGGGTTTTTTCCACAACCGCCCGCTCTTCCCCGATCAAAATATCTGGCCAAATGCGGCTACATTCTTGGACCAAAGGACGAATTTTTTTAACCAATTCGGTCACTGCCAGAGTGCCTTGGGTGTGTTGACGCAACAGCCACACAATGGCATTGCTGGCCAAACGCGTTGTGTAAAAAAGCATTTTATGCTGCGTGGCCGCGGAAACTTTGTTATCCAACGATTCAATTTCGTGCCACAGAGTACGCAACTGAAAAGCCTCCCGCACGATGGTATAGGCACGCACAACGTCGCAGATTTCGCATCCCACCCCCTGCTGCATGGAAAAGGCAAAATGGGGCCCCATGCGATTGATCATACTGTTGGCGGTAAAGGTGGCGATGATGTCTTTTTTCAGGGGATGTGTTTTCATATCCTCTGAAAAACGCTCCCGCAGGCGCGATGGAAAATAAAGGGCAACGTCCTCCAACATGCGCTCTTCTTCCAGCAAATTGGTGCCTTGCAGATCTTTTTTCAGGGCAATTTTGCTGTGGGCCAGCAGAACCGCCAACTCTGGCCGCACAAAACCCAAACCCTGCTCAAGCCGCGCATCCAACGTGGCCTCGGTGGGCAAGCCCTCCAGCGTGGGATTTAACTGCCCTCGATCCTCAAGATGGCGCATGAGTTTTTTTAGGGGATGAACCAGAGCCGTTCCCTGATATTCCAATGAGGACAAGGCCTGCGTTTGTAAATAATTGTTTCTAAGAACCAAATGGGCAACATCATCGGTCATAGAGGCCAAAAGATCATTGCGCTGGGGCAAGGTCATATCGCCGCGACGCACGGGAGTAGTCAGCAAAATCTTGATGTTGACTTCATGATCCGAACAATCCACACCCCCTGAATTGTCGATGGCATCGGTGTTCAGCTTAACACCGGCCAAAGCCGCCGCAACACGGGCCGCTTGGGTCATGCCGAGGTTTGCCCCCTCTCCGATCACCGACGCCCGCACTTCGCCAGCCGCAATACGCAGGCTGTCGTTAGCCTTGTCCATAACGTCCCTGTCTGTTTCGTGGGGGGCACGAATAAACGTCCCAATGCCCCCAAACCACAGCAAATCCACAGTATGTTTCAAAAGGGTCTGAATCAGAAAATCAGGATGCACCACATCATCTTTAATCCCAAAACAGGATTTGATTTCGGGGGTTAGCGTTATTTCCTTAACGTTTCGTTCATAAACGCGCCCGCCCTCGGATAGGGCCTCTGCACGATAATCCGTCCAGCGTGTGCGCGGGGTTTCAAACAGGCGTTTGCGTTCCTTAAAACTGATGGCCACATCGGGGCTGGGATCCACAAAAATATGCTGGTGGTTAAACGCCCCAAGCAACCGAATATGGGGAGACAACAACATCCCATTCCCAAACACATCCCCCGACATATCTCCAACGCCGATCACGGTAAAGTCCTCGGCTTGAATGTCCCGCCCCAATTCACGGAAATGGCGCTTGACAGCTTCCCAGCCGCCCTTGGCGGTGATGCCCATGGCTTTGTGGTCATAACCCACGCTGCCGCCTGAGGCAAAGGCATCATCCAGCCAGAAATGACGGGCCTGGGCGCAGCCGTTGGCAAGGTCAGAAAAGGTTGCCGTTCCTTTATCGGCAGCCACAACCAAATAGGGATCATCGGCATCCCGACGCACCACATCGAGGGGATTCAGAATGGTTTTATCCGCAGCAATGCTATCCGTAATGTCCAGCATCCCATGCATCATCGTTTGATACGCAGATTCAACGTCCGTTTTCAGGGACTGGGGGGAAGCATCCGCAGGGCGCTTAACAATAAAGCCTCCCTTGGAGCCCGTTGGCACGATCAGGGCATTTTTCACCAGCTGAGCCTTCATCAGGCCAAGAACCTCTTGACGATAATCCTCGGGCCTTTCTGACCAGCGGATCCCCCCACGAGCCACAGGACCCCCGCGCAGATGCACAGATTCCATTTGGGTATTGTAAACAAAAATTTCCGCAAATGGCCGCGGCTCTTTTAAGAAAGGAATATCGGTAGAGCGGATTTTAAAACTAAGGGCGGAACGAGGCTGGCCGTTATCATCCCGCTGAAAGAAATTGGTACGCAGGGTGGCGCGGAGCAAAACCGTCAGGGCGGAAAGAACCCGATCCTCATAAACCCCCGTAACCTTTTCAAGAACCGCGCGAAGCTGCTGCTCAGCTTTTGGGGTGTCCTCACGCAAAGTTTTTGGATCAAAATAGCAGTAAAAAAGTTTTATAAAACAAGAAACAAATTCCACATTATGATGCAAAACATCAATGGCGGTGGCGTATTGAACCGCGTGGCCAGATTGCATCAGATATTTTAAATAGGCGCGAAGAATGTTCACATCCCGCCAAGGCAAACCCAAACGAACCACAAAACCATTCAGGGAATCCAGATCGCATCCCCGCCGCCAAATGGCCTGTATTGCGGATTTAACATTTTGCTCTATAGATTTGATATCAATGGGATATTTGTCATACTTATAAACTTCTAGATCATGAATCCAGCAGCCGCCTTCATGATGCGTGGGCAGAACATTATGCGCTTGCTCCGTAACGGCAGACAGGCCAAGGCATTCCAGAACCGGCAACATATCCGAAAGCGACAGGGGATTGTCGATGGTATAAAGACGCACGTGGAAATGGTGGGGCTGCATGTAGGCATGGCGATACAGATGCACATCCAGCTGGCCCTGTGCGTAGAGCGTTTCTAATCTGAAAATATCTTCGATGGCCTCTTTGGCGGAGAACGTGTCTGTATAACTCAAGGGAAAGGCATCCCCGTAATGTTTCAGCAAATCGTGGGTTTTTTCGGGGGATGAGGAGGACAAAAGAGAAATTTTTAAATTATCCACCCACCGACGGGACGCATTTTGCAACTCTGTTTCGATGGCCTTCACATCATAGACGGGCCACTGAGAAGGATCCGTTTCGATAACAAAATAAAGCCGCGTGAGCATCGACTCTTCCACAGCGACATGGCTGCTTTTTAAATGACCATGAAACGTGGAACACAGAATGGATTCGATTTTTTTACGAACCTCTAGATTATACCGATCATGGGGGACGAACACGATGGCGGCGATAAAGCGTTTAAAGGCATCTTCTCTCAAAAACAGAGACACCCGCTGCCGTTCCTGAAGATTCAAAATCCCAAGGATCATGGTAAACAAATCATCCGCAGAGATTTGATAGAGTTCATCCCGCGGAAATGTGCGAATGACATGCAGCAGAGCCTTGCCGTTGTGGCTGCTTAGATCCATCTGGGCTTTTTCAATGACGTGCTGGACTTTTTGCCGCAGAATGGGAACCATTTCCGGTGCAGCGTAATAAGATTGAGAGGTGAACAGACCCACAAAACGGTCTTCCCCAGCTACCTGACCATTGGGATGAAACCGTTTGACACTCACCACATCCATGGACGTGGCGCGATGAACTTGGGATTTATGGGACGATTTCCCAAAATGAATGGTGCGGGATTCATCCCGAAGAAAATCCACAATGGCATCCGGCAAATGGGACCCATAACGACGGATATCAAACAACGAATAGGCAGGGTCTTTAAGGACGCCTAAGCTTTTTTGGTGATTGATGATCAGATCAACAGCCCCCCCTGACCCTTCCACAAGGTCCATGCTGCGATACCCCAAAAAGGTAAAGTTATTGGCCAGCATCCAGCTGATAAAATGCTTGGTTTCCTCAGCCCCGCCCCCTTGCGAGGCCATGACGTGATCGGCAGACGCGTTGGCCTGATCGCACATAGGCTTCCAGTCAGAAACGGCCTCTTTCACGCGCTGCAAAACCTGATGCAGGGCGCCTTCTAGGGCCGTAACATCGCTGGACCCAGGGATAAATGGCAAATGTACCTGCATGACGGATTCCAAGGATCCCCCAGCGGACAGGGTTTCGCCGATGTCTTCCAAATGCCCCGATGCGCTGCGCTTGACGGACAAGACCGGATGAATCAGCAGCTCAACAGGATACCCAAAGGTGTTAATAGCCGCCGTGACCGAATCCACCAAAAAAGGCATGTCATCGTTAATAATGTTGATGCATGTCAGGCTGGTGCCCACATGATAGGTATGGATACGGGGACCAGAATGGGTGGGACGATCCTGAATTAAGGCCCATAAACCATCCACATGATCCTGCAGGATTGTGGCAGAGATGCCTTTGAGATCCTCAGGCGGAACCTGAGAGAGATACGCACGATAAAGACGAAGATAACTGGGCTGCGTGTGCAGAGAATCTTGGGGCAAAAGACCGATGTACTCTTGAAAATGTGTCATCAAAGCCGTTCCTTATTGTTTAGGGCCTTTTTTTAGAGAAAAACCCAAGCACGCTTGAGGGTGGCAAGGATATTATCAAAGCACACGAGCGCGTCAATGGGGGATACAAACATTGCCGCATCTGTTCATGGTTAACGCAGCGGAGAAGACGGGCGGGGGAAGGAAGAATATAAAAAAAATTGTATCTTTCTTTTTCCAAACCTGCTAAGGTTTTTTTTAATTCTTTTTTTTTATAGTCGGAATTATCTTCAAGGGATGTCATTTTATCATGCGTTATTTTCTTTCTCTAATTGCGCTTTCTTTTTTTTCCATCTCCCCCGCAGCAAAGGCGGCTGAGGACCCTTCGCTGGATACGCTGTTTGGATTCACTAACCAGCCCCCCAAATCGGGGGAACAACCGCAAAATCCGGATCAGCCCCAAAATCAGAAGGCCCCCGCCCCTGCAACAGATCTTTCGGCTACGCCTCCTCAGGCCCCCGTGGTGCCCTCCCCCAACAAACAGGACGCCCTTCCCAAGCCTGAACCTCTTTTTGGTATGGCCCCTCAGAAACCAGAGCCAGTCGCCCCTGTGGTGCAAACACCCGAAACCAAAACCGTGGCCCCCGTTCGTATTTTGCCCAGCCAGCTGATGCAGACCAACCCCCCTGCAGAACCCAAGCAGGACACCATCCCAGAAAACCCTGTGGTGGCCCAGCCGAGCGCTGTGCCCGCACCTGTTGAGATGCCAAAACCCGCTGTTAAAACCCCTGAGGCCCCCAAAGTCCCTGAGGTAGCCCAGCCCACCCCTTTGATCATGCCTGTTGCCCCTGTTCAGACAGACAAAATCGCTGAGGAACCCGCCCCTGCACCCGTTAAAAACAAAGAGCCCGCCGCCATGATGCCTGTGGTGACGCCAGAGCCCATCAAGGCCGAAACCCCTGCCCCCAGTCAGGTGAAAAAAGCTCTCAAGCCCAAAGCAAAAGCCAAACCCTCTGTGAAAAAGCGGTCGGCCTATCACAAAAAGAAAATCCATAAAAAATCCCCCCCAAAAATGGTGATGTCGGATGAAGAGCGTCGCCAGAAAACCCGTCAGATGCTGGAAAAAAGCTATGATGCCCTCAGCATGGCGCTGCGCATTGACTTCCCTGCCTTCAGCAGCGCTTTGCCCCGTCAGAGCAAGGTGGATGTTCAGGATCGTCTGTCTGCCCTGAAACCCGAAGAAACCGTTGTCCTTTACGGATCGGCCTCTATGGGGCCCAAGGGGACGCCCAACGCGGCCAGAGCGGTTGCCCAGTCCCGTATGGACCGTTTGGCCTCTTTCATGGAATCCTTGGGGGTTCGGGCGGATCGGATTGTGACCATTGATCGTTCCTTCACCCGTCAGGATTCCGTGGATATGGCATTTGTGACGGTGAAGACCAAAAGAGATGCCAACCCATAAAAAACGGATGCCCGTTTTGGACAGGTCGTGGCCCTGATGGGGGCTGGGACCTGTCCCTTGGTTAAAAAAGATCGGCTGTGACCATGCAGACCCATTACGATGTTTTGGACGTTAACATCAAAGCCTCTGCCGATGCGATCAAACAGGCGTATCGCCGTCTGGCGCGTCAGCACCACCCCGATGCGCCGCAGGGGTCCACAGAGCGGTTTCAGGTTTTAAATCAGGCCTATGAAACGCTGAGCCATCCGGAAAAACGGCGCCTGTATGATGCCACGTTGGCCCCCAAGGCCAAAGAGCCCCCAAAAAAAACCAAAACCCCACCCCCAAAGCCCAAACCTGTTTCCAAAGAGGAAGCCTCTTTGTGGTCGCACTTCATCCGCAAAAAGAGCGCCCCCAACCCCGCAGAGCCAGAGGCCCGCTATCTGGATGTGCCCGTATCGGCGCGGCAATGTCAGGATGGGGACACAATCACCGTGTTTTGGAAAGAGGGCAGGGCCCTGAAAATCTCTGTGCCCAAGGGATCAAAGCATGGGGATTTGCTGAAAATGACAACCTCTGACGGCCCCCTGATGGGGCGGGTGGTGGTGACAGAGGACACCCTGAAAATCCAGGGGGCGGATGTGCACGCGATTTTGCCCCTGTCGCTGGGGGAGGCCATCATCGGCACCCGCCTGACCATCGCCACCCTGCAGGGGCCGGTGTCCCTAAAAATCCCCCCCCACACCAGTTCCCACCGCGTGTTTCGCCTGAAAGGCAAAGGCCTGCGCCAAGCAGGCGGCACCATGGGGGATCATCTGATCACCATCCAAATCGTTTTGCCCGTGAATCTGGACCCCGCCCTGATGGCCTTTGCCGCCCCATGGCAAAACCAGCATCCCTATACGGTCAGGCCGGCGGGGTAGGGGGGAATTCCTTTTAAAACAGCACTATAAAACAAAAAATTTTTTTATAAAAAATGCTTGACATATATATATATATATATTAGGCTAAATTCCGCAAACCCCAAGATCCAAAAATCTGTTGAAAAACAGTGACTTTGGCGCTTGGGATATCTCCCCAAGGAGGAGGAGATTGTGGAGGAAACAGGGCAGAGGGAGATTCAGCTGGAGGCCCCCCAAACGTCTCCAACTGAGTCCACGGCCATAGTGGCCACTCCAAAGTCGTTTTGGAGAAAAAGTTTTGAGGCCTTTCAGGGCCTCTGGGAAGGATCCTGCAAAGCCCTCCAAGGGTTTTGCAGGTGGACCCTACAGTGGTTTCTGCCAAGACTTTTGGTAGGAACCACCGCCCTCATCCTCTTCGGGGGATGGATTCAACTGCAGCCCCTTAGGGCGGCTGCAAATTGGCTTCACCCCCGAGAGAGGGTGAACGCCCTCTCTTGGTGCATCAGCACCAAAGAGGCTTGGCCAAGTGTTGGCCAAGCTTATCCCCCAGGGGACCAAGCCCCATCGGTGCGCATAGCACCGGGGATTTGGTGCAACTCCTTCTCCCCAAACAGGGGAATAGCAACCCAGATGAGGACACTGTTTCCTGATCTGGGTTAAGGAACGCCCCTAGTCACCCGAAAGAGTGATGTTAGGGGCTTTTTGCTTTTATAATTTCCAAAAAAAAGGCCACCCTCTCCCGCTTGCGGGGGAGGGGTAGGGAGGGGGACTTTCTGGAGGGGGCTTCGCCCCAAAATCTTCGCTTAACAACAAACAGATAGGGGTTAAGGCTCCTCTCCCCAGCCCTCCCCAAGGTGGAGAGGGAGAAGATTGTGTTCTCTCCGCCCTCTGTCTTCCGTCCTGCGCCTACGCCAACGACGCCTCTTCCAAAGGCTCAGTATCCTGTCCCTGTTGCTGGGGATCGTCCTGATCGGGCTGGGTTAACATGGCATCCGTCAGGTTGCCGGCGGTGGCGCGGATTTTTCTTTCGATTTCCTCGGCCACTTTGGGGTTTTCGGTTAAGTATTCCTTGGCGTTTTCCTTGCCCTGACCCAAACGGGTGGGGCCGTAGTTATACCAGGCGCCTGATTTTTCAACAAAACCGGCCTGAACGCCCAGATCAATCAACTCGCCCGTGCGGGAAATACCGCGCCCGTACATAATATCAAATTCCACCTGACGAAACGGGGGGGCCACTTTGTTTTTGACCACTTTCACGCGGGTTTGGTTGCCGATGATGGCCTCTTTTTCCTTAATCGCGCCAATGCGGCGGATGTCCAACCGGACCGAGGCATAAAATTTCAACGCATTCCCCCCCGTGGTGGTTTCGGGATTGCCAAACATCACGCCGATTTTTTGGCGGATTTGGTTAATGAAAATCACCATACATTTTGTGCGGGAAATGGACCCTGTTAATTTACGCAGGGCTTGGCTCATCAATCGGGCCTGCAGACCCATGTGGGAATCGCCCATATCGCCCTCGATTTCCGCCTTTGGCACCAACGCCGCCACACTGTCCACAACCACCACATCCACGGCGCCCGAACGCACGAGGGTATCCGCAATTTCCAGCGCCTGTTCCCCCGTATCCGGCTGGGACACCAGCAATTCATTGACATTCACCCCCAAACGGGCGGCATAAACGGGATCCAAAGCATGCTCCGCATCAATAAAGGCACACGTGCCGCCCTTTTTCTGGGCCTCGGCCACAATGTGCAGGGTCATGGTGGTTTTCCCTGAACTTTCGGGGCCATAAATTTCAATAATCCGTCCTTTGGGCAATCCGCCAATGCCAAGGGCCAAATCCAACGACAGGGACCCCGTGGGCACAGCCTCGATATCCAGCGCCCGCTGTTGGCCCAGCCGCATGACGGACCCCTTGCCATAAAATTTCTCAATTTGGGCCAGGGCTTGGCCCAAGGCCTTTTCTTTATCCAGAACGGGGGAATCTTTGCTCATAAAACGATCCTTGGGTAAAACTATAGACAAAACACCTTGTCTTTCCCTACCGTAAAACCATGATGGATGCAATCTCTTTCGCGCAGGCTCTGCTTTCATGGTATGACGATCAGGGGATTGTTCTGCCTTGGCGCGGGCATCCCGACCCCTACGCCGTGGTGGTCAGCGAGGTCATGCTGCAACAAACCACTATCGCCGCCGTGATTCCGTATTTTTCCCGTTTCATGGCCCGTTTTCCCACCCCACACGCTTTGGCCGCCGCCCCGCTGGATGACGTTTTGGCGGCGTGGCAGGGTCTGGGCTATTATCGGCGGGCCCATAACCTGCATACCATGGCCCGCGTGTTGGTGTCTGAATATCAGGGACACTGGCCCACCACGGCGCAGGGGTTAAAGGCCCTGCCAGGCATCGGGGATTATACCGCGGGGGCTGTGGCGTCCATGGTGTTTGGGCAGCCCGCGCTGGCGCTGGACGGCAATGGGGTTCGGGTGTTATCCCGCATTATGGGGTTTTCTGATGTGGTGTCACCGGCCACACCGGCCCTGCGGGCCTTTGCCGCCGCCTGTGTCCCCACAGACCGCCCAGGGGATTTCTGGCAGGCCGTCATGGATTTGGGACGCACCCTCTGCCGCCCCAAAAATCCCACATGTTTAACCTGCCCCGTGCGGGATGGCTGTGTGGGCTGGGCGCAGGGGAACGTCAACGACATTCCCCGCCTTGCGGCCAAAAAAGAGCGCCCCCACCGCACAGGACAGGCCTTTGTTTTGCATCACAACGGCCACGTCTGGCTGCGCCGGCGCCCTGATGGAGGATTGCTCCCCCGTCTTTATGAACCCCCTACCTTTGGATGGGAAGGCCCCTCGGGCTTTGTGTATGATGCTGATTTTTGGCAACCCTGCGGGGTTGTGCGTCATATATTTACGCATTTTTCCCTGAGCATGGATGTGTTTTCAGCCCACCACAAAAACACACCTTTCCCTGATGGCAACTGGTATCCACGGGGGGATCTGCCGCCCCTTTCCAGCTTGGCCAAAAAAATATTGCAACAAACGCTGTTTTGGGTTGATTAGGGGTCATACTTTGGTTTAAAGTATGACCTCATAATAAAAACGATTGTCTGGTTATCCTCATGGTTGCTGCCCTCACCACCCCTTGGAGCGTTAAAGGCGTTTCCGAAGACGCCAAGCAGGCCGCCAAGCGGCTGGCGCATCAAAGCCATAAAACCATGGGGGCGTGGTTGTCGGATTTGATTTTAAATCAACCCGCACCGGAATCATCCCAAAAGGCCGAAAAAGAAATGGCCAACTTGATTTTGGCGCTGGCCAAGCGTATCAGTGTTTTGGAAAAAACGGTGGCGGAACATGTTCAATCGTCGGACTCTCGATTTCGGTCGCTGGAAAGCGACACGCTGGAAAACAACGTGGCTTAGCTTACTGCTGCCCCTTTTTTGGGCGGGGCCTGCTTTTTCCGCGGATGATCCCTCTGTTCTTGAGGAATACCGCGATATCCTTCGCCTGTGCGAAGATGGCACCGATGTTGGCGTGCATATTATTTTTCCAGAACATATTTCTCCTGAACAACCCTTTTGGGATTTGTCGCGGTATCATATCGCCCTGAAATGGGCCAACAGCGGGGATGGTGACGGTCGGGGTCGCGGAAAAACCCTGCAGGTGTATTGCGGGGAAGCCGGCGTGGACAACCTGCCCGATGATCACATGGATATGAATCCGCTGCCTTAATTGTTTTATCGGGTGTTTTTACAAACGCGCCAAAACCTCGTCCCGTCCCAAAACCGACAGAATCGCAAACACGCTGGGGGATGCCGTGCTGCCTGTCATGGCAATCCGCAGGGGCATGGCCACGTCAGAAAGCTTTTTTCCATGGTCCGCAGCCCAGGTTTTCAGGGTTTGGCTCAGACAGTCCTCCGTCCACTGATCCGGCGACAGGGATTCCAAAACGGGGGCGATATCGCTGGCCATGGCGGCATGCGCGGGGGTCCATGCCTCGCCTTTTGGGGGCCGGCTCAGATAGGGTCCGCACAGGGCCACCACGTCCCCCAAACGTTCCGCCCGCTGGGTCAGGTGCGGCAACATCTGGCGCAACCACGACCACTGACGCTCGGTGGCCTGTGGATATTGGGGATGAAGCAGGGGATACAGACGATCAAACAAATCCAACGTGCGCAGGCAGTGCGCATTCAAAAACAAAAGTTTTTGCGGATCAAAACGCGAAGGTGCCCGCCCCAAATGACGCCCATCAAAATGGGCAATACCATCGCTGATGGAAAAAATCTCCTGATCCCCATGCCCCCAACCCAAACGCAGCAGGGCATTGATCATGGCTTCGGACACAATGCCCTGATCCCGATACTCCTGAATGGCCACAGCGCCGTGACGCTTAGAGAGTTTCGCCCCATCAGGGCCGTGAATCAGGGGAATATGGTACAGCTCTGGCATGGTCCAATCCAGCGCATCAAACAACGCCCGCTGGCGAAAGGCATTGTTCAAATGATCATCCCCCCGCATGATGTGGGTGATGTCCATATCATGATCATCCACAACCACAGCCAGCATATACGTTGGGGTTCCATCCGCCCGCAGCAAAACCATATCATCCAAATGATCATGGCGCAGGCTGACAGCCCCCTGAACATGATCAAACAGCGTCATTTCACCGGTCAGGGGAACCTTTAGCCGAATCACAAAAGGCCGATCCGTTGGGTGATCCTTCGCGGGTACATCCCGCCAGCGCCGATCATAGGGAACGGGGCGACCCATGGCTTTGGCCTCTTCCCGCATGACCTCTAATTCTTCGGGCGTGGCATAACACCGATAGGCGCGGCCCTGGGCCAGCAGCTGATGGGCCACCTCTGCATGACGGGCCGCCCGCGTGCTTTGATACACCGTGGGTTCATCCGGCATCAGACCCAACCAGTTTAATCCATCCAAAATGGCATCCTTGGCGGCTTCGGTTGAACGTTCGCGGTCCGTATCCTCGATTCGCAGCAAAAACACCCCCCCATAATGTTTGGCCAAACAATAATTAAACAGGGCGGTACGCGCCCCCCCCAAATGCAAAAAACCAGTGGGGGAGGGGGCAAAACGGGTGCGCATAAAGGATCACGTTTCAGCAACATTACAGAAATAATTCATCTCCACCGCTATATCATTCTTGACCCCCTGTCAAATTTTAGGGAATGTTAAAATGCCGACGCAATAATGATAACATGGCTTTACGTTTCTCCTTTTGTCTTTTCATCGCCTTTTTTGCCGCCGTCATGGCCCCCAAGGCCGTGGGAGCCACGCTGCGCATAGGGCAACATGAAACCTTTACGCGGTTTGTCATCACATCACCACAAACCGTGACCCACGACATTCAGAGTAATACGTTACGGCTGAGCGTTACCGAGCCTTTGATTGGGGAAATTCCCGTTAAACCCCCGTCTGTTGTGTCTTTAAAACGCACGCGAAACGGGGACAAAACCACCCTAACCATCGTTTTTACCGATCCCATCAAAGATATTGCCCCCAAAACCATGGGCAGCCGGAAGATTTTTGATGTCACCCTGAACCGTTCTCCCCCTGTCAAAGCCACCCCTGATCAGGCCACAAAAAAGCCCGATCAACCTTTGCCTGAGACCCCAAAACCCGAGGTCCCAAAGCCTGCCCCCCAAAGGGCCGAAACAAAACAAACCTCCCCACCCCCCAAATCAGAAGACCAAGACACCGCCAGCATTTCCTTAGTCGGGGGAGAGATCCAAATGTCTTTTCCTGACCCTCAACCCTCTGGCATCGCCGTTTTCCAGCGGGCCGGATGGCAATGGATTGTTTTATCGCACCCTGTTAACCTAAGTCCCCTTGAAAAAGAAAAAAATTTACAATCCCTGCATATTCAAAGCACGCCCACTGGGCAAATCATCCGCTTTGCCTTGCCGAAAAACAAAACCGCCACCACGTGGCACGAAAAAGGGGCTTGGCATATTCATTGGGTTGCCAGCCCACCGGAAACCAAACAGGTTTTAGAGGAATGGACTGACACCACCGGACTTCATTGGAAAATTCCCGGGGCTTCCCCCGCCTTTACAGTCACAGACCCACTCTTAGGGGACTTTTTATGGATTTTCACCACATCCGACCCCACAGTGAGTGTCCCGCAAGCGCGGCAGTTCGCTCTGCTTTCCCTGGAACCCACAACCCTTGGACTTGTTGTGTCTTCGTTTCAGCAAACCCTGCCCCTGACGCAGACAGGGGGTACCGTCACCTTGGCCCCCATGGGGGATCGCTCCCCTTTATCCAAAGACAAGGAAGAGACGCCAAGCGCATCCACAGCCACTCTAACAACCAGCCTTAACGTCCCCCCCCAACAAAACCCATCCCCCGAAAATACACAAAACAACAATCGTCTTTTCGATGTTCGGGGTTGGAAGCGTGTTTCCAAAGACCAATTTTTTTCAGAAAAACAAACCCTGCAATCCCGCGTGGCCTCTGTTCGTCAGGACGACAAACCCATGGCCAGATTGACCTTGGCCCGTTTTTTGTTTGCCCATGATTTTTATACAGAAAGTTTGGCCCTTTTAACGACCATGCTTGCCGAAGATCCCACGCTGCACGCTTCGGCGCCGGTAAAATCCTTGCGTGGGGCGGCCCTTTTCATGACGCGACGCTATCAAGAGGCCAGACAGTCTTTGTTTGAAAGCAACACCGTGGATCAACCGGAAGGCAGCCTGTGGATGGCCAGCGCCTTTGCGGCAGACGCTCTTTTTGACGATGCAGAGCCGTATTTAAAAACCATCACAGACATCCCAGAAACGTATACCCCATCCATGACTTTGGCCCTTTTGGAGCCCATGGTTGACGCATGGCTGAAGAAAGGGGATCAAGAGAGCGTCTATTTGTTTCTTAACCGTGCCGATAGCCTAAACTACACCCCCAGCCAGCGTGGGCGGCTGGATTTGCTGAAAGCCCGTCTGCTAAGCGTTTCCCAAAAAGAAAAAGAAGCGCAAACAATGTGGAAAACATTATCTGGGCACCCCGATCATTTCGTGCGCACCCATGCGGATTATGCCCTGTTGGACAGCCAGCACCGCGCAGGCACCCTCAGTGATGACGATGCCATCGTGGGGCTAGAGCGTCTTCGGTTTGCCTGGCGGGGGGATGCGTTTGAGCGCACATTGTTGAACCGTCTGGTGGCTTTATACACCAAAAAAGGGGATTACAGAGACGCTCTGCAAACCTTGCGATACCTAGAAAGGCAATACCCCGACACAGAAGACGGGAAAAAGGCCCGCGCCCAAATGCAATCCCTGTTTATCGACCTTTACCTGAAGGACAAAGCCGACAGCATGCCGCCCTTAACGGCTTTGGCCCTTTTGGATGAATTCCGTTTTTTAACGCCCGATGATGAAACCGGTGATGACATGATCCGGAAACTGGCGGATCGTCTGGTGTCCGTTGATCTGCTGGACAGGGCAGGGGACCTCCTCAATCACCAGGTCCGAGAGCGTTTGGAGGCCGAAGACAAAAGCCGCGTGGGCATGCGTCTGGCCATGATTCACCTGCTGAACAACCAGCCGGAAAAAGCCATTGAGGCCCTGAATATCTCAGATTATCTCTATGTTCCCGTGGCCCTGTTTGAAAAACGCGAACGCCTGCGGGCCGAGGCGCAGGCCATGCAAAGCCAGAACGAAGATGCCCTTGAAACCCTTATCGATGACACATCCGAAGAAGCCAACCAAATCCGAGCCCACATTTACTGGAAAGAGAAAAAATATGATCAGGTTGTTCCGCTTTTGGAATCCATGATTCACCTGAAACCCAACACAAAAACAGCCTCTGAGGCAGAAGCCCGCATCATCCTGAATTACGTCACCGCTCTGGTTTTGGCCAAGGACACAGAAAAACTAGCAGAGGCCTTTTCCCGTTACGGACCTTTGCTGAAAGGGACCCCCTGGGATGAACCTTTTCAGGCCCTAAGCAACCCCAACCTGATCGGGGATCCAAAAAATGTTATGGGGGCTTTTAAAGATATCAGCACGCTGGAAACCTTAATTGGGGATTATCGCCAGCAACTCAAAACAGGCAAACTCAGCGATGTGAGAGAAAATGGGGAGACACCACCCAAAACCCCCGAGGAAACCAAAAACAAACCCCAAGATAAACCATCCGAAAAGCCCGCAGAAAAACCTTCCCCGCCATCCCCTTAAAATACGTTTCAGAAGGGGGATGGATGTCCGTGCGGCCTTGGGTATGCATCCATTTTTTGTGATTGCCATTTGACCTGAAGTGTGGAAACGTGAACCACCATAACAACAATTCCAAGGGATTCCGTATGACGACATTTTCCGCCCCTGATGCCTCCAGTGCTAAGCAACTTTTGTCTTTTATCGAGCGCATTGAAAATTTAGAGGAAGAAAAAAAAGCCATTGCCACAGATATAGCCGCCGTTTACGACGAGGCCGCCAGCACAGGTCTGGATAAAAAAGTGATTCGAAAATTGATCTCTTGGCGCAAAAAAACCGAAGAGGAACGCAGCGAAGAAGATCAATTGTTCCAGATTTATCTGGAAGCCATCGAAAGCCTCTCTAACGCCGCCCCTGCCAACAATGTCGTAAAGATTGCTTAGAGCTTTATGCGAATTCTCATGGCCATTGCCGGCGCTCCAAAGGGCGGGGCTGAGAAGCACTTTGAACGCCTCACCCGTGCTTTTCACGGCCGTGACGGGGTCACTGTTCAGGTTTTAATGCGGCACAATTATGATCGCTACAAACGCCTCGTTAATTTGGGAATCCCTTTGCGTCAAGCGCCCTTCGGGGGCATTTTTGATTTCAAAACCAAAAAAATTTTTGCGAAACATATCGATGATTTTAAACCTGATGTGGTCTTTACATGGTTGAATCGGGCCACGAAATTTTGTCCCAAAAGCCCCGCCCTGCATGTGGGGCGCCCTGGGGGATATTATGATTTAAAGTATTATCGAAAATGCGATCTGATCATTGCCATGACAGAGCATCTTCGGACGTTTTATCTGGACAAAGGCTGGCCTGCCGAAAAAATCGTCACCATTCCCAATTTTGCAGACGAACCTGTGACAGGGAATCCTTTGCCAAGCACCCTTTCCCTGGATCCCCAAAAAAAAGTGGTTCTGGCTTTGGGTCGTTTTCACCCCAACAAGGGATTTGATGTTTTGCTGCGGGCCATGATGCAGGTTCCCAATGCCCAACTTTGCCTTTTGGGGGAAGGCGAAGAGAAAAAGACCATTGTCGAGTTAGCGGCCCCCATCGCCAGCCGCGTCCATATTTTGCCTTGGCAGGAAAACATCACACCTTTCATGGAACATGCCGATGTTTTTGTGTGTCCCTCGCGTCATGAACCCTTTGGATCTGTGATTTTAGAGGCTTGGTCCCATCAAAAGCCCCTGATTGCCTCTGAAAGCGAAGGCCCATCCCAAGTCATTGAACACGAAAAAACAGGCATGTTGGTGCCTGTGGGCAATGACGAAGCCCTTGCCTCAGCCATATCCCGCGTTCTTGGGGACGAAAAATTTGCCAAAGACCTCGCCAACAAAGGCCATGAGATGTATAAAAACCATTATCACGAAACCGTTGTGGTGCAGCGCTATCTGGATGCCTTTGCCAATGCCCGCCACACCACCCAAAAGGGAAAGGATAGCCAATGACCCAAACCCTTCCCCACTGGCGTCTGGAGGATCTTTTCAAAAGTCCTGATGATCCGGCTTTTCTGGGATCTTTGAAAGAAGCCAAAGCCAAAACCGTCACTTTCGTTAACACTTTTGCATCCCAAGATTTTTCAAAAGTCAGTGCCGATACTTTGTATCAAGCCATTCAGGATTACGAGGGTCTTTCGACCCTTTTCGGAAAATTAGGCACCTATACCTTTTTGCTGTTTTCCGAAAACCGTAACGATATGGCCCGCGCCCAACTGTTTCAAAACACGCGTGAGGCTTTGCAAACCCTGGAATCAGACCTGATTTTTTTCACCTTGGCCCTGTGTGCCCTCAATGAAGCGGATGTTCAAAATTTATATCAAACCCATCAAGGCATCGCGCGTTATCGCCCCTGGTTGGATCAGGTTCGAATCTTTAAGCCCCATACCCTGGATGAAACCAGTGAAAAACTGATGCATGATTTGCATATCACCAGTCGCAGCGGCTGGGTGCGTTTGTTTGATCAAATCATGGCCGCCTTGCGTTTTTCCTATCGGGGCGAAATGGTGACGGAAACCCAAGTCCTGCATGTGATGAACACATCCACGGATCCCGATGTCAGACGCGATGCTGCCTTGGCTTTTTCTGCGGGACTGGAAAGCCAAAAAGATACTTTTGCCCTGATCATGAACAACCTTGTGAAGGACAAGGCCACGGAAGATCGCTGGCGCCAATTTTCCTCTCCGTCATCCTCGCGTCACCTGCAAAACCAAGTGGAGGGGGAGGTTGTGGAAACCTTGGTTCAGTCCGTCCGCGCTGCCTATCCACGGCTATCCCATCGGTATTACGAACATAAGGCCGCCTGGCTGAATCAAAAAACACTAAACTTTTGGGACCGAAACGCGCCGTTGCCCCAAGTCTCTCAGCCGACATACACTTGGGATCAGGCCAAAGACATTGTTTTGTCTGCTTATCAGGCATTTTCACCCGAAATGGCCGCCATCGGGCGCCGCTTTTTCGATGAGGGCTGGATTCATGCGGCGCCCGACGCCGGTAAAGATTCTGGGGCCTACGCTCACCCTTGCGTGCCAGAGGTTCACCCGTATATTCTGATGAATTTTAAGGGATCGCAGCGGGATGTCATGACGCTGGCGCACGAGCTGGGACATGGCATTCATCAGGTCCTCAGCGCTGACCAAGGATACCTGATGTCCGATACCCCACTGACCATCGCAGAAACCGCTTCTGTTTTCGGGGAAATGCTAACCTTTCAGTCCTTGCTGAAAGCCGCAGAAACCCCTGAACAAAAACGCGCCCTAACCGCCGCAAAAGTTGAAGATATGCTCAACACCGTGGTGCGTCAAATTGCGTTCCATACTTTTGAAACCAAAGTGCACGCGGCTCGCGCTGAGGGGGAATTAAGCAGCGAGGACCTCGCCACCCTTTGGATGCAGGTTCAAACAGAAAGTTTGGGCCCCGCCATCACCCTGTCCGATCCCTACAAAATCTACTGGACGTACATTCAGCATTTTGTCCATTCCCCCTTTTATGTTTACGCCTATGCTTTTGGGGACTGTTTGGTCAATGCGCTGTATGCCACCTATCAAAACCATCCTGAGGGTTTTGCAGAAAAATACATCGCTTTTCTGAAAAAAGGGGGAACACAGCGTTACGATACCATGTTATCAGACTTCGGATTAGACCCAAAAGATCCCACGTTTTGGCAACAGGGACTTTCGGTTATTGAGGGGCTGATTCAAAGCCTGACCGATACGACGTCTTAAGCGGACTCGGAACTCACGATTTTTTGAAAATCGCTAATATCGTGAAAGTTTTGATAAACCGAGGCAAAGCGCACGTAACCAACGGGATCGCGCTGCTTCAGATCCTTTAAAATCACTTCCCCAATGTGCCTTGATGTGACTTCGGTATTGCCCTCTTGCTCAAGGGAGCTGCGGATTTTCAGGCTGATCTGATCCAGATCATCCAGCGTAAAGGGGCGTTTCACCAAAGCCACCATCAAAGCCTTTTTTATTTTTTCAAGAGCAAAGGGCTCTTTCCTTCCATCCGCTTTCACCACAATCAAATCGTGCATTTCCGGTCTTTCAAATGTTGTAAAACGTCCATCACAACGGGGGCAATAACGACGACGGCGAATGGACATATTCTCATCCACCGGACGGGAATCCCTGACCTGCGTTTCCATATATCCACAATAGGGGCACTTCATAAGTTTACCTAGGTATGTATTCAAGCATTCGGTTCGCCTGCCTGTAAAATGCATTATCACGCTCTGGGGCCAAGGATATACAAAAAAAATAGAATACTGCCAAGGTTGTTTTAAGGATTGTCTTATACAGTAAAGTAAAGCCGGTATAAAATTCTGGAATTTTTATGAACAATGACCAAAAAGCTAAGTTTGTGGCTTTTGCTTTCACAAGCGCCGATTTGTTATTAGAGGTCATGCCTGATGATGGCTTGATTGGCTTTAATGCTGGCTTGCCACAAAAAATCACGGGATTTTCCCAAGAGTTTTTAAAAAATAAATCGCTGTATGATTTTCTGATTGAATCCGAACGGGCCCTTTTAAAGCGTCACATCCAAAAATTGGGACCTTCTGGGCGATTGCCCCCGAACTTATATCATATTCATCATAAAGAATTCACAAAACCTGTTTTGATCGCTGTTTGCCGGTTACCAGACTATCCTTTTGCTTTCGTGACCATCACAGGTGTTGAGAGCTTTTTGGGACAAAACGAAGAGGTTCGTCACCATGATCTCGAAACCGGTCTTTTTGGACCCAGAGAGTTTCAAGAAAAGCTAAGACTGTATATTGATAACAATCGTGAGATTTTCGATAAAAGCACCATGACCCTAATTGAAGTGGGGGCCTCTTTAACCCATCTTCCTGAGGATCAAGCACAGTTCGTTATGGCCCAAATCGGATCGTATATGCGCTCCAACTCTTTGGACGGCGATATGGCGGCCCGATTGGATGAAAGCCGATTTAGCATGGTTCATGATGATCGTTTGGATCAAAAAGATGTTGTGGAATACATGGAAGATCTGATTAGACTTGTTGACCCCCAAAGCAAATCCATTTCCATCCAGACCAAGAGCATCTCTTGTGACAGTCAAAATGCCAGAGCTGAAGAAATATCCCAAACATTCTTGTATTGCTTGAATAAATTTGCTGAAAAAGGCATAACCTCTATTTCCATGAGCACAATAGGGGAGTCCTTAAACGCAATGATGAGCGAAACGTTAAAACAAGTGTCCGCTTTAAACGAAGTGATCTCGACCAACAGCTACAAAATTGTTTTTCAGCCCATTGTCGATATGCGCAATGGAACGACACACCATTACGAAGCCCTCAGTCGTTTTGAAAACCACGAATCACCCTATGAAATGATTGCTTTCGCTGAAGAAATTGGAAAAATTCAAGAGCTTGATCTATTCGTCTGTCGCCAAGTGGCAGAACAACTCAGATCCATGGCCAGCACCAACAAACGCCCTACGATTGCGATCAATTTATCTGCAAAGTCTTTAGGCAGCACACTTTTTGTGCGTTCCCTGCATCAACTTTTAGAGCCCTATGAAAGCCTCAATAAACAAATCATGTTCGAGCTAACCGAATCCGCAACGGTTTCGGATTATAAGCAGATGAATGATGCCATTCAGGGACTGCGGCAAAGAGGACACGCCTTTTGCCTTGATGACGTGGGGGCAGGAGCCAGTTCATTGCTTTATATACGCAATTTTGAAGTTGATTATGCAAAAATCGATGGATCCTATATTCGCAATATCCAAAACAATCCCAAAAATTTGGCTTTTGTGAAAACCATCGTCAATCTTTGCCACGATATCGGCATGGATGTCATCGCAGAAATGGTCGAAACGCCAGAGGAAAAGGAAATCCTGCTTGGGTTGGGCGTGGGATTGGGCCAAGGCTATTTGTTTGGTCGCCCCTCCAGCATCATGAATGATCTGAGCGCCATAAAACTAAATAATACGCGAAAAATTCCATCGAATTTTTAGAAAAGCTTTTTTTGAATCGCTCTTGACGGGATCCAAATTTTTTCTGAAAATTATGTCCCATTGTCAATCCGTCAGGGATCATGAACCGCCTTTACCTTCCTTTGAACCTATCCCTTGGCCAAGACTTGGTTTTGCCTGACGCTGCCCATCACTATCTGGCCCACGTCATGCGGGCCCACACAGGCGATTCCATAGAGGCCTTTGACGGAAAAACAGGAACATACACCGCCCATATCGCCCGCATCACCCCTAAACAGACCCTGATTCATATCGATGTCTGCACAAAACCCTTGGACACCATCCACCCCCCCATGACATTGGCCTTTGCCCTTGTTAAAAAACCAGCGCTGGAGAAGATTCTGGAAAAAGCCACCGAACTTGGTGTCACAGCCCTTCAGCCTTTGCTGACCCAACACACCGTGATGCGTCACTGGAATCAGGAACGCGCCTTGTCTCAGGTCATCGAAGCCGCTGAGCAGACCGAGCGCAACAGCCTGCCCATCCTTCATCCTGTGGCCTCTCTCGATGATTTTTTAACACGACGGCAGGGGGGCGAAGATACCCTTTTGGTAGGGGATGAACGGGGAACATCCCCCCGTATTTATGATGTTTTGATGACACTTTCCCCCCGTCCATCCTATACGCTGATGATTGGACCTGAGGGTGGATGGTCCGAGGAAGAGCTTGACAAAATCCTGCGCAGCCCTCACTGTCACGGCATGAGCATGGGCAAAAGAATTTTACGCGCCGATACAGCAGCCATCGCAGGTCTGTCCGTGTGCCGCGCTCTTTTGGGCGATTGGTAAAAAGCCTGTGACAGATTAAGCTAAGGAACCCCTATTATGACGGCTATGCCCAGCATCAACACCACCGCCGTGACCGATCCTGATGATCTGGTGTCCTATTTGGCCAGCGGGTGCAAATCACCCGAAGCGTGGTCCATTGGCACAGAGCACGAAAAATTCCCCTACCGCAGGGCCACAGGATCCCCCATCCCCTACGAAGGTCCCGATGGTATACGGGCTTTGTTGGAAGGCCTAACCCATCGTTTTGGTTGGCAGCCCATTTTTGAGAGTGATCATGTGATTGCTCTTTCCAAGGACGGCGCGGCCATTTCTTTGGAGCCGGCGGGACAGCTTGAACTGTCTGGGGCCCCCTTAAAAACCCTGCATGAAACCTCTGATGAATTAAACCAACACGTTCTGGAAGTTAAAGCCGTCGCTGAGGCATTGGGCGTTGATTTCCTGTGCCTGGGTTTTCATCCCACATGGCGCCGCGAAGATTGCCCGTGGATGCCCAAGCAACGGTACAGCATCATGCGGGCCTATATGCCACAGCGGGGGTCTTTGGGATTGGACATGATGCTGCGCACCACAACCATTCAGGTCAATTTGGATTTTTCCAGCGAAGCCGATATGGTGGCCAAATTTCGCGCTGGACTTTTTTTGCAACCCTTGGCCAACGCCTTGTTTGCCAACTCTGGCCACGGCGAAGGTCGCATCAATGGATACAGCAGCTATCGCGCCCGCATTTGGCAAGATACGGATCCAGATCGGTGTGGTTTTTTAAAATTTGTTTTTGACGATACCATGGGGTTTGCCAAATACGTGGAGTATATGCTGCGCGTGCCCATGTATTTTGTCTATCGACAGGGCCGCTATATCGATGTTTCTGGACAACGCTTTGGTGATTTTATGAAAGGTTCTCTGCCTGGGTTTCTTGGAGAACATCCCACCTTAGCTGATTGGGCAGATCATTTATCCACCGCGTTTCCTGAGGTGCGGTTGAAAAAATTTCTGGAAATGCGGGGCGCCGATGGCGGACTGCCTGGGATGATCAAGGCCCTTCCCGCATTTTGGGTGGGATTGCTTTATGATGAAACGGCACTGAAAACCGTTTTATCATGGCTCAATGAGGTCTCGCTGGAGGACATCGAGGCCGCCCACAAAAACGGACCCCGTCAGGGTCTGATGACCCAAATGGGACGCCATACCTTAAAAGAATGGGGCGAACGTGCCGTTGCCCTGTCGGAAGAGGGACTCAAACGCCGTGCCCGCCTGAACGGCCAACAACACAGCGAAGATGTGTATCTGTCCCCCCTGTTTGACATTCTGAAACATGGACAATCCACCAGTGAGCGCAATGTGGCCCGTTATGGGGATGATATCGCCAGCCTGATTCAGGATGCCACCCTTTAAAAACCCCACTCAACCCGCGCAGGGACATCCCGAAAACCTTTTGGGACAACGCTGTGGGGGGGAACACACCGCCCCCCCGCATGCTAGGGTTTTTTTCACCACGTCGGCCAAAGCCCTGATATGCAGGGGATGATCCCCCACGGTGTCGATGCGGATCATTTGGGAAACCCCAGCTTCCTCCGCAAGGTGACGATATTCTATGTCCAGCTCAACCAGCGTTTCCGAGTGTTCGGAAACAAAAGCAATGGGAATCATCACAATCCCTTTTTTCTCGGCCCCAGCCCGCTCAATGGCTGATTCTGTGGAGGGCCCAATCCACGTCATGGGGCCAACGCGGCTTTGATAACAAATCTGATAATCCAAATCCGGAACATTCAGCGCGGCCACCACGGCGGCCACCGTTTGTTCCACCTGCCATTGATACGGGTCACCCTTTTTAACAATGCTTTCCGGCAGGCCGTGGGCCGAAAACAACACACGCATACCCTGAAAAGACGTCACCTTTTCCGCGATTTTGACCACAACGGCCTGAATCCAATCAGGATGAATGGGATAGCAACACGCCATTGTTGTGGGAACAGATAACCCCTGTTTTCCCGCAATTTCCTGCCATTGCTTCACCGAAGAGGCCGTTGTCGTCGTTGAAAACTGTGGATAAAGCGGCAACAAAACAATACGATCGGGGGCGTAGGCCATCACGTCCTGCACCACAGCCTCTGTCATGGGATGCCAATAACGCATACAGACAAAGGTTTGAAACCCCTCCCCCAACACATCCTGAAGGGCTGCGGCTTGCGCCTTTGTGTTGTCCAAAAGGGGGGATTTTCCCCCAAGATGATCATAAATTTTCGCCGCTACAGGGGCCCGCTTGCGGGAAATCAATTGGGCCAACAGATACCGGAAAACTTTGGGAACACGGATAATGGCGGGATCATTAAAAAGATTAAACAAAAAAGGGCGGATGGCCTGAACCTGATCAGGTCCCCCAAGATTAAAAAGAACGACCGCTGTTTTCATCATGATCCTTTCAAGACATTCTGATGGTTTTTAAAGCAAAAAAAGCCCGTAAGCCATAGTCTTTTACCCCAAACCAAAACATTCATGCCTGAGCCTGCGGGTTTGATCTGTGTTAAAATCAAAGGTCAGGGCCTGCCGCACAGGGGGCAAAAAGGGCGCAATGCGCTGCGGCCATTCGATGCAACAGGGATGCAACATCATGGCATCCACCAGCCCTAGGGCATAGATCTCTTCGGGGCTGCCCAAACGATAGCAATCCACATGCCACAGGGGACCCTGCGGCAAATCATAAACCTGAATCAGGCCATAAGTGGGGCTGATCACAGGACCCTGCCAACCCAGCGCTTTCAGATAAAACCGCATAAACGTTGTTTTTCCCACGCCCAAGGGGCCCTCCAACGTCATCACAGAGGGCAACAGATGACGATCCGTCGCAAGGGCATGGGCCAGCGCCGCCGTGTCCGCTTCGTTTTTTAGGGTATGGGTGGTGATCATCGCAGACGCCAGACCTGAGCCATCAGCATCACCGCCGCCACCCCATAACCAATCCAAACATAAAGGGGCATCATGACAGACCCCGAGCGTCTTTAAACGTCTGCAATCGGCGCATGGCACAGCGCAAAGCACACCAAACGGTCAGCGTTGTAAACGCCAACGCCATGGTCAGCAACGGCATTTTCATGGCCATATCCATGCTGTCTTTGGCAAACCAGCGGATGCTGGCCGGTTGATGCAGTGTGGTCCACCACGTCACAGAAAAAGAAATCAGGGGCAAATTCATCAGCCCCACACTGGCCACAATGGCCCCCACCTTTCGGGACAACGCAACAGGGGTGATGAGGGTGTAACTTAAAACCACACTCACCGATAACAAAAACAAAAGCAGCATACTGGTTAAACGCATATCCCACACCCACCAGGCGCCCCAAGCCGGCTTTCCCCACAACATTCCCGTGATCAAACACAGGGCCGAAAGCAACGCGGCCATTTCCGCAAACCCCTCGGATATCAAACTGGCAACAGGGTGCCGCCACACCCAATACCCAGCCCCCGAAAGGCCGCATAAGGCATAAGCCATCATGGCCGACCAAGCCGCGGGCACATGAATATACATCAGCCGAACCAAATCCCCATGCAAACGATCTGGGGGGGATAGCCACAGGGCCCATGGCACGCCCACGGCAAACAAAATCGCACTCAGAATCCCTAAAATAGTGCAGGTTACCCCCGCCACACGCAGAAACGTCGCCGGCCTTGCCAAAGCATGAAAAGACAATTTTAAAGATGTCATGAAGTTAAACGTTCCCTAATTATCCATGCCACGATCCACGGCAACACCGCAACACAAAACAAAACATACATCATCCCATACACAGCACCACCGGAAAAACTTAGGTTCCCCGCCGCTGCCCTTTGCATCGTATCCAGCCCAAAAATCACAAGCGGGGTCAACAGAGGACACAGCCAAACAAACCCAAAAACCCCTGCCCCCATCAAGGTTTCCACAAGCATCCGATACAACATCAACGGCAAAAGCCCCAAAGCCACCACACCCGCCAAACCCCATGATGCCAGACCACTGGCTGCCAAAACCAGCATGGCAAGTGCCGTCATCACCATCCCCCGCGTGACCCCCATCACCAAAACATGAACCCACACCCACGCAATAAGGGGAATCTTATGGACCAACAACGTGGTGGACACAGCATCCTGATTCAGCCCCCCCAATCCTGTCCCCACCATATGCGTGACAAGAAGAGTGACCCAAACGAAAGACACAGGATCCTGCCGCAAAAGACCCCCAAAGTGGCCAATGAGAATCAGGGCCACCATGAACAGGGCTTGCAGCATCAGCTCTTGCCCTTGGCTTTGACGGTGCTGCCAAGCGGCCTTGATCATCCATCCTAAAAGGGCCATTGGTCCTCCGTTTCTGCCGCCGCGACAAAGGCCGAAAGATCCACTATTCTGGTTACAAAAGGAAACGTGCGGTGATCATGGCTTGTCCAAATCACAGCCCCGCCCCGCGCCAAATGATGGGCTATACAATCATCCAAAATACGGGACGCATCATGATCCAAGGATTGCCACGGTTCGTCCAAAATCCACAGCTGAGATCGTGTCTGGGCTAAGCGAGAGAGCCTGACGCGCTGTTGCATCCCCGAGGATAAGCGATGAATCGGCTGATTTAAAATCTTTTTGGGCAAAAAAAGGTCTTCTGTGGTCTCTGAACGCAAAGACGGGAGGGGGTTCTCATCCTTCAACACGTGGTTTTCAAAGGCCCGCCATAATGTCAGATACGCTTTGGCTGTCTGTCCATCCGGAATATCCCGTTCCGTGGGCAGAAAAAAAACCGACGGCGTGCGGATCACACAAGGCCCCTGAAGCGGCAAAAGGCCCACCATGGACCGCAACAAAGAGGATTTGCCCACACCATTGGGGCCCGTTATATGAACGCTGTCCCCGCAGGATACCTGTAAAGAAAAATTTTGCAAAAGAGGCCGCCCCCCTCGAACCAAAAGGGGCACATCCATGTGCAAAATGGGCGAAGGGGTCATGAACGAGATTGCGTTTCCTGACATCAAGGAACAGACAGATAGCAGAAACCATACCCCTGTACATTCAAAAACCGAAGAGATTTTTCAAATAAAACGGCAACCCAAGATGCCCTGCAAACGTACACCCAGCCCAGAATTAACCATTTTGTGGTTTGCTTGTTTCATCATAAATGCCTATCTTACGGGTGGCGCTTTGACATGGATTCACCCTATGCACATTCTCTTTCTGTTTATCTCAATTGCGCTGGGTGTTGTGGCGCAGATGCTTTTTAAAAGTTTTGCCATGGCGCCCAAAGGGGATGGCCAAGCTTTTTTTTGGTATTTTCTGAATACAAAGTTTATTGCAGGCATGGGACTGTATTTTGTTGCGGCGATTTTGTATATTGTGTCGCTGCAAAAGATCAACCTGTCTGTGGCCCATCCCACCGTTGCTGTTTCCTATATTTTTGTGGTTGGTTTAAGCCATGTTTTTTTTGGGGAAAGCCTCACCGTTTACAAGATTTTGGGCAGCGCCTTCATTCTGATGGGGGTGGCCCTGATGTGGAAACACTAAAGGGATTGTTCCCCCAAAGATGACAGATCCTAAAGGCCCCCTTGCCCCTGTTCCCTAGGTTGGGTTAAGATTCCCCCATGACACAAACCAGAACATCTGCCCCCATGACTTCATCCTTGGCCCCCGCCTTGGCCACCAAAAAACGTGTGATCGTCACTGCGCTGGATACCACCAGTGCGGATCGGATGGAGGCCCTGTTTAAACACAACTATCCCCAACCCGTTTTTCGCCATGACACGTGGGCGCAGGCGGCGCACCAAAAGGGCCGGATCATCAATCTGTTGGTGGGGCCGCTGCGGGGGGGCTTTGAAACCGATGATTTTATTGTGGTGACCGAGGAAGACCTGTTCGGCGAAAAAGTCCGCAGCAATCCCAAACGCAAAACAGCCGAGGCCGTTCTGCTGGACACCAGTGTCATGGACATCGGGGATTATCTGGTTCACGAAGACCACGGCATCGGCAAATTCGAGGGACTGGAAACCGTGACGGTGGAGGGCACCCGCCACGATTGCGTCGTGGTATCCTATCACAGCGGGGATAAACTGTATGTCCCCGCCGAAAACAGCAACGTTTTATCGCGCTACGGCGACGCCGATACGGTGGTCAGTTTGGATCGCTTGGGGGCGGCGGGTTGGCAAAACCGCAAGGCCAAACTCAAAAAACGCCTGCGGGATATGGCAGAGGAACTGCTGAAAATCGCCGCCGCGCGGGCCCTGAACACCGCGCCGGCCCTGATTCCGGATAGCGATTTATACGCCCTGTTTGCGGCCCGTTTTCCCTATGCCGAAACGGATGATCAGCTCAGCGCCACAGCGGAGATTTTAGAGGATCTGGCCAAAGGCCGCGCCATGGACCGTTTGCTGTGCGGGGATGTGGGCTTTGGCAAAACCGAGGTCGCCATGCGTGCCGCCTTTGTGGCGGCGAGCAGTGGCGTGCAAGTGGCCGTCATCGTCCCCACCACGCTGTTGGCGCGGCAACATGCAAAAACCTTTGCGGAGCGTTTCGCGGAATTGCCCCTGACATTGGGGCATTTGTCGCGTTTCGTTTCCCCCCGCGATGCCGCCGCCACCAAAGAGGGCCTAAAGGACGGCACGGTGGATATTGTCGTGGGCACCCACGCGCTGTTGGGCAGCACCATTGGTTTTAAAAATCTGGGGCTGGTCATTGTGGATGAAGAGCATTGCTTTGGCGTGAAGCAAAAGGAAAAACTCAAAGCGCTCAAGGCCAACGTGCATTACCTCGCCCTTAGCGCCACCCCCATTCCCCGTACGTTGCAGCTGGCGTTATCGGGTACGTTTGATTTGTCCCTGATTGCCACGCCGCCGGTGGATCGTTTGGCCATTAAAACCTTTGTGTTGCATCAGGACGATGTGACCCTGCGCGAGGCTTTGCTGCGCGAGCTGTCCCGCGAGGGCCAGATTTTTTATGTCTGCCCGCGTATCGAGGATTTGGCCCAGCAAGCCGAGTATGTCCAATCTCTGGTGCCAAACGCCCGCGTGGCCGTGGCCCACGGACAAATGCCGGCGGCGGATTTGGATACCATCATGCAGGATTTTACGGATTACCGGTATGATGTTTTGCTCTCCACGCACATCATTGAATCGGGCATTGATATTCCGCGGGCCAACACGCTGATTATCCACCGCGCCCATCTGTTTGGGCTGGCGCAACTGTATCAGTTGCGGGGTCGGGTGGGGCGGTCAGGGCGGCAGGGGTACGCCTATTTTACCCTGCCCGCCGGTATGAAGGTCGCCAGCACCACCCAAAAACGTTTGGAAATCATGCAAACCTTGGATCACTTGGGGGCGGGCTTTACGTTGGCCAGTCACGATATGGACCTGCGCGGAGCAGGCAACATTCTGGGCGAAGAGCAATCCGGCCACATCCGCGAAGTGGGGGCTGAACTGTACCAGCAGATGCTGCGCGATGCCATTGAGGCTGCCAAACGGGGGGATGCGGCCTTAACCGAAGACACATGGACCCCCACGTTGAATGTGGGCGTTTCGGTCCTGCTGCCGCCGGATTATGTGAAGGATCTGGAGGTCCGTATGCAGCTGTACCGCCGCGCGTCATCCTTAAAAACCCGCGATGAGGTTGTGGCCTTTAAAACCGAACTGCGGGATCGCTTTGGGCCGCTGCCGGTTGAGGCCGATAATCTGCTGAAAATCATCCTGTTAAAACACCTGTGCCTAACCGCCCGCATCACCAGCATCGATGTGGGACCACGGGGCTTGCTCGTGGCCTTTCACAACAACACCCCGCCGAATCCGGAAAAAATCATGCACCTCACCAAACACCGCCCAAACCAATACAAAATCCGCCCCGATCAAAAACTCTTCATCGCAAGAGCTCCGGCGAAGAGTGTGTTTCATGAGGTGAATGAGGGGGTGAAGGGGATTGTGTAAGGGGGGAAACCGTTGCAATCCCACGAATATTGCCGTATTTTTCCATTTTGAATGCCACGAAACAAAGAAAGCCCCGCATGATGTTAAAACGATACGCCATGGCCATTGTGTTGACCCTGTTTTCTGTTATCCCCAGTGTGGCGGGGGATTCCAGTGATTTTGAAGCAACCAAAAACTTGGCGGAACAGGGGGATGCGGCTGCGCAAGTTGGTTTAGGAAACATGTACAGATACGGTTGGGGCGTATCAAAAAATGCTACAGAAGCCGTCAAATGGTATACCAAAGCTGCGGAACAGGGGGAGGAAAATGCACAATTTAATTTGGGCCTTATGTATCGCTACGGTCAGGACGTACCCCAAAATTATGAACAGGCCATCAAATGGTACACCAAAGCCGCGGAAAAGGGGTATGCGGCTGCGCAAGTTGGTTTAGGAGACATGTACAAATACGGTTGGGACGACAGAGAAGACAAAAAATACGGTTGGGTCACGAGGGACAATGATAAAAAAAATGATAAAGAGGCTATGAAATGGTACACCAAAGCAGCAGAACAAGGGGATTCATCGGCCCAAAATAGTTTAGGAGACATGTACAAATACGGTTGGGTCACTTGGGACAATGATAAAGAAAATGATAAAGAGGCTATGAAGTGGTACAGCAAAGCGGCAGTACAAGGGCATTCATCGGCCCAAAATAGTTTAGGAGACATGTATCGACACGGTGGTCGGGGCGTACGCCAAGATTATTACGAGGCCGTCAGGTGGTACACCAAAGCTGCGGAACAGGGGTATGCAGGGGCGCAAATTAGTTTAGGATCTATGTACTACGAGGGGTTAGGAATACCAAAAAATGATCCAGAGGCCTTTAAATGGTATACCAAAGCTGCGGAACAGGGGGAGGGAAAGGCACAATTTTATTTAGGGCTCATGTACCGCAACGGTCAGGGCGTGCCCCAAAATTATGAACAGGCCATCATATGGTACACCAAAGCCGCGGAACAGGGGTATGCGGCTGCGCAAGTTGGTTTAAGAGAGTTGCACGCATACGGTCGGGCCAATTGGAACGTACCGACAAATGATAGAAAAAATGGTAAAGAGGCTATTAAATGGTCCACCAAAGCGCCAGAACAAGGGGATTCATCGGACCAAAATAGTTTAGGAGAAATGTACCAATACAATAAAAACGAGCCCGAAGGAAGTTATGAACAGGCCGTCGAATGGTATACCAAAGCTGCGGAACAGGGGTATGCGGCTGCGCAAGTTAGTTTAGGAGACATGTACAAATACGGTTGGGGCGTATCAAAAAATGCTACAGAAGCCGTCAAATGGTATACCAAAGCTGCGGAACAGGGGGATGGAAAGGCACAATTTTATTTAGGGCGCATGTATCGCTACGGTGAGGGCATACCCAAAAATTATGAACAGGCCATCAAATGGTACACCAAAGCCGCGGAAAAGGGGTATGCGGTTGCGCAAGTTGGTTTAGGAGACATGTACAAATACGGTTGGGACGACAAATATGGTTGGGCCAATTGGGACATACCAGCAAATGATAAAAGAAATTATAAAGAGGCTATGAAATGGTACACCAAAGCGGCAGAACAAGGGGATTCATCGGCCCAATATAGTTTAGGATACATGTACAGATCCGGTAGTCAGGACGTGCAAAGAAATTATAGACAGGCCGTCAAATGGTATACCAAAGCTGCGGAACAAGGCAATTCTTTTGCGCAAGGTGCTTTGGGTGGTATGTATGCATCGGGTCGCGGTGTGTCAAAAAATGACAAAGAATCCCTCAAATGGTACACCAAAGCGGCTGAACAAGGGCATGTAGAATCACAATATACTCTGGGAGAGGAGTATTTCTACGGTAAGGACGTACCCCAAAATTATGAGGAATCCGTCAGGTGGTACACCAAAGCCGCCCTACAAGGGCATGTGGAGGCTCAATCTATTTTAGGTTTCATGCATGAAAAAGGTAACGGCGTACCGCAAAGTGATGAACAGGCTTATATTTGGTACAGTGTAAGTTTAGTTACCGCCCAATCCGATGAACGAGGAGGTGACAAAGAACGACTGGATTTGGCGGCCGAAAAACTCACCCCAGAACAATTGGCCGCCGCCCGACAACGCGCCGCGGAATTGGAAAAACAAATTCAGGCCAACGCGAAATATCCATACGTTTATTGACAAATCCCCCTATTTTTTCTATATTTCATAGACTCTTAGGAAAATTACGATTATGGATTCCTCAGCCGCTCTCACCTGTTTACGATCTCATCAGGGTGATTTACAGGCCCGCGGGGTTCAACATATTGCCGTGTTTGGATCCGTGGCACGGGGACAGGCCACAGAGGCCAGCGACATTGATATTTTGGTGGATTTAAACCCCGATGTACCCATGGGGATTTATGATTATGTGGCATTAAAAAAATTTATTGCGGGATTGTTTCCCATAAAAACGGATGTTGTGCACGGGGGCGCCTTAAAACATGGACTGAGTCCCCACGTGACCGCTGAGGCCCTGTATGCCTTCTAAAGATCCCCGGATTTTAAACATCATCGGGATGACACACGGTAATTTCTGAAAACCGTTGAAAATCATCACCATTGAACGTTAAAATTCTGGGAATCATGTTGGCGATCATAAAGGCTGCCAGGCGGGCATCGTGGGCTTTCACGCCCTTGATCTTTAGGGCGATAAGCAACTGCTTCCACACAATGTATTCGGCTTTAGGTTCCCCAGCATGAATCGGAAACAAAGCCTCAAAATCCGTGAGCTTTTCCGCGGCGACAACAGGCGTTAATCCAAAACCATTGACGGCAGCGGGGCGGGTGCAAACACTCCAAAACTCAGCGGCAATTTGCGGCGTGATCACACAGAGCGTTTCTTCTTTAATCAGACGAGCAACAGCCTGCTTTGCCCCCTTATGATGGGGATGATCAGGCTGGCACAAGCGCAGCAAAATGTTTGTATCAACCAGCATCATGCGATTAGGAATCCGCCTCAAAACGATAGAGATTTTCACGGCTAACGGCATCATCGTCCAACGGTGGCACGGTTGGCAGATTTGTTGATGTCAGTTTTTCCAGCATATCCCGTTTATGCTGCGTTGTGGACAGGGCGGATTCATCCAGCCGTTTCAGGCGGTAATACTCTTCTGTTGATAACAAAACGGTGCGCTCTCGACCGTTGCGGGTGATAAAAACAGGCTCCAGCAGCGCTTTATCCTGATAATATCCCAATTGTTTTTGCAATTCAGAGGCAGGCACGTGCAGCATGATTTTTCCCCTATTTTAAGTAACATTCATACTATACGAAAACCATGTGAAAATCCAGGGATTTTCTTGATAATCCGTTTGCCCATTAAAATTTTTCTTGATTTAAGAACCCATTGCATATATTATGACCATAATTCATGACCATGGTTTTTATTGATGGACACCTCTTTTTCTGTACCTGCAGGATATTTCAAAACTCACTGCTTGCATCTGATGGATCAGGTGGCCCAGACACACAAGCCTCTGACCCTGACCAAACGGGGAAAACCTGTGGCCATGTTGGTTCCGCTTCCTGAAACAGATGGGGTGCTTTATGGGGCTTTGCGGGGAAAGATTCTTTCGGCTGATGATGTGATTCGGCCTGTGGGCGAGCCTTGGGCGGCAGATGTCTAAATCGGGTTTTGTTTTGGATACGCACAGTTGGATTTGGCTTTGTGAAGGCTCCCCCCATTTGCCCAACGCGTGGGTGGATGCCTTGCAAAAGGCCGTACATCAGGGATATCCCCTGTGGATCCCCGCCATTGCCATTTGGGAATTGGGGATGCTGGTGACCAAAGGACGCCTGAGCATGAGCTGTTCTGTGCAGGCTTGGGTTCGGCAGGCTCTGGCTTTGCCTGGCGTTCAACTGGCACCTCTATCCCCAGACATCGCGCTGGAAAGCGCAGCCTTGCCTAGCGTTTTTCATGGGGATCCTGCCGATCGCATCATTGTGGCCACCGCCAGAATCTTTGATGCGCGTTTGGTCACGCGGGATGAAAAAATCCTAACCTATGCGTCGGAGGGATGGGTCAACGTGTTGCTTTAGGGGGGGGTCCCATGGCTGCCCTTGGTCGTCATGAAACTCCTTAAACACCCCCGAACGCACCCATTTTTTTTGTAGCGTCTTTGGGAAGGGCTGTGCTAAAAAAAAGATAATGCATTTTCACTGACAAAGGCCTGTATCCTATGGTGTCCCGCTTTGTAAAAACGGTTTCTTTTTTATCCATCTTGTTGATCCTGTCGGCCTGTGCCCGCAATTTGGATCCCAACGTGTATTCCGAACGGGATGCAGGGGCCGTGTCCGATACATTTCAGGGGGTTGTTCTGAGTTCCCGTCCCGTCATTGTCGGCGGTGCCGATGAAACTTTGGGCAACACAACAGGTCTGGTTGTGGGGGGGATTGCCGGTGGTTTGGCCGGTAACCAGTTTGGAAAAGGGTCCGGAAACGTTGCCGCCACCGTGGGCGGGGCCTTGGTTGTGGCTGCCTTGGGTGCGGCCATTGAGGGTGAAGTTTCCAAACAGCCCGGCATCGAATACATCATCAAAATCTGGGATAACAACAGCGCCTACACCACCGATGAAACCGTGGAAGATTACAAAGGCCGCACCACAAAACGCAAAAAAGACGTACGCCGCGATAACGAGCGCGTTTTAACCATCGTCCAAGGCCCCCAGTCCAAAATGGAGGTCGGCCAGCGTGTGTTCGTGATTGTTCAAACCAACGGCCGTTCCCGCGTGGTTCTGGACAACAGCGGCACCGGTGTGGTAAACGCCAAGACAACGAGCACAAAGTAACCCCTGCATGATCAAAACGCGCTTTGCCCCCAGCCCCACCGGTCGTTTGCACGTGGGCAACATCCGGATTGCGCTGATTAACTGGTTGTTTGCCAAAAAACATGGCGGCCATTTTTTGCTGCGTTTTGATGATACGGATATAGACCGCTCTGAAAAGGTTTTTGAGGATGGCATTGTTCAGGATCTTTTGTGGCTGGGCTTAACCTTTGATGACACAGCCTATCAATCCCGCCGCTTTGACCGTTACGAAGCCATCCGCCAGCACCTGATCACATCGGGCCGTCTGTATCCCTGTTATGAAACGGGGGAAGAATTGGCCATTAAACGCAAAATCCTCCTCAGCCAAGGCAAGCCCCCCCTGTATGATCGGGCCGCCCTGTCCCTGACGCCCGATCAAAAATCGGCGTTTGAGGCCGAGGGTCGTCAGCCCCACTGGCGCTTTTTGCTGAATCACGCCCCCATCACGTGGCAAGACAAAGGCCGCGGCGCTGTGCATTTTGAGGGGCAGCATTTGTCCGATCCCGTGTTGTTTCGGGCCAACGGTGTTCCGGTGTATTCTTTGGCCTCGGTTGTGGATGATATTGATTTTGGCATCAGTCATGTGATTCGCGGGGAAGATCACGTGGTCAATACCGCATCCCAAATTCAACTGTGCGAGGCCATAGGTCACCCCCATCCCACCTATTGGCACATTCCCCTGTTGGTGGATGCCAAGGGGGGCGAGCTTTCCAAGCGTTTGGGCAGCCTGAGCATTGCCAGCCTGCGGGACGAAGGGTTCGAATCCATCGCCATCACGGCCCTTTTGTCCCGCCTTGGCTCCTCTTTGCCCATCGTGCCCATGGACACCTTAAACGCTGTTCTGGGGGCGTTCGATGATACGGCCTATAGCCGCGCCACACCCCGTTTTGACAGTGACGAGCTGCGCCACCTCAACGCCCGCATTTTGCACAAAACACCCTTTGACGCCGTGAAAGACCGCTTGATGGCCTTGGTGGGGCCGGATGTTGACGAGGCCTTTTGGTTGGCGGTGCGGCCCAATTTGGTTTTTTTATCCGATGCCGTGGGCTGGTGGACCATGGCGCGGGGGGCGGTGACCCCCTTGATTGCCGAAGATGATCGGGATTTCCTGAACACCGCAGCGGCAACCCTTCCCCCCCAGCCGTGGGATCAAAACACATGGGGGACATGGACAAAGGGATTATCGGACACAACGGGCCGCAAAGGCAAATCCCTGTTTCTGCCCCTGCGCCGCGCCTTAACCGGCCAAGAATCTGGCCCTGATATGCCCGCCCTGCTGCCCCTGATGACCCTTCATCAGGTGCGGGATCGGTTGGTGGGGGGCTAGGGGTCTGTGTTTGTGCGATGCACAATACGGTTGAACAATCGGTATTTTTTGTAAGGGATGCCCATGATCAAACGTCCTGTTTATCCCATTCATCCAGGGGAAATTTTGGGTGACGAGCTGGAGGTTTTAAAGATGAGCCCAGCGGAGGCCTCCCGCGCTTTGGGGGTGCCGCCCAATCGGTTATATCAGATTTTATCGGGAAAACGGGCCATCACGGCGGATACCGCCCTGCGGTTGCAGCAGTGGTTGGGGGTAGAGGCGGCCTTTTGGCTGAACCTGCAAAAACGTTACGAACTGGATCAGGCCGAAGAATCCTGCGGCGATGCCATCCGCGCCACCGTCCGCCCCAGAGATCCCGCCCTGCACGCCCAAGGGGTTTCGGTTTAGGGCTGCCCTTCCTTTACCCCCATCACCCCCGTAAAAACCCCAGATCATAAACTTGGGGGATGAGTTTTTCGGTGAGGGATCGATAGGCGGCCTCAAAAAGAGAAAAATCCACGGGCGGGGCGGTGTCGGCTTTGCCCCGTTCCTTTAGCGCATTTCGGATTTGATACCATCCTGCGTCGGGGCGATTCAGTTTATAGGTTTCGCGCACGCCGTGGGGTGGTATTTCCGTAAAATAGGCCCGCCACAGGTCCCGTCCTGCATCCAAAACAGCCATGGCCTCATTCAGGGCATATTGCCATAAAGGTGTTTGGTTTGGGTGCATGGGGTAAATGAGGGTTTGGGGATGGGGGGATGGGGGTTAGATTTTGATGGTTTACATTTTGCAATCATCGCCTTGGTATTGATATTTTTCAATATAACCCAAATTGTTGGTCGTTATTAAAATGTTGCAATAGTTATAATAATTATAATACGTCGTTTGATTGCCATAGGTTGTTGACATACCAGAATAAGTTGAAGAATAATCTGACGCTATCCCCCATCCTTGAGTCTTCATATTTCCAGTGTGATACGTTTCTTGAGTTGTTGGTAGCGTTATAGGAATTGAACCAGATTGCCAAAATTTATACTCCAAGACCTGACCACCAGAGGATAGTGGATAAGACGATGCGGGCGGCCCCCAAGAACTTACCAAATTATCAACATGTTGTCCCTGCCATGTGGTGAGCATGTTCCTAAAATTGGCCTCGGATGCACAACCAGAAAGTAGCAGCAACGAAACAACTAAAAATTTCTTGAGGGGCATTCAAGAAGATACTTTCAGGGTTTTTATATCTTTGACCACATCATTTTTATCATAGGTGATTGTCGCAGTGTATGTATCCCCTGCCGATGCTTCGATGGGTGTTCCTGCAATTTCCCAAAGACCAAATGTCACCAACGTTAAAGCAGCGTTCCCAACAGCGCGACCAGGGCTTGGTTCATTTCCAATTTCATATTGATAAACATCGATTCTATCTCCATTCGCTAGTGTTGTTGTTTTGATGGGGGCACCCAAGTGAACTTCTATTTCTGACCGTTTTTTGTTCGTGTTCTGACCGTTTTTTGTTCGTGGACACCGCCCCTAAATCTGGAGGATTCGACCCCCTAGCTGCCATAACAGCAGAGCAAGACGAAAGAAACACTGATAACACTGCCACGCAAACTACTTTACGTAGCTCGTTTCCCTTTATGATTGCCATTGAATAACCCTTTTGGTCACGACTTGTGATGATTTGTGGACTATAGCCTACGGACTTTCGGTTGGCAATAGCCAACAATGGGCAGATGACACCATTAACCCTTATCGGCCAACGCATTGCCCAAAAACGGAAAGACAAAGGGCTTAGTCAAGAAGACCTTGCGGGGTTGTGTGACATGGACCGCAGCTATCTTTCCGAAATTGAAAATGGCCATAAAAACTTTTCGGTTATGGTTTTGATGACCATCGCACAGGCTTTGGGAATACGGTCAGGGGATTTGCTGGATAAGGAATGAGAGGGGAAGGGCCCCCAAGGTCCTTTTGGTGGCCTTACCCCGTAGTGACAGACACCGTGACCATGACCAAAAAGGGCAACGATGTGCTCCTCTGTTGTGAGCGTTTTTTTTCTTTGCGATAGTCATGCACATAATGCAGCAGCTGGGTGAACATTTCATAGCTAGAGGTGGGCTTGAGCTTAGCCTCGAACCAAATTTCATCCGTCAAAATATCCACCAGACCCTTGCGGTATTTTTTTAGGCCTAGAGCTTTGATATAAATATCTTTGACGTCCTCTTCGGTTGTAACGGTTTTTAGATTCTGATACAAATTCATGCAGGGCAACCTTCCTTAAAAAAACCCCTGTATTATGGCCGCGAAGGCAGGGAGGTGTAAAGGGTGGATAGTGCTGTTGTTTCTCCCCCCCTTGACCATAACGCCGGAATCCGTCATGGTAAGTCGTTTTTAAAACAACCCTTTTTTCCATCCGATGATGTTATGAAATCACGTGTCAGAAAGGCCATTTTTCCTGTGGGGGGTCTGGGGACTCGGTTTTTGCCGGCCACTAAGGCCATGCCCAAGGAAATGTTGCCCATTGTGGATAAGCCGCTGATTCAGTATGCGGTTGAGGAAGCTTGGGATGCAGGCATCGAACAATGCATTTTTATCACAGGTCGCGGCAAGGCCGCCATCGAAGATCACTTTGATTACAGTTATGAACTGCAGCACACCTTAACCGCCCGTCATAAAGTTGAACAGCTCGCCAGTTGCCAGCAATCCATCCCCCATGCGGGCAGTTTTGCCTTTGTGCGTCAACAGGATCCTTTGGGATTGGGCCACGCCGTTTGGTGTGCGCGGCATTTGATTGGCGATGAACCCTTTGCGGTGATTTTGGCCGATGATGTGGTGATGAACCAAGGCGGGGCATCCTGCATGAAGCAGATGGTGTCGGCCTACGAAAGCTACGCGGGGTCTCTGGTGGCCAGCGTTCTGGTGGATCAAAACGCAACCTCCAGCTATGGGATTTTGGATGTGGAATCTGAGGGGGATGTGCTCAAGGCCCGCCATGTTGTGGAAAAACCGAAGCCTGAAGACGCCCCGTCCCGCTGGGCTGTGATCGGGCGGTATATCTTAGAGCCCGCCATTTTTGATCCCCTGGACCGCGCCGTGCGTCATGCCCAAACAACGCAGGGGGAAATTCAGCTGACAGATGCCATCGCGGCCTTGTTGCCCGAAACCCCCCTTTACGGGATAAAATTTGATGGGACCAGGTACGATTGCGGCAGCAAAGTTGGATTTTTACAGGCCAACATCGCCTTTGCCCTAGAACGGCCAGAATTGGCAGAACCGCTAAAATCATTTTTAAAGACTTTGGATCTCTAAAGGAAACCTTTATGAACATCGTTGTTGTTGGATCGGGTTATGTGGGCCTTGTCACGGGGGTGTGTTTCGCAGAGCTTGGGCTGCGGGTTACCTGTATAGACCACGATGCCGGAAAGATTGACCGACTGATGGCGGGGGACATTCCCATTTACGAACCTGGATTGCAAAATCTTGTCCATTTCAATCAAAAAGCAGGGCGTTTGTCCTTCACCACAGAGGCCGCCGCGTGCATAGGACAGGCCGATGCAGTCTTTATTGCCGTGGGTACCCCCACGCGCAAAGGGGATAATCACGCGGATCTGCAGTATATTTTTGCCGCCGCGCGGGATATCGCCCCGCATTTACGGGGCTATACCACGGTTGTCACCAAATCCACGGTTCCTGTGGGAACGGGCCGTCGCATCGCCTCTGTCATTCGGGACATCAACCCCACGGCGACGTTTGACATGGTATCCAACCCCGAATTTTTACGCGAAGGCACCGCCATTCATGACTTTATGCGCCCAGATCGTGTGGTGGTGGGGGCAGAAGCGCCCGAGGCCGTAGAGGTCATGCGCCGTCTTTATGAACCCCTGACCCGTCAGGATGTTCCCCTTGTGGTCACAACGCTGGAAACGGCGGAAATGGCCAAATATGCCGCCAACGCTTTTTTGGCTATGAAAATTACCTTTATCAATCAAATGGCAGACCTTTGCGAAGTCAGTCAGGCCAACGTCAATGATGTGGCCAAAATCATGGGGATGGACAAACGCATTGGATCTAAATTTCTGCGTGCCGGACCAGGGTACGGGGGATCCTGCTTTCCCAAAGATACCCGCGCCTTGGCGGAAACAGCCCGCATTTTGGGGGTGGATTTGGGGTTGGTCAGCCAAACCATGACCTATAACGATACGCGAAAACATAAAATGGTGGATCGGATACTGGCGTCTTTTCAGGGCAGTGTTTCGGGAAAAACTTTGGCCATTTTGGGATTAACCTTTAAACCCGGCACCGATGATATGCGGGATGCGGCCAGTTTGGTTATTGTTCCGGCGTTAAAAGCCGCCGGCGCCCATCTGAAACTGTATGACCCCAAAGGGATGGAAGAAGCCCAAACCTATTTGGGCGATAACGCGGGTCAGTGGTGTGCCAATGCGCTGGATACCCTCAGCGGGGCTGACGGCGCGGTTTTGATCACCGAATGGGACGAATTTCGCGCCCTGTCCCCCGAAACCATCGCCAAAACGCTGAAATCTCCCGTGGTTGTGGATCTGCGCAATGTTTATGATGTTGAATCCATGGCCAGCGCAGGGGTAGCCTATACGTCTTTGGGCCGCCCTGTGGCGTCGGTTTTATCAACCCCTGTGGTGCGTGCCAAGATCGAGGCTTTGTGATGGATAAAAAAACCCTCCTAACGGCCATGAAGCAGACTATGGATGACCTGTTTTCCCGCTGTGATGACGTTCTGGGGGAAAAGGCAGACCTCAGCTATGATGGATCGGTTTTAAGCCTTGTGTTTGATGCGGGGGGAACGGCCGTCCTTAACCTGCATCAGGCCAGCGGGCAAATTTGGGTATCTTCGCCCGTCAGCGGGGCCCATCATTTTTCCCTTCATGATGATGGAACGTGGGCCAGTCCCACAACCACACTGGCGCAGGTGATGGAGAATGATTTTGGGGTCGTCCTGAACGATTAACCCCCTTTCCAATCCCCAGTCTTATAGTATTTTCACTTTATTGTCGTACTGGCCTGCGAACGGCGCTTGGCCTCGCTCACCTAGGTTCACTAGGCATCGCTCCGCCAAGCTTGTTCTCGGCTCATTACGACAATAAATTAAAAACACTATAAAAAAGACATCAGGCTTTCAAAAACCGCTCTAACCAGTGAATGTCATAGTGGCCAGTTTGGATATCGGGTTGATTCAACAGCCGTTGGTGCAAAGGAATGGTGGTTTGAATCCCCTCAATCACATATTCATCCAGGGCGCGGCGGCTGCGGGCCAAACAATCGGCCCGCGTGTTGCCATGAATCACCAGCTTTGACACCAAGCTGTCATAAAAGGGCGGCACCCGATACCCATCATAAATCGCCGCATCAATGCGCACGCCAGGGCCCCCAGGGGCATGATAACGGGTAATCAATCCGGGACTGGGCACAAAGGTTTCCGGATGTTCCGCATTGATCCGATATTCAATAGCGTGCCCATGAAAACGCACCTGATCTTGGGTCACAGACAGGGGCAGGCCCGCCGCCACGCACAGCTGTTCTTTGACCAGATCAATACCCGTGATGGCTTCTGTGACGCAGTGTTCCACCTGCAGGCGGGTGTTCATTTCGATAAAATAAAATTGCCCCTGCGCATACAAAAACTCAAACGTTCCGGCGCTGTAATAGCCAATGTCCTTGGCCGCTTTCACAGCAATGGCCCCAATATGGGCACGCTCGGCATCGGTTAACGCGGGGGAGGGTGCTTCCTCCAAAACCTTTTGATGACGCCGCTGCAGGGAACAGTCACGTTCCCCCAAATGAATCACGTTGCCGTGTTGATCCCCCAGCAATTGAATTTCAATGTGACGGGGCTGCAGCAAATACTTTTCCATGTAAACATCGGGGTTGCCAAAGTGGGTTTGGGCCTCGATCTGGGCCAGATCGAACAGCTCGGCCACGTCTTCGGCCCTTTCGGCAATTTTCATGCCCTTGCCTCCGCCCCCGCCTGCGGCCTTCATCAAAACGGGAAAACCGATCTCTTTGGCTAAGGCTGTGGCTTCCTGACCATTTTTCAAAACCCCCTCGGATCCGGGGACCACGGGAACGCCTGCGCGGATCATGGCGTTTTTGGCGCTGACCTTATCCCCCATCACTTGGATATGTTCTGGCGATGGACCGATGAAGGTTAACCCATGCTCCGCCACCATTTGGGCAAAGGTGGCATTTTCCGCCATAAAACCAATGCCCGGGTGAATGGCCTGCGCCCCCGTGATATGGGCGGCGGAGAGGATGGAGGCAATGTTCAAATAGCTGTCTTTGGACGCAGGGGGGCCAATGCACACGCTTTCATCGGCCAGCATCACCGCCATGGATTCCGAATCCGCCGTGGAATGCACCACCACCGTTTTGATGCCCATTTCATGACAGGCCCGATGAATCCGCAAAGCCACTTCCCCGCGGTTGGCAATCAATACTTTTTCAAACATAATCGCGCTTCCTTATAATCCCTTAGGACAGATCAAACCCCCAAGAAAGACGGTTCGTTGCCACTGTGGCCTGTCTGAAAAAGAAATCAAGAAAAATCCCAAAAAAATCCTAAGAACATGACACGTGGCGGGGATTTTTTCTGGTTAAATGGGGGGTTAGCGTCCATCGTTATTATTATTAGTTGGCCCTTGCATTGCCTTTATACTTTCAAATAATTCTCTCACATGATAGTCGTAAATGTGACGGGAAGGCAAAGGTACACGATATGGACTTGCCTTCGACGCATCCCCAGCTGGGGCATATTTTGATAAATGGTTTTTTATCGCCTTGGCTTCTTCCATTTGTGCCTGATGGAAAGCTTCTAGGTAACCTGTTGGCAACAGGTTATTTAGATTGGCATTCAAAAAGGAAATTTTAGAAACATCGATGCCAAATTTCTTCTCAATATCACGACACATGTCAGCCCATGTGACAGCGCCCAAATTATAAGATTCATAAGGGTATTCGAAAAAGTTTGGGATCTTCACGGTCAAAGGGGGCAAGACAGCAGTTTGAATACTACGGAATTGCTTTGGATGAGTAGGATCAAAATTTGGATCATCAGGATCAAAGTCTGGAACTTGTGGCCCGATTGGTATGATAAGCCCATTGGCTTTGGCAACCTCCGAAAATCCATTGAGTTGTTCAGAAACTTCCGTAATAAAAGCCTTGTGAGCCTTTTCAGGGTATCTCTGGTTTTCGGGCTTATTCATATGCTTTTGCCATGCGGTATAAATAGCTTTCCATAATTTTAGCGTGTGTTTTTCCCATTTTAAACTCAGATCCGCAGAGTGGAAAGAACCGTCTGGATTCAGAATATCGAGCGTAATCTGCTGATATCTATCATGATTTTTTTCTATCGGGGGCGCTTTTTTTTTGTATGGATTTTCTGCCTGTATCATCTCATCCATATAAGTTGTTAACCCGTCTGGCGTATGAGAAGAGCAAAGCTTAAAAGCCTTATCTAATCCTTTTATAAACAAAGTCGGGATTCCATCTGCCCATGTCGTCGTAAGAAAAAAATCTGTATCTCTAAAGAATGTTTTGATGTGCTCTTCCGCTTCTTCGATTGCTTGTGCACGTTCCTGAGTTTGCCCAGTCCTTTGAAAGGTTGGCATATTTAAGTCTTGAATTTTCTCTTTTGGAAAAGTGGTCATCAGGTAACAGAATAAAAGAAAAATGAACCCCTCCCGTGGACCTCCAAAAAACTGAATCAGTTCGCCCCCTCTTAGTTTTGAAGAATTGATTCCATAAACACCCTCCGTTTCAGTAATATCCTCCTCGTTTTCATGATTTCCTGAACGAATGGCCAAAATTTGCTTGGCTGTATCAGGATCAATCAACTGTCGTGCCGATTTTTTAAAAGAATCCTCAGCAATACTCGCCGTTACAGTTTCAACACCTGGGGGAACGATTTTGCAATGACCGACAATTTTCCTTTCGTTCCCTTCGCCCTCAAACAGGACCAAGTATAATGTCCCCTTTTCGTCTTTAATACCCCTAGCGTAACCATCCTGCCTTATATAATGTCCAACCCACTCACAAAGTGCTAAATTGTCGTGATTTCTGGCAATCGTTTGTATTTGAAAATAAAAAGGATCGCTGATTTTTAAATCTTGAACAACCTCGGGAGAAAAAACAACTAGGCTAAGTTTAGGCTTAGCCCGTGCTTGTCCTCCCTCCGCTTGGGGGCTGTTCGCCATAAAAAACTCCTAAAATGCACCTTTTCCATGCGATTGTATGTTATGAAAAATAACTAAAATAATAATTAATCAAATCATGGGGTTATTAACGATAGGCGAAGGATCTCTTGGGATTGTTCCAGTGTCTGCCAGGGATAGCTGTGCAACAGGGCCCCAACATCCCCCAACGTGTCACGAACACGGGTTTCGTTGGATGGATTTTGTATCAACGATAACAGTTGGGCTGACTGATACAGGGCTTTTAAAATCGCCTCTACATACGGTGTCAGATCAAATCCATTTTCATCAAAAACCATTTTTTGGTGAAAATGGGGGGAAAGGAGGACAGCCTCTAAAGCAAACGCGCTGAGAGCAACATCAAAATGTTTTCCCGCAAGGTCAACGAGCACATCATCAATCCTATAAAGAATCTTTGCATCCTGTTGACGAACCGTCCTTTCATATACAGGATCATAGTCACAGGAATCAACATCCAACTTTGGAAGCTCTAATTTTTCAATAGGAGCATTAAACAAACAAAAACCATAGACCAAAGAGCCAAACCCTTTATGGTTACTCTTTTTTTTAAAAGAGCTTTGGTACCAGCGGCCCTTTTGATTGTCACAATCTTTCTTTGATAAAGAGGAAAAAGCATATTTCATAGTGTTTGCCTTTCATGACGAATTGATTACGTCTGTATGAAGCCTGAACAGGGCGAATCTGTAAAATTTTTTTCTGTCTATTGACACACATGCCAAAACTGATACAATGATATGTTTTGTAACATAAAAAACATAATGCGCTCTTTAATCCCTTTAATCAAGAGAAAGGGCGATGTAGTGGTGTTTTATGGCTTTGATTGTGGCGGATGTTCGACTGTAACAATCCAGCTTTTCTTTGGCACTGTTAATGATATTTGTGATTGTTGATTTGGAAAGGCCCCCTAAAATCAGGGCAATTTCATAGTCCGTCTTACCCTTGGCAACCCACGATAGACACTCCTGCTCCCTTGGTGTCAGGGGATTAAAATCTTGTCTGGCATGCTGCAGGTGCAATTGTTGCACCAAAGAATGGTATGTATGGGCCAGAATTTTAAAGTCCATTTCCTTTTCCAAAAAAAATCTATAATGGTCATTGCATTTTTGTTCGGGAATCAGGGTTAGCAATGCTGAATTGGTTGATTTTCCAAAAAGAAAAATGGGGATTGTGATGCCTTCATCCAAATGAAAATCTCTGGCATCTTTGAGAAACCGATTCTGCACTGGGGATAATTCATCTTTTTTTAAAAAATCCGACCAGAGATAGGAATCTCTGTCATGGGTATACACCCGTAAAACGGGGTCAATGTTTTGGCATTGGTTTTTAGAATAGTGGATACCCCATTCCTCAGGGTAGTTATTGTAACAAAAGGGACGAATGTTTTGTTGATCTGGAAAATGAACATAAGCCCATCGAGCAATGCCATTTTTTTTTAAAACCTCTGACAAAAGCCTATTGAGATCCGAAATCGACGATACCAAAAAGCATTCAGACAAAAAAAGTCCATTTAAATCCATAAATTAACGCATTTTTTCTTTCTGTGTTTGATTTTTTTTAAGAAAGATTAACGATGCAGTCGTTTTTCTGATGGAACCTTTTTGCTTGGGAACATCTACATGCATTCATAGGATATGTCTGTAAAAAAATGACTAACGCCCACATCTTGTTCATGTTTTCTTGCTTAAAGGACACACCCAAACATCGCTCCTGCATCACTCCTGCCACCACCCATAATAGGCCCCCTTCACCCGTTCAAAATGATCTTTGGGGTTATATTTTTTTGTTTTTTTGGAAATTTTTTCGATATTCAATTCCCCCATGGCGGCTAAGAGGGTGTATTCAGCGATCAGTTTGCGCCCCTTGGTGGTGATCAAACGCCGCTGCGCCCCCAGCAAGTCCTGCTCTGCATCCAGAAAATCCAACGTGCTGCGAAACCCCATATCCAATTCTTCTCGCATGCCTTCGGCGGCTTTTTGTGCGGATATGACCTCCAGCTGGGTGGTTTCCAAATCCGACGTGGCGGTTTGCAGATCACTCCACGCCAGCGTGACATCACGGATAACGTCACGATAAACACCATCTTTTTCATAGGACGCCCGCTGTCGTTCTTTTTTTGCCTGACGAGTCCACGAGGACACCATCCCCCCGTCGTAAAGGGGAATTTTTAAAACCAGTTTGGTTTCCGCCCCTTCTCTGCGCTGATCATCAAAGGATGGGTCTTCCTGCCGGTAAATCTGGGATTGTATCGACAATTCGGGACGATAGCCGCTGCTGATGCGATCCACGTCGGCGTCTTTGGCGTCTATGGTGTGATAGGCCGCCCGCAACAGGGGGTTTTTGGCAAGGGCACGATCCGTTGCCGCCGCTAAGGTTTCGGGGGTTTGGGGGGCTTTAGACAATCCCTGTAACGATCCTGGCAGCATTCCCACCATGGCCATGAAATCCGCCCGTCGCGCGGCCAGCGTCCGCTCTGACTGACGCAGTTCCGTGCGGGCCCGTGCCCAGCGGGATTTGGCCAAAGAAACATCCGTCATGGTCAATTCACCTGCCTGAAAACGGGCCTCTGTGATGGTGACGTTGTCCTCTAGGGTCTTCTGATAACCCCGCTGAAAGGTCACAATCTCTTGCTCCACAACCACGCCAACATAGGCTTTGATGGTCTCCAGCAAAACGTCCTGCGTTTGATGTCGCAAATCTTCCCTGCCCAGCGCAATTTTGGCCATTGCCAAATCCATCTCGGCCATCGTTTTTCCCCCGCGATACAGGGGCTGTTCATGAATCACACCCAGGGTATAGGGATCACGCGCGTCAACCTGATCTTGATTTCCGTCATTCCCAAAACGTTTGTCCACCTTTTCGTCCACATAGCCCTTGTCCCCAAAGACCTTCACGCTGGGGCGAAAGCCTGAGAGGGCTTTGTTATAGTCCTCATCGAGGGCCTCAACTTGCAAACGGGCGGCTTTGATTTGGGGATGGGTCTGATAGGCAAGGCTGCAGGCTTCCTCCAAGGTCACGGGCAACGTTTCCGCAGCCGTGGCCCAAGGAGCCCACCATAAAAAGGCACAAAACCAGACTCTGGTTTTCACAGCCCCACCCCATATCTTTGGGGGGATTAGTCGAAGCGGCGGCTTGGGCGGCCTTCATCACCAAAGGGCCGTTTTCTGGGGCCGGCGTCGCGATCAGGGCGAAATCCACGGGGACGATCTCCCCGATCTCCGCGGTCACGGTCACCCCGTTCACGGTCGCCGCTTTCACCGCCACCACCAAAACGGGGCTCGCGACGGGGGCGGTCATCATCACGACGATCGCCTCGGGGGGAAAACTCACGCTTTCCCTCGGCCTCGGGGGTCAAGCTCAGGCGAAATTTAATGCGGCTGGGGCCAGGGGCCGCCACCAAGGGAACCGAGGGATGTTCCGAAGACATGGACCCCAAAACGATGATTTTGGTTTTGTCTTCTGTTGGATCCACCGCCACCGCCAAATCAAAATCAATGGCAGGTAGGGCATCCTTGCTGCCAAAAAGGGAGGCTTTGTTGGGCTGGGCCGCGCGATCCCGTCGCACGGATTCAATGGCATCGCAAACATCTTTAACAGTTTGGGCAATAAAATCTTTTAAAGGAGGGGTGGTCATAAAAAATATACTTTCAACTATTTTTTAAAGAGAGGCACTATGACAGATTTCCCCTGCTTTTGAAAGAATAAAATACACATCCTTTTTTGGGAAAATTTCAAAAAGGGGGAGGGCGATTAAAAAAATCATCCCTTCTTTAAAGAGATTATGATAAAGTTTGACTTTTCCTTGGCTTTTAAAGGGACATTTTGAACGTTTTATGACCGATGCCCACCGTGTCTTTCTTTATGATACCAGTCTGCGTGATGGGGGGCAAATGCGCGGCATCAGTTTTGGGGTGCGGGACAAACAGATCATCGCAGACCTTCTGGATACTCTGGGGGTGGATTATATCGAGGCCGGCTTTCCTGGGGCCAACCCCGTGGATACCGATTTTTTTGCAGATTTGCCGCCTTTAACCCATGCCCGTTTTGTGGGCTTTGGGATGACCCGTCGGGCCAAGCTGGAATCCTCAACCGATGCCTCTTTGCAGGCTGTTTTGGGGTGCAAAGCCCCCGCTGTGTGTCTGGTGGGAAAGGCTTGGGATTTTCAAGTCACAGAAGCCCTGGGCATCGCCCTAGAAACCAATTTAAGCATGATCGAAGACAGCATCCGCGCCGCCATCGCGGCAGGCAAAGAGGTGATTTTTGATGCCGAACATGCGCTGGATGGCTTTAAAAACAATCCGGCATATATGATCGAAGCCCTAGTCACCGCCCACCGCGCCGGTGCCCGATGGATTGTGCTGTGCGACACCAACGGGGGCAGTCTTCCCAAAGAGATTCAGGGGGCGGTTGAGAGCCTTTCGGCCCACATTCCCCATCACCATCTTGGGATTCACTGTCACAACGATGCGGATCTGGCCACGGCAAACTCTCTGGCGGCCATCGAGGCCGGCGCCCGCATGGTTCAGGGGACCATCAATGGCATTGGGGAACGCTGTGGCAATGCTAACCTCATCCCGATTCTGGCCAACGTGGCCTTTAAATATCCCCATTTGACGTTGGGGGCGGCCGGGGATCGTCTGGAAGAGCTTACCCCCATTGCCCGCAGTTTCGAGGATGTGATTAACCGCATTGCCAACCCCCACGCTGCCTATGTGGGCAGCGCGGCCTTCGCGCACAAAGGGGGCCTGCACATTTCGGCCATTCAAAAAAACAGCACTCTTTACGAACACATTGATCCTGCGCGGGTGGGCAATCAGCGGGATTTGGTGATGTCGCAACAGGCTGGACGCGCCGCCATTATGGCCCGCTGCCAAAGTCTGGGCATCACGGTAGAGGCCAAGGCCATGGAAGAGTTTTTACAGGAACTCAAGCGCCTAGAATCCCAAGGTTATAGTTTTGATGGGGCTGATGCCAGTTTTGATTTGCTGGCAAGGCGCCGTTTGTCCCCTTTCCCGCCGTTTTACACCCTGCGCAGTTTTCGCGTCATTGACGAACGCCGCTGGAACGCCAAGGGGGAGCTGATCACCCTATCCGAAGCCACGGTCAAAATGGACGTGGGCGACACACATCATATGGCGGTGGCGGAGGGGAATGGCCCTGTCAATGCCTTGGATCGCGCCCTGCGCACTGTATTATCCCCCTTTTATCCTGAGGTGAATGAAATTCGGCTGATCGATTACAAAGTCCGTATCCTGACCCCCACAGCAGGCACTGAAGCCCTGACCCGCGTCACCATAACCTCAAAAGACCATGACGACCACGTCTGGACCACGGTGGGTGTTTCCGGCAACGTGATTGATGCCTCGTGCCATGCTTTGCAAGACAGCCTGATGTATTTTTTGATGCGGGGGGCGGGCGCATGCTCGTAACCTTCCTGTCGCAGGAGGTTTTTGCCCACATGTGGGTGTTCGCCCGTTTGGGCACGGCCCTGATGCTGATGATTGGGATCGGGGACAGTTATGTTTCCCCGCGGATTCGTCTGACCTTTGCATTGCTGTTATCCTTTGTGATTCGCCCTGTGGTGGATGTTCCCGTGTACCCAGACAGCCCCGTTATGATTGTGATGGTGATGGCCAAAGAGGTCCTAATTGGTCTATTTTTCGGCATGATCGCCCGATTGATTGTGGGGATTATGGATGTGGCTGGGTCCATGATTGGGGCGCAGATTGGCTTGGGCAGCGCCATGTTGTTTAACCCCGCCATGATCCAGCAAACGGGGGTGATCACGGTTTTTATGACGGTGGTGGCGGTCACGGCGGTGATGGTGACGGATTTGCACCATTTGGGTTTGATCGCCCTGGTGGATAGCTATCATATCTTTACCATGAAGACCCCCCTTATGATGGGGGATATGACCTACGCCCTGCTGAAGCTGGCGGATCAAACCATGGTGATTGGTTTACAACTGGCGGCGCCCTTGGTGGTGATGGGACTGATTTTTAACCTGGGCGTTGGGATTCTGGCCCGTCTGATGCCGCAAATTCAAATCTTTTTTATTTCCGTGCCCCTGCAAATTGGCTTTGGGTTTTTGGCCCTAATGATGGCGTCCGCTGTCATTATTCGCGTCTTTTTGGGGGGGTATGAGGATATTTATCAGGGGGTAGGAAACTTTTAGATGTCTTTCAGAATTTTCTCTAAAGGTATGCATCGTGTCCCTTAACGTTCGCCCCGATCATCTGGCATGGGTTCAAACGTTGCTAAAACACCTGATCCCCACAGCCACCGTGTGGGCCTTTGGATCCCGCGTTACCGGAACAGCCAGAGCAACCTCTGATTTGGATCTTTGCGTGGATAATCATCAAGCCTTGAGTTTTGAAACCTTGGCCGCGCTGCGGGATGCCTTTGCGGAATCCAACGTGCCCTATAAAGTGGATGTGGTGGATTGGCACAGCGTGGATCCTGCCTTTCAGGCCCTTATTCAAAAAAAGCGGGTGGTGATTCAGGGGTAGGGCTTTATACCGTTGAGCTTATTACCGTCCCCCTCCCAACAACAAATACTGCCATAAACTTTGATTGTTTATTTGAACATCTGGACGGGCCATGGGGCCGTTTAGGGTGATGATGATGGGCTGCGTGGCCTGAGGGGACGTCACAGAGGCGCGGATGTTCACCCGCTGGGATGTCATCTGCAGCGCCCCCTGCAGGCTGATGTCGGCTGCGGGCAATTTGACCTCTGCGCCTTGCAGGGTCAGGGTGCCCCTGCGAAAATCCCCCTGAACCCACACAGACCGCATACCCAGATCTTGGGGCGTTAGAGGGCGGGATAACGCGGCGCCGGCCAAATTTTGAATGGTTTTCAAAACATCGGCGGGGGGACGCATCCCACTGCCCTTAAAACTGCCTTGGCCCGTTAAGGTTTGCAGGTGATCCCCCAAACATGTCCCCCATGACGATGTTTTCAGGGACACCGTGGTGCTGCCCCCCCAGTCTGACAAAGCGACATCTTTGGCTTGTACCCTCATGTCCAAAATGGGCAGTCCCTGTGTGGACATAACATGCATACGCGCCCCCAGATGCCCCCGTTCATGATGGCCTGTTAGGGATGTTTGAAATCCCTGCTCAGAAACAGAAACCTTTTGATCCACTTGGGTCAAATCCCCATAAACGGTTTTCAAACGATCCGTGCGCAAACGAATCTGTGCGTCCATGGGTCTTGAGACATGGATTGTGGGCAAAGGCAAAGCCTGTCCCGCAGGACATGGGGAGGGGTTGGCCGAAACAGACCCCAAGTTCCCGATGCTGGAGAGGGCCTGCACAGACAGTGTTGGGGCGTACAGTCTGGCCTGAAGCATCGGGGGCGTTACGGTTAAATCCGCGTTGCCCTGTCCTGAAAAAGGAAATCCCCCCAATGTTCCCTGTATGGACGAAAGCCTCAGCTCTTTTTCCCCCCGCACCAGCGTCATCGTCACCTGTGTTTCAGGGGACAAAGTGTAAGATGCTACGCCATTAAACCGCGGCGGGGCCGTTAAAGGCTCTAAGTGTCCTTTAAACGCGGCCATGGCCCCCTCTTCGTCCCTGTGCTGCAGGGTCACTTCAGGATAATGGGCATACCCCTCAACCTTGACTTGCAAGTCCCCGTTTAAATAAGAAACATTTTTAGGCATATTGGGAAGAAACGCCATAATATCGGTAAAAAAAGGCCCCGCTGTTTGCCCCGTAAAGCGCAGGTGGGGGGTGTTGGTGGGGTAAGATAGGGTTCCTGATAGGGAAAAACGCCCCTCTAAACTTGTTTTCATCCGCAAAGAGGCAATCTCCAGTGCCTTTTTATTCAGGGTCATTTCGGTTTCCAGCAGGCTGAGCCGCACAGACCCAAGCTTGGTTTCCTCCGCCAAAAGGGTAAGGTGATACTGATCCTCTAGCCCCCGCAGCTGGGATAAAAGATCCATGGACGATGACGGCGATAATGCAACATGACGCAACCGCAAACGGATGTCATGGGATGCATGGCCGCCCCCCTTGGCTGCCTGAATCGCCCAAGAACCCGAGCCATCTATGCCCCCCAGACGCATGGTGTTCAGGGTGATCTGCCAGCCCTTCTGTTGCTGCACCGTCAGGCTGGCGGCAAAGGCCCCCAAGGCATGATCGCCCGTGATGTCCACCCCCAAAGGGTCGGCGGCGTTGACCCTGTGAAAACGGGCTACGCCTTTTTTAAACCCATCAACCTGATCGCTGCGCACGGTTAAATCCACAGATTCTGGAATCATGGTTTGCAGGGACAGGCCGGCCAAATGGTCCATCAGGCTATATGCCCTGTTTTGCGTGCTGGGGGTTTTCACCAGCGTTAAATCCCCAACAACCCTTTGGGGACCCAGGGTCAAAGAGCCTGCTAACCCCTGAAAACCCGCTGCGGGTTCCCGAAAAACAATCTTCCCCTCGGGCATCCAAGATCCGGAAAGTACCCAATTTCCCCCAAAAACGCCATCAAAGTCCGTTTGCTCTGGGCGCATCAACACACGCAGGGCCATCCCCTTTCCCGATACAATCAACCGATGATCATCTGTCTGCTTGACAGAAAACGTCAGATCGTTTTGGGTATACAGGGAAGTGCCCTGCTGCGTGATGTCCAGTGAACCCAAATGAATTTGATCAAAGGGACCATCCCCCCTAAGCCACCCCCGAAAATCCAGAGAAAACGTCACATCGCGCAAAATACCCCGCGTATCTCGTGGGCCTGTCACCAAAAGGCCCTGAACATGCAGGCCCTTAAAACTCAGCTTTGACCCCGAGGTTGCCCGAATATCCCAACCGGTTTGGGACTTCAGGGCCGTTAAATACGTCGTGATTTTTTTATCCCAAGAAATGCCCAGTGTGGCATAAACCGCGGCCCCAACCACCAGAAACCCCACCAAAATCAGGGCCCAGAGCCATGCACGCATCCGCCATCACACCAAAAAAGAGGCCAAAGTCTGCTTTGTGGTTCCGATGTAGGCTTGAAGACAATTGCTCAGGGCTTTTTGAACTTCGCGCTGGGAATAGGTCGAAAAATCCACCTGTTCCTGCAAATTTCCCTGAATTTTAGGCAAGCGCTTTTCTATATAGCTCAGATTGGCATTCAACAAAGCCACCGGCGAGGTTTGGCGCAAGCATAGCTGCCAATGGGAAAAGACATCCGTCACCATATCGGAAACAACATGCTGTTGCCGTTTGGATGCCGCCTGAAAGGCATCCGCTGCCCATTGTTGTAAAGATCGCACCGCATCAAACTGGGCCTGATACAGCGGCCGTGTGTTTAAAAACAAAGGAGACATAAGAATGGTTCCATCTGATTGTCCCTTATAGTTTTGCATGTTCTGCCAAAGGGTGCAAGAGGGTCTATTGATCCCACGCCATCACCGACCTGGGGGCATGCATACGAATGTCTTGGGCAAGGGCCGCCATATCGCCAAGATCATGGGCGTCATAAATCCGATACCAGCGATCGCCGCTCTGGGGATGGACCAGCGACACATGCAACATGGGGGCAGCCTCGCCGCCACCCTCAGCATACACACCGATGGGGGTTTTGCAGGTGGCGCCCAGGGCGGAAAGCAAAGCCCGCTCTAGCGTAATGCGAGCGCGGGTGGGGGCATGATCCAAAACCCGCCAAGCCTCTGACCAACGGGACACATCATCCCGCCGCACCACAACGCCAATCACCCCTTGGGCCACAGCGGGTGTCATCACGGCGCAGGGCAAAGGAATCCACGCATGAGAAATCCCCAACCGATTTAAGCCCGCCCGTGCCAAAACCACGCCATCAAAACCCCCATTCAATGCCTTAAGACGCGTGGGCACATTGCCCCGCAGGGATTGAATCACGAAATCACCCCTCACCGCCCGCAAATGACCCGCGCGGCGCAAAGAGCTGGTGCCTATACATGCGCCCAAGGGCAAATCATCCAACCTCTGCCATGCGGGATCTTTAACCACCAACACATCCTCTGGATCCTCCGCCGGCAGGACAGCGGCCAAGGCCAGATCAGGGGCCAAATCCGATTCCACGTCCTTAAGAGAATGTACCGCCCAATCAATCACCCCTTGGCGCAAGGCCAAGTCGATTTCTTTGCAAAACAAATTTTTCCCACCCACATCATAAAGAGGGCGATCCGTAATGCGGTCCCCTGTGGTGGTTATATCCGTTTCCTGAAAGGTATAGCCCAATGCCCCACAAGCGCCCTTGACCAAAGCGGCCTGCGCCTTAGACAAATCGCTGCTGCGGCATCCGAGTCGAACCAACGGCATGAATAATGCTTAAGCCTCTGAAGGCAAATCAGCATCATCCTCAGTATCAAACAACTTGACAGGGTTCAGAGGCATAATCGTGGAAATGGCGTGTTTATACACCAACTGGGTATACGCATCCCGACGCAGCAAAACACAAAAGTTATCAAACCATGTCACGCTGCCCTGAAGCTTAACCCCATTGACCAAAAAAACCGTCACCGAGATTTTGTTTTTCCGGATGTGGTTTAAAAAGATATCTTGTAAATTGTTTTTGTCGGCCATGGTCCACCCAATTTCTATTTTATTGTTCAGGTTCAGGTTTTGTTTAACCTAATTTTTGCATTAAACCAAGACTTTCTAAAAGTTGGGTTAAATCATCTGCACAGGACACATAAAGATTTGGGGCACAGTCGTCAAATTCTTTCTCTTTGGGGGGCACATCGCGCAGCAACAGGCCTGTGACGCCGGCATGGCGGGCTGCCAGCATATCCGTGGTGGAATCCCCGATCATCCACACATCCGGCGCACACACTATGTCCGTTCCCAGCAGGGCATAATCCAAAGGGGCGCGATCCGGCTTGTCCCGCAACGCATCGCCGGCCCCAACAATGGCATCGAAAAAAGAAGACCACCCAAACTGGGCAACCTCATCCCGTAAATAAGGGCCAGTTTTGTTGCTGACCACCGCCATAAACACCCCTGAGGAACGCAGGCGCCGCAACATATCTTCACACCCCTGCAAGGGGGCAATGTGGGTTAGGTGCATATCTTTAAAGGCTTTGTAATAGGCCTCCCTCGCCACAGGCCACTGATCCCCAAACAGGGCCGGAAACGTATCGCGGCCCGATCGGGTTTGTTTGAACCGCACATCTTCCATACTGATGGGGGGAAACCCCACGGCGGTGGTGGCGGCATCGTAACAATGCTTAATCACCGCCGCACTGTCGGCCAATGTACCGTCCCAATCAAACAGTAAAGCGCGTGGTGTCGGTAAATCGGCCATGTTTCTGTTCCTGAACAAAGGTTTCATAAAGCGAAAGAAGATTTTGCGTTACAGGTCCGGCCTGCCCCAAACCCACAGGGTGATGATCCACACGTGTCACAGGAATCACAAAACCCGTGGTGCGTGTGATAAAGGCTTCCGCTGCGTCCTTAATCTCACTGACCGCAAAGGGGCGCTCTGTCACCCTCAATCCCGCTGCTCTGGCCAAGGCGATTAAGCGTGTGCGTGTAATCCCTTTTAAAATGGCATGGCTGGGGGGGCGGGTGAGAATCTCCCCCGTTTGGGTCACCATAAAGGCATTGCAAGAGGATCCTTCGGTGATAAATCCCTGATCATCCACCATCCACACATCATCCGCCCCTGCCTCCGTTGCCGATTGTTTGGCCATGGAGGGGGCCAGCAGAGCAATGGCTTTGATATCACACCGCCCCCAGCGCAGGTCAGGGGCCATGATGACCGCCATACCCTTGGTGCGCAACCCTTCGGAAACCGGTTTATGACGATAGGGAATGATGGTCAGAACGGGCGGGCAAAACCGTTTGGGAAACGCAAAATCCCGCGTGGCAGGCACGCCCCGCGTGATGGAGATATAGATATTGACGGTGCTAAGGGTATTTTTCAGCCTGACTTGGCGGATGCATTGCTTTAAGGCTTTGGGCGACATCGGCCAAGGAATCTGCAGCTGGGATAACGAATAATCCAGACGGTCCAAGTGCCAGTCCTCATCCACACCATGGTGATTTGTGTAATGGATGACTTCGTAAACGCCATCCCCGAACTGATAGCCACGGTCCTGAACAGAGGCCGCAGCCTGCATCAAAGGACAATAGACACCATTGTTATAAACGATCATGAAAAACCCACAAAAAACACTTTTTAAAAAGCCGTATTTTCAAAGGGGCGTCAAGGTGTTTTCTTGACACTGTCTGATGGGTATATCTGGACAGGCTGTCTGCTTTGACTTATAACCCAAGAACCGTGCGTTGGTATTGATTTTTTATGCGTCATATCGTGGCTTTTTTCCGTTTAACAGGGATCCTTTTTATCACGGGGTTTGCCATCGGGATGTTTGTTCTGGCGATTGTTTTTCGCCTAAGCACTCATAAAATTCCCCTGTACTGGCACAGGGGAATTTTGGCCATTTCTGGCCTGCGGGTTCATGTGATCGGAACGCCCAGTTCCATAACCCCAACACTGTTTGCCAGCAATCATAGTTCATACTGGGATATTGTCGTTTTGGGGTCCCTGATTGAGGGATCCTTCATCGCCAAAAAGGAAATCGCCAGCTGGCCTGTCGTCAGTTTTCTGGCCAAGCTGCAAAAAACCTATTTTGTGGACCGAAAGCCCCGTCATGCCCAAGAACAGCTGGATGATCTGGCATTGTTTTTACAAGAAAAACGAAACTTAATTTTGTTCCCCGAGGGCACCAGCAACGATGGCAATCGGGTCTATCCGTTTAAACCCACCCTGTTTCGCATGGCCGAACACGATCAGTTGGTCATTCAACCCGTGACCGTGGTGTATTCTCTGCTGGATGGTATGCCCTTGCACAGGGGCCTTCGCCCCTTGACAGCCTGGTATGGGGATATGGACCTTTTTTCCCATTTGTGGACCGTTTTGGGTATGGGAACGCTGCAGGTGGATGTTGTTTTCCATGACGTGATGGACCCATCGGCCTTTACCTCTCGCAAAGAGATGGCAAAAAAAGCCCATATGATGATTAAGAGGGGCCTAGAGCAACGTTACCGCAACGCCTTTATGGACCATGAACCCAAAACCCTGCGTCGCCGTCATGCCTGAATCCCAAACCCGTAAACTGTTTTTGAAAACCTATGGCTGTCAGATGAATGTCTATGACAGCCAGCGCATGGCGGCCCTGCTGAAGCCATTGCATTTCGAGGAAACGGATGACATGCAGCAGGCTGATTTGGTGCTGCTGAACACATGCCACATTCGGGAAAAAGCCGCAGAAAAAGTCTATTCCGAATTGGGTCGCATCAAAACCATCCGCAATCGGCGCCGCAAACAGGGATCCGACACGTTGATTGCCGTGGCGGGATGCGTGGCACAGGCGGAGGGCGAGGAAATGGCCCGTCGCGCCCCCTTTGTGGATATGATCGTTGGCCCTCAGTCCTATCATCACCTGCCAGAGCTGATCACCAAGGTCCTGCGCCAAAAAGGCACGGCTTTGATGACGGATTTTCCTGAGGTCACCAAATTCGATGCCGCCATGCCCGATGTGGCCCATGGTCGGGCCAGCGCCTTTGTCACCATTCAAGAAGGATGCGATAAATTCTGTTCCTTTTGTGTTGTCCCCTACACACGGGGCGCGGAATATTCCCGATCGGTGGTTGAGATTCTTGAGGAAGTTGAAAAAGCCCTCAATCAGGGTGTTTTGGAAATCACCCTTTTGGGGCAGAACGTCAATGCCTATCACGGACAGGGCCCTGATGGAACGGTTTGGGGGCTGGGAAAACTGCTCTTTGCCTTGGCAGAACTGCCCAAATTGCAACGCATTCGCTACACCACATCCCATCCCCGCGATGTTGACGATGATTTGCTGGCGGCGCACAGAGACCTCAGGGTCTTAATGCCCTTTTTGCATCTGCCCGTGCAATCAGGATCGGACAAAATTTTGCGGGCCATGAACCGTAAGCACACACGGGAAGACTATCTCTCCATCATAGAGCGCCTGCGGCAGGCCCGCCCCGATATCGGGTTTTCTTCTGATTTTATTGTTGGTTTTCCTGGGGAAACTGAGGCTGATTTTGAAGACACCCTTGCCTTGGTCAAGGCCGTTGGGTACGCACAGGCCTATTCCTTTGCCTATAGTCCGCGCCCGGGGACACCGGCAGCGCTGGAGCCCCTGCAGGTGCCTGAGGACATCAAGCGGGAGAGGCTTCATCGTTTGCAGGCCCTTATCGGGGACGGCCAACAGGCCTTTAATCAGGTCAGCATCGGTCAAACCCTGCCTGTTTTGCTGGAATCGCGGGGAAAAAAGGCAGGACAGCTTATGGGGCGCAGCCCCCAGATGCAATCGGTTCTGGTGCAGGGACCCGAAACGTGGCTTGGCACCCTTCAAACCGTCCACATCACAGGGGGATACGCCAACAGCTTGGTGGGGGTGGTCCATGCGCCTGATGATATGCGCGTAAGGGTCTAAAGTGTCCAAAAAAAGTTGACTATTTTCATCAAGATTGATACAGTAACTAGACTATAGGAAACCTATAGACTGAAAAAAACCTTGGAGATTGCTCTATGCTGAATGAAAAAGTCATTTCTTCCTCTGGCCGCGCCGAGGTTCAGGTGGACCCCGGTCTGCGGGCCTATATGATTCGTGTTTACAACAATATGTTTGTGGGATTGCTGCTGACCGCTCTGGTGGCTTATTTCACCGCCCAGTCACAGCCCGCTGTCATGTTCATCTTAAACAATCAACTGATTTTAAATCTAATAATGTTCGGCATGGCTATTGGGTTTAGCTTTGTGATGAACCGCTTGTCCTATACTGGTCTTCAGCTTTATTTTTACGGGTTTGCCGCTCTTTTTGGGGTCATGACCTCCATGTATCTGTTTGTATACACAGGCGAAAGCGTCGCACGGGCTTTTGTTATGACAGCCGCCCTTTTCGGGGGCCTCAGCCTTTATGGGTACACGACAAAACGTGACCTGACGTCCATGGGCACCTTTTTGATCGTGGGTCTTTGGGTTTTGATTATCGGCTCTCTGATTAACGCCCTTATTTTCAAAATCACTTTTCCATCCATGGCCATCAACGCGATTGTTCTAGTAATCTTTACAGGACTCACCGCCTATGACACCCAAAAAATTCGGAACTTGTACTACAGCGGTGTGGGACACGAGGGTCTTCAAAAACTCTCCGTTGCCGGCGCTCTGACCCTGTATCTGGACTTTATCAACATGTTTCTGGCCATGCTGCGTCTGTTTGGGAATCAAAGAAACTAATCACGCTTCTTTGAACATTGCCAAAAGGGAAGGGGGGTCAGCGGTCAAACGCTGGCCCCCACCGTTTTCAGGATCCCCTGAATGGTTAAATCGGCAACACTGGGGATCTTCAGGGCGGGGGCAAACAGGGGGGCAATGCCGCCTGTGGCGATGACGGCCGGATCGACATCCGGAAAAACTTCAGCTTTCAGGCGAAACAGCAATCCCTCGATCATGGAAAGATAGCCATAATAAAGGCCTGACTGCATGGCATCCTGCGTGGTTTTTCCCAGAACCTTGGGCGGGGGGGCCAAAGAAATCATAGGTAATTTTGCCGCGGCCTGTGCCAAAGCCCGCAAAGAAACCTCTGGCCCTGGGGCAATCAGGCCCCCCGCATAACATCCCGCCGCCGTCACCACATCAAAGGTGGTGGCCGTGCCAAAATCAATCACAATCACAGGGGCGCCGTAAAGGGCCATAGCCGCCGCCGCATTCACCAACCGATCCATCCCCACCGTTTCCGGATGGGGCAAATCAATGGGTAGGCCCACGTCCTGCGCCGTTAAAAAGTGGGCGGAATGGGGGCAAAAGGCATCCACCATCTCTGCCAGCACACGGTCATAGGCCGGCACAACAGAACACACCACCACACGGGTCACATCCCCCAGGGAAAACCCTTTCAGGGCCAAAATCCCCGACAGGGTGCCCCATAATACATCCGCCGTGGTGCGTGTGTCTGTGGGAATACGCACGTGGGCCCGAATTTCGTGCCCCTGACACAGCGCAAACACCGTGTGGGAATTGCCAACATCAACGGCCAGCAACATCAGACCTCATCCCCTTGGGCAGGCAGGGCAACATTGGTATAAACCGTTTGCACATCATCGTTATCTTCTAAAACATCAATCAGTTTCGCCAGCATAGCGGCATCGTCTGGGGGTAGCGTCAGCAAGGCCTCGGGCACCCAAATGCGCTTGGCCTGCAAAGGATCGCCGTAGGGAACACTTAACGCAGAGGCCACGTGATGCAAATCATCGGCGTGGGTGCTGATCAGATAATGGCCGTCGTGGGCTTCCAAATTTTCGGCGCCGGCTTCAACGGCCGCCTCAAACATGGGATCAAAGGGGGCGATGGTTTCGGGATACACAATCTCCCCCACATAGGAAAACAGAAAACTCACCGATCCGGTTTCCCCCAGACTGCCGTTATATTTGGTAAAGGCCGCCCGAACCTCTGACGCCGTACGATTGCGGTTATCTGTTAGGGTTTCCACAATCACCGCCGATCCTTTGGGGCCGTACCCTTCGTAGCGAATGCTGACATAATCATCCCCCACACCCACCTCCGCAGCCCGCTTAATGGCGCGATCAATATTGTCTTTGGGCATGTTGTGACCCCGCGCCTCGGCCAAGGCGGCCCGCAAGCGGGGATTTTTAGACGGGTCAGGATCCCCTTGCTTGGCCGCCACGGTGATTTCTTTGATTAACTTGGTAAACACTTTCCCGCGCTTGGCATCTTGGGCCCCTTTGCGGTGCATAATGTTTTTAAACTGGGAATGACCGGCCATTGTGTTGATCTCAGATATCCTATAAAATGCCCTTGTTTTTTGCCATATCCCCTTGATGTTGACAAGTCCTATGCCTTTGCAAACTTTTCTTGATGATCTCTACCAAATCTTGGCCACCAAGCGGGGAGGGGACCCCGAAACCTCCTACACCGCCCGCCTGCTGGCCAGTGGCACACCCAAAATTGCCCAGAAAGTGGGGGAAGAGGGATTGGAAGTCGCCCTGGCCGCTGTTCAACAGGACAAAGCCGCCACGATTTATGAACTGGCCGACTTATTTTATCATATCATGGTGCTATGTCTGAATCAGGGCATTCATCCCGATGACATTGTGGCGGAGCTGCAGCGGCGATCCACCTGAAACCCTGTCACGGGTGTATACGGACCTTGGTTTTTAAAAGTTTCTTTTTGACCTTAACGCTTTTTCAAACACTCTCGCGCATTATGGGAAAAGTTATAAACTTTCTACCATAGGATGCACCATGAAAATCACTTGGAAACTTACATTGCTGATTACGACGATTGTTGTCGTAGCATCGGCCATTCAGCTGGGGGTCTCAACCTACATTGCGTCTCAACATGCTTATGATCAATTCCATCAGCGTCTTGATGTTGTGACCCATTTAAAGGAAGACAATCTATCCTCTTATTTAAACACCATTGATGCCAATTTGCGCAGCATTTCCGCCAGTCCTTTAACACAGCAAGCGATTGAGGATTTTTCCGCAGCCTGGTACCAGATTCCCGGAAATCCCAGCGAAACGCTGCAAGATGCCTACATCACCAACAATCCCAACCCCACAGGTCAAAAAGAACGTCTGGATTTTGCTGAGGGGGATCTGACCTATCACCAGCTTCACAAAAAATATCACCCCTATTTTCGTACTGTTTTGCAGCAAAATCAGTATTATGATATGTTTTTGTTCGATAAAAATGGCAATCTTGTTTACACCGTTTTTAAAGAGCTTGATTTTGCCACAAACCTGCTATCAGGCCCTTGGAAAGACACCGATTTAGGCAAAATGTTCCGTGATACCATTGCGGCCAAGGACGGTGAGATTCATTTTTTCGATTTTGCTCCTTATCAACCCAGCAACAATGTCCCTGCCAGTTTTATTGGGATTCCTGTGTTGGATAGCAATGGACAAACCGTCGGGGTTCTGGCCATTCAAATGCCGCTGGGCGTGATGACCGAGAAAATGAAAGATGCAAACGGTCTGGGGGAAACTGGTGAAGCCTTTTTGATCAACGGTCAAAACAAAGTGATCACCGAAACACGGTTTCACGGCCCTGATCAATTTCCAAACCTTACGTTTGATGCCGATTTCTTAAAAACAGCCCTTTCCGAAGGCAACGGTTCCCGTCAAATGGAATGGAACGGCAAAGATCGTCTGGCAATTCATTACAAATTTGATTTTCACGGCAGTCCCTACACTGTAATCAGCATGATCGACCAAGAAGAGGTTTATGCAGGCAACAAAGACCTCATTCGGGATACTACCCTGACGATTTTGGCCATGTTGAGTGTGCTGGGTGGGTTTGTGTACTGGTATGCGGGTCGTTTTTCACGCCCCATTCAGAATTTGGCCCACAACATGACCGCCTTGGCTTCGGGAAAAACTCAAGGTTTAACCATTGTGGATTCGGGACGCCGTGATGAAGTGGGTGAGCTGGAGCGGGCCGGAAGTGCCCTGAAAGACGCCACCATCAGCGCCTACCAGATGAAAGCAGGACTGCTGAATGCCTCAACCCCCGTGATGATTGTGGATCCTGAGGGACGTATCGCCCAAATGAACCGACAAGCCTCACAATTGTTTAACCAAAAAGGGGTTTACTTCAAATCGGTTATGCCGGACTTTAACCCTGCCTCTATGATTGGCACCCCCGTGGCAGCGTTCGAGGACTTTCAAACAGGGGTGAAGGTATCTCTGTCAAAATCCGAAAATGGCGGCAAAACAGAACTGCTGATCAATGGTCATACCTTTACCATCAGTCTGGCACCCATCGTGAACGGAAGCGAGCGTTTGGGAACCATTTTAGAGTGGAACGATCGTACCGATAACCTGATCGTAGAATCTGAAATTGCCAAAATTGTGGAGTATGCGGCCAGCGGAGATTTCAGCCAAACCATCAACCTAGAGGGGAAAGACGGCTTCGTTCGCATCCTTAGCGAAGGATTGAACTCGGTCATCTGCACCGTGGACAAAACATTGGTTGAGGTCAAAGATGTGATGCAATCCGTTGCCGATGGGGATTTAACCCGTGAAATGGATGGCAATTACAGCGGGGCGTTTGCGGAGTTACAAAGCAACATCAACACCATGGTGACCAAACTGCGCAACATTATGATTCAGCTTGATGAATTGGGTATGGTGGTCAGCAGTGCCTCGGCTGAGCTGGCAACCGGAAGTGATGATCTGGCGTCTCGTACCGAACAACAGGCGGCGGCGGTTGAGGAAACATCCGCATCTTCCCAAGAGTTGATCGAATCCATCCGTCAAAACCTTGGGGTTGCAGCCCAGGCCCGCACCTCGGTCATTGAAACCAGCGAAGCGGCCAAAGAAGGGGAACGCATCGTTTCCGAAGCGGCCGTTGCCATGAAGCGGATTCATGAATCCTCAACCAAAATTAAGGATATCGTGACCGTGATTGACGAAATTGCGTTTCAAACCAACTTGCTGGCTCTGAATGCCGCTGTCGAGGCCGCCCGTGTCGGGGAAGCCGGTAAAGGCTTTGCCGTGGTGGCCAGCGAAGTGCGCAGTTTGGCCCAACGCAGTGCCCAATCCTCTTCAGAAATCAAAACCTTGATTGAGGACAGCACCCACCGCGTTGACGAAGGGGTTGAAATCGTGACGCAATCCGCCAAACGTCTGGAGGAAATCGTCAACAAAGTCCAGTCTGTCGAAGGGATGATCAGCACCATCAGCGCCACCAGCGAACAGCAGGCTGCCGGTGTGGAAGAAGTCGGCTCTGCCATCAACAGCATCGACCGATCCACCCAGCAAAACGCAGCGTTGGTAGAGGAAGTGACATCATCCGTCCGCTCACTTTCGGATCAGGCCGCAACCTTGCAACAGATGTTGTCCCAGTTCAATATCTCTGAAACGCCAAAAAAGAAGAAGCGGGCTTAAACCCTCCCTTTCTAAAGGTGCATTCTAAAGTGTGTGAACGACGAAAGGCCCCCTTCGGGGGGCCTTTTTGTTTGTATACCGAAATCATTATGCGGGTTTTTGTCCGGTTTTTCCATGAACAGGGGCCAAAATGGGCAGTCTGACCTGTTTTCCCTGACGGCGATACCAGCGCACAATCATCAAACGGGTCAAAACCACACCCGTAAATAGTGACGTCACCAACCCAAAAATCAGCGTCGTTGCAAAGCCCTTAATGGGCCCCGTTCCAAACATCAGCAAAACGGCCGATGAAATAAACGTCGTCATGTTGGCATCAATAATGGTGGTCATGGCATGATGATACCCCTGAGACAATGATTGGCCCAGCGACAGACCGCCCAGACACTCTTCCCGAATCCTCTCAAAAATCAAAATGTTGGTATCCACCGCCATCCCCAGGGTCAAAATAATCCCCGCAATCCCAGGCAACGTCAGGGTGGCCTGCGCCATCACCAGAGCCGCCATCAGCAGAACCATATTGATCACCAAAGCCAGCGCCACGTAAATCCCAAACAAACCGTAAAGGACGATCATGATCAGCATCACCACAATCAGGCCAATCACACTGGCCTGCTGACCCAGCCGAATGGCATCGGCGCCTAGGCTGGCCCCAACGGTGCGCTCTTCAATCACCTTTAACGTGACGGGCAAGGATCCGGAGCGCAGCAACAGGGCCAGATCCCCCGCGCTTTCCGCCGTAAACCCACCGGAAATCACCGCATTCCCCCCAGGAATAGCATCCCGAATGACTGGGGCACTGATGATCTCTTGATCCAAAACAATGGCAAAGCGACGGTTGACATTTTCTGCCGTGGCCTGCCCAAAGCGCTTGGCCCCCACGGTATTAAACCGAATGGCCACCACAGGCAAACCGTCCTGAAAACTGGTGGAGGCCGAGGATAACATTTCCCCCGTCACCATGGCGCGGCGCTCTAACACCAGAACCATGGGCATGGCATCGCCTTCCGGTTTCATGGACAGGGCCATTTTTGATGCGGGCAGGCGAATGGATTGGTTATAGGTTTGACTCAGCGTCTCATCCACCAAATGAAATGACAGCTTGGCCGTGCGGCCCAAAATGTCCTTGATCCGGCTGGGATCATCCACCCCGGGAAACTGCACGTTGATTAAATCTTTGCCCTGCTGCTGGACCGAGGGCTCTTTCAAACCCGTTTCATTCAGCCGCACCCGCAGGGTATCCAGGGCCTTTTGCATCATGTCTTTTTCGAATGTTTTTTCGCCCGTTTCGCTCAGCGATACGCGCACCACGCCCTGATCCGCTTTTACCGCGTAATCATTGCCCGCAACACCGCGGATGGTTTCCGTGATTTTTTCCATGGGGGCTTTGTCCTCAAAGGTAAACGTCAGGCCCTTATCCCCCCCCACAACAGATAGGGGAAAGGTTCCGGCTTCCCGCAAAGCCGCCGCCGCGCCTGATCGAATATCCTGCCAAAGAGACTGTTTGGCCTCTTCCATATTGGCCTGCAACAGCACATACACCCCGCCCTGCAAATCCAGCCCCAAGTTGACGGTCTGAGAGGGAAACCACGAGGGCAACGACTGCCGCTGTGAAGCGCTCAACGCACTGGGCAATGCCACGCAAAGGCCAAGGAGCACCATCAAAAAACAAAAAAGATACGTGGACTTTTTAGGATACAACATCAGTCAACGACTTTCCGTGTGGCTTTCTCTTGATCAGCGGAGAGCTCTTCCCCTTGGTCCTCAAGGGTGTCCTGCAACGCCTTTTTTTCTTTTTTGGTTTTGGTGAGCTTTTTGCCAAAACCTGACGGGGGGCTGTTTTCGTTCACAGGTTCAGGCTTGCTCAACAACGCCGCCACACTTTGACGGGCCAAACGCACGGTGATGCCATCGGCGATTTTCACCGTGACTTCACCTTCATCAACAACACGATCAATCTTGCCGATAATCCCGCCGGAGGTGACGATTTCATCGCCACGCTTCAGGTTTTGAATCATCACTCTTTGATCCTTCATCCGTCTGCTTTGGGGACGAATGACCAACAGCCAAAAGACCCCGAAAATAATTAACAAAGGAATAAAACTCGCCAAACCCTCTTGATGCGTGCCCGCAGGAGCGGGGGAAGAGGATGGAAATACAGTGGATGTCTGGGCAAAAGCGGATGTCATGGAAAAGGTCCCTAACCAATGGTTTCTAAATAATCGCTGACGTTATACACCAAATCGTCCAGACGGTTGGTGAAATAATGATCCACACCAGACAGCAGGCGATAGTCAACCTTAATCCCCTTTTGACGGGACAATTTTGTGGCCAGCTGGCGCACACTGGATTCCGTAACAATATCGTCCTGATCCCCCAGCAACATCATGCCAGAGGACGGGCAGGGGGCCAAAAACGTAAAATCATACTTGTTGGCCGGCGGGGCCACGGCAATAAACCGATAAATTTCAGGACGGCGCATCAGCAGCTGCATGGCAATCCAAGATCCAAAGGAAAACCCCGCCACCACGGCATATTTGGCCTCAGCATTTTGGGACTGCAGCCAATCCATGGCGGCCGCCGCATCGGCCAATTCCCCTTCACCTTTATCATAGGTTCCCTGGGATTTTCCAACGCCGCGAAAATTAAAGCGCAAGGTGGCATAGCCCGCTTTGGCCAAGGTATGAAACAAAGCGTACGTCACCTTGTTGTTCATGGTGCCCCGATGCATCATTTCCCCCTCAGGATTCGGATGAGGGTGCAAAATCAGAGCCATGGGAGCCCCAGAAACCTTGGGGGGATGATAACGGGACTCTAAGCGGCCCGCAGGACCACTGATCATAATTTCAGGCATAATTGTTGACTGTTTTACTAAGGTACTGTAGAGTAACAAACGATTCAGCAACTCTGTACCATATCCTCAGGATTTAAGGCAATGAAATTAAATACCCAAGGTCGTTATGCGGTGATGTCCTGCGTCGATTTGGTACAATCGGGTCCTCAGCCCGTGACGCTGAAGGATATTTCGGAACGTCAGGCCATTTCTCTGCCCTATTTGGAACAACTTTTTGCCAAACTCAGACGCGCCGGCATTGTGCAAAGCACGCGGGGGCCAGGCGGGGGCTATCAATTGCGCCAACCTCCTGAAAACACGATTATTGCTGATATTATCACCGCCGTTGACGAGCCCATCACCATCACCCGTTGCCATTCTGGACGGGGATGCATGAAAGAAAACGCCAAATGTCTGACCCACGATTTGTGGGCAGCGCTTGGGTCCAACATCTATACTTTTCTGGCCACCGTGACGCTGTCGGATGTGTGTGACAAACGCCTGACCCCATCCACACCTGAAAAGCAGGTGAGGGTGTCATGACACGGATTTATCTGGATTATAACGCCACCAGCCCCCTGCGTCCCGCCGTTAAAGAGGCGATGATGCAGGCGATGGACCTTTTCGGTAATCCCTCGTCCGTCCACCGTGATGGCGTGGCCGCCAAGCGTATTGTCACGGCGGCCCGTGAAACCCTCGCCAAAAGGCTGAACATCAAAACCGGACAAATCGTTTTCACCAGCGGGGGCAGTGAAGCCAACGCCACCATCCTCAATACCTTCGCGGGGCAAACGATTTTATGCAGCGCGGTGGAACATGCCTCGGTGATGAACAATCCCCATATCGCCGGCACCATCCCTGTGAACACCGAAGGCCTTGTGGATATGGCCGCCCTGAAAGGGTTAATTGATACGCACAAGCCCGCCCTGATTTCCATCATGGTGGCCAACAATGAAACAGGCGTGATTCAGCCCATGGACGAGATTGCCAATCTGGCCTACAACGCCGGCGTTTCTCTGCACTGCGATATGGTTCAGGCCTTTGGAAAAATGTCTCTGGATGACATTTTGCCCTATTGTGACTTCGCCACCGTTGCCTTTCACAAAGTCGGGGGGCCCAAGGGGATAGGCGCCATTGTTTCGCGATGCGCAGAATGCCTTGATCCCCTGATGTTTGGGGGCAGCCAAGAACACCGCCGCCGCGCCGGCACCGAAAACACTGTTGCCCTTGCGGGCCTCACCGCCCTTTGTGACGTTCTATCCGATCAAAGCCATCTGAGACCCCTTCACGATGCCATGGAAACCACACTGAAAGAGTGCGGCGGCATCATCGTGGGGGAAACCACACCGCGCCTTCCGAGCACCACGTGCGTCATCATGCCTGACGTGCCGGCGGAAACGCAGATCATTCATTTTGATCTGGCGGGGATGTCTGTTTCTTCGGGGGCGGCGTGTTCATCGGGGAAAATCACGCCCTCTCCGGTTCTAAGCGCCATGGGCTTTTCCCAAAACCATGCTGCCTGCGCCGTGCGCATCAGCAGCGGCCATGCCACCACAGCCCAAGATTTTAAAATGTTTTCACAATCTTGGTTATCTTTAATTCAAAAAACCAATCATCTTCAAAAGGTTGCTTAAACATTCTTATGAATAACATTTACACGCTCCCCACCGCCGCCCCCCGCCAAAGACCCATTTATATGGACTATCAGGCCACGACCCCCTGCGACCCCAGAGTGGTTGAGGCCATGATTCCTTGGTTTACCGAAAAATTTGGCAATCCCCATTCCCGCAATCATGAATATGGGTGGGAGGCCGAAGAGGCCACCCTGATCGCCCGAGAGCAGATCGCTGCCCTCATCGGCGCCGATGCCAAAGATATCATTTTCACCTCTGGCGCCACCGAATCCAACAACTTGGCGCTTAAGGGCGTGGCCACTTTTTACAAGGGCAAAAAAAATCATATTGTGACCTGCGTCACCGAACACAAATGTGTTCTGGATGCCTGCCGCCATTTGGAGGAAGAGGGATTTAAAGTCACCTATCTGCCCGTGATGCCAAACGGCCTGATCGACCTTGACCTGCTGGCGCAATCCTTAACGGACCAAACGGCCATTGTGTCCATTATGGCGGTGAACAATGAAATTGGGGTGATCCAACCCTTGGCCGAGATAGGAAAGCTGTGCCGAGAGCGCGGGGTTTTCTTTCATACCGATGCGGCTCAAGCGGCGGGAAAAATTCCCCTGGATGTTGAGGCCTTGAACATTGATCTGCTCAGTGTATCGGGCCACAAGCTCTATGGACCCAAAGGCATCGGCGCCCTGTACGTACGTCGCCGCAATCCACGGGTTCGTCTTTCCGCCATTATTCACGGCGGCGGGCAAGAGCGGGGCATGCGCTCAGGAACCCTGCCCACACCCCTTTGTGTTGGTTTGGGGGAGGCATGCCGTCTGGCCAAAACCGAAATGACCGAGGAAAATACCCGCCTCACGTCTTACCGTGATCTTTTTCTGATCCTTTTAAGCGATGCATTAACAGACCTTCACATCAATGGTGATAAACAAAGCCGTATCCCAAGCAACCTCAACATCAGCTTTGCCTTTGTTGAGGGGGAATCCCTCATGATGTCCATTAAGGACCTTGCGGTGTCTTCGGGGTCCGCCTGCACCTCCGCCTCTTTAGAGCCCTCTTATGTGCTTCGGGCCTTGGGTGTGGAGGAAGAGCTGGCCCATACCAGTTTGCGCATCGGCTTTGGCCGCTTTACCACAGAAGACGAAGTGCGTCAGGCCGCGGCCTCGCTCATCGCCGCCGTCACCAAATTACGCGCCATGTCCCCCCTGTGGGAAATGGTCAAAGAAGAAGGCATTGATCTGCGCACCATTCAATGGACAGGACATTGATGGTGAGTGGGGAGTAGGGAGTGGGGAGTAGAGAAATGATTCATAACTTTAAAGAATTACGGGTTTGGCAGGACGCTATGGCTTTAGCCAAAATGATTTATCAAATTACGGTGTCTTTTCCCCAAGAAGAAAAGTATGGGTTAACTTCTCAGATGCGCCGTGCAGCTGTGTCTATCCCCTCTAACATCGCGGAAGGCCATACACGGCACAGTACAGACGATTTTATAAACTTTATCAGTATTTCCATAGGATCCCTTAATGAACTTGAAACGCAACTCCTTTTGTCAGAAACCCTGAATTTTACCAACGAACAACAAGCAAACCCCCTAAAATCTCTCATCGATTCTCTTCATAAAAGCCTTCGCGCGTTACGCACGTCACTCAAAAACAAACCCTAACGACTAAACCACTCACGACTCACTACTCACCATTCACCATTTACCACTCACAAAAAAACGGAGTTTTTATCATGGCTTACAGCAACCAACTTCTGGATCACTACAACAACCCCCGCAACGTAGGGTCTTTGGATAAAATGGATGACCACGTTGGTACGGGCCTCGTCGGGGCGCCCGCCTGCGGTGACGTTATGAAACTGCAAATCCGCGTCAACGATGATGGGGTGATTGAGGATGCCAAATTCAAAACCTTCGGGTGCGGGTCTGCCATTGCCTCCAGCAGCTTGGCCACCCAGTGGTTAAAGGGGAAAAACCTAAGCGAAGCTGAAAATCTGAAAAACACGGACATTGCCAACCATCTGGCCCTGCCCCCTGTGAAAATTCATTGCTCCATTCTGGCGGAGGATGCCATCAAGGCCGCCATTGCCGATTACAAACAAAAACAATCCCAAAAAACAGCCTCAGAGGCACCGGCGGCCTGATATGCGATCCCCCATCACCATCACAGACAGTGCCAAACGTCGGGTTTTGCATCTGATGCATGCGAAGGAGGGCGATGCCCCTCTGGGCCTGCGTATTGGTTTGGAAACCAAGGGCTGCTCGGGCCTGCGCTATAAACTCTCTTATGCCTATGACACCCAGCCTTTTGACGAAAAAGTGGTCATGGATGATTTGCTGTTGCTGATTGACCCCAAGGCCCTGATGTACGTGCTGGGTACAGAGATGGATTTTGAGGAAACCGACACCGCCTCGGGCTTTATTTTCCGCAATCCCAACGAAAAGGGGAAATGTGGCTGCGGGGAATCCTTCCACGTGTGAAGTTGCCCGTTGCAGGGGCCTCAGCTTTTCCGTATACTCTGGGGTACAGACTTAACCCTCAGCAGGCCGTTATGACCGATGCTTCTGACACAAAAATTTCCCTGCGCACATCGGAGCTGATCATTAACGTTTTGGATCGGGATCACCACCAAACCATTACCATCCAAAGCTTTCTGGATAGTTTGGGCGATAGAGTTTATGGACTGGGCATGCTGCTGTGGGTTTTGCCCAACTGTATCCCCATGGTTCCTGGTGTGGCTGGTGTGACGGGGGTGATGATCATGATCATGGCCCTGCAAATGGCCCTTGGTCAGACAACCCCTTGGCTGCCGCGGGCCGTTCGCAATCGCCCCTTGCCCCGCATGAAACTTTTGGAAATTTCCCAAAAAGCCATCCCCAGACTGCGCAAATTGGAAAAATTTATCCGCCCCCGCTATCACTGTCTGAACAATCATGCCATGCGGATTTTTACGGCGCTGGTCATCTTTGTCATGGCCTTTATTTTGTTGTTGCCCATTCCCATTGTGGGCAACATGCCCCCTGGATGGGCCATTGCCCTATTGTCCATCAGCCTGATCGAAAGAGATGGCCTTGTTCTGCTTCTTGGTATGGCGGCATCCATTGCAGCCACCTATTTTATTTATATCGCATCCGAAGCCACGATTGACGCGATTCATGCGTTCTTTCGCTAAAGAAAACCCCTACGAAGGCTGAAACCCCTCAAAAATCTTTTTCGCCAGCGCTTTGCTGATGGTGGGGGCCCGCTCTAGGTCTTGTAAAGATGCCCGCTTCACGGCATCCGCGCTGCCAAAATGGGAAAGCAAAGCCCGCTTGCGGCTGGGCCCCACACCGGCGATATCATCCAAGGCGCTCTCACGAAGGGATTTTTCACGGCGCTTGCGGTGACGTGTTATGGCAAACCGGTGAACCTCGTCCCTCAAACGCTGCAGATCGTACAAAACAGGATCTCTGGGATCCAAGCTCAAGGGGGGTTTATCTGGCTGATAAAAAACCTCCCGCCCCGCGTTGCGATCCGGCCCCTTGGCCATGGCCACCACGGGTATATCCACCGCGTGTTTGACAAAAACCTCCAAAACCGCGCTCAGTTGCCCCAGCCCCCCATCAATAATCATCAAATCCGGCAAAGGCTGGTTGCCCGTTAATCGGCGATGCAGCATTTGACGCATCATGGCATAATCATCCCGCGTATCCAGATCCTGAACGTTCATTTTATAGGTTCGATACGCTGACGTCTCCAAACCCGAAGGCCCCACCACCACCATGGCCCCCAAGGCATAAGCCCCCTGAATGTGGCTGTTATCATACAGCTCGATACGCTGGGGCAAACAGGGTAACTCAAACACCTGTCCAATACGGGCCAGCATATCCTGATGATGGGCCACTTGGGAAAGATCACGGGCCAAGGCCGCCTCTGCATTTTTTAAACAGGCGGCGACAATTTTTTCCTTTTCCCCGCGCTTGGGACAAACAATCGACACCGCATGCCCCGCGCACTGGTGCAGCATGTCCTGTAAAACCTTTTGATCTTTGGGCAAAACAGACACCAAAATCTCTGACGGTGGCACAACGCCCGTATAAAACTGGGCCAAGAAAGCCGCCATCATGGTGGCATCGTCGCTGTCTTCCCCATGTTTGGGAAAAAACACACGGTTTCCGTAATGACTGCCCCCCCGAAAGAAAAAAATTTGAATGCACGTTTTGCCAGCCCCGCGGGCCATGGCCAAAATATCCGCATCCCCCAGGGCCGCGGTGTGGACATTCTGGTGCTGCTGAATGCGGCTCAGGCTGGCAATCCGATCCCGATACAGCGCCGCCATTTCAAAATCTTGGGCATCACTGGCGGCAAACATGTTTTCTGAGAGTTTTTTTTGAATCTCAGCATTTTTTCCCTTCAGAAAATCCACAGCATCAGACACTTGGTCCGCGTAGGCCTCTTTGGAAATATACCCCACACAGGGGGCCGTGCATCGTTTGATCTGATACTGCAGGCAGGGGCGGGAGCGATGGGCAAAATCATGATCTTGGCAGGAACGCAGCAAAAATGCTTTTTGCAAAGCCTCTATGGTCTGATCCACCGCCCCTGCCGATCCAAAGGGACCAAAATAATGCCCCAATCGGGAACGGGCCCCGCGATGTTTCACCATGGCGGGATAGGGGTGGTCTGTGGGAATGAAAATATACGGATAGGCCTTATCATCCCGCAGCAAAATGTTATAGCGGGGTTTGAGTTTTTTAATCAGATTGCTTTCCAGCAGCAAAGCCTCTTGCTCGCTGTCGGTCACAACAAAAACCATGGCCCGCGTCAGGGCCACCATGCGTTGCAGACGAATCGGCAAAGCCTCTGGCCGCGTATAGGCCACAACCCGTTTTTTCAGGGACTTGGCTTTGCCCACATACAGGACCGTTTCATCCTCCGCCAGCATGCGGTAAACCCCAGGCGCTTCTGGCAGGGACGCCATATGGTGTTTAATGACGGTAACACCGGTTTTTAAGGGGGCATCCGTCATAACAATACGACCCTCTTCCTCTAAACCCGTGCCACCTGCCGCAAGGCCGCACGAATCAGATCTTGCGTGCTGTCGGCCGCCGCAGGATTTTCCTTTTGGGCCCGCTCACACAGGCCATAAGCGTCCACGCGGCTATACCCCAACTGTTCCAAAGCCAAAACGGCGTCTTGTTCCACCTGTTGCTCCGCAGACACAACGCCGGCCCCACTGGGTGCGGCGGAAACCAACAAAGCCCCCTTGGCGACAACATCTTTCAGCTCGGTGACAATCCGCGCCGCCAGTTTGGGCCCCACACCATCGGCGCGGGTCAGGCTGCGCTGATCCTGCACCTGAACAATTCTTTGCAAATCCTCGGGCGCAAAGGCCGAAAGCAGAGCAAGGGCAATTTTTTTTCCAACGCCCTGAACACGACTGAGGTAATGAAACCACGTTTGTTGCTGGGCATTGTCAAACCCAAAGACGCTGACGCCGTCTTCGCGCACAACATAATCCGTCAACAAAAAAACATCGTTTTGTCCCACAGACAATTTTGACAAAACCGGCGATGGGCAAAAAATACGATACCCCACACCAGAGACATCAATGACCACGTTATCCTCTGACAGGGCGTGAACGCGTCCTTTTAAATGGGCAATCATGGGGACAATCCTGTTTGATGTCAAAAGGCCTTTGTACCATTTCTGGCACAGCTTTTGCAAACATTGTGGCAAGACCGTGTTATTCAAGGATTGCTTATGTACTCTTATAAACCCATGGAAACCCTGAAAACGTCCAACGTCATTGCGATGTTTGATGATGTGCTGGATTGTTTAAAAAAGGCCCTTTATTATGGTTCCGTTGCCAACACGCGGCAATTTTTTTACACCATTGGCATTGCCAAGGGATCCCTGATCAGTTTGTCCGAAAGCATTGATCAAAGCGACCACGTGGCCAAAAATCTCTACAACCTTTTGCATTTTATCCTCTACACGCTGGAGGATATTGACAATCACGAAGATATCGCCGCCCTGCAAGATGCGCTGGACATTCTAGAGCCCCTGAGAGATGCCCTGGCGGCCTAAAACGCCCCCAAGTCAATCTGTTTTTTACTTTTTCTGTGTATCATTCTTGTTTGGGTGATGTGATTTTTTTTCATGACAATGTACGCAGATCTGATGAGATCGTTTTTTACCGACGGCACCCACGCCGTAACGGTGCCGTCCCTTGTTGATTTTTTATCGTATAAAAAAAACCAACAGAAAAAAAAGCTGCACGCCCAAGACAACGAAAAAACCCTTTCAGATCTGATGAAAAGCATCCGCTTTGTTGCGCATAAATCCCCAGAACCCAAGAATGCCCAGGCTATTTTAGAGGCCCTGCATCAGGAATACGATCAGCAAAACACACTAACCGCACGCTTTTTACATCATTTGCGCGATGTTTAGGCCTGTGATAGTCTCAAAAGACTATGCCCATAACCAGCCCCTTATTTGACCCGTTTCCCCATGTTGTTCATGGATTTGGCGGCAGAGACACCTCTGCCGCGGCCATGGCCAACCATCATGCCTTGGGGGATCTTGTACTGTTACACCAAGTGCACGGGGATGTGATTCATCCCGTCGATGCCCCCCCCTCTGAACGCCTCAAGGGCGATGGCTGGATCACCGCCGCACCCCAAATCGGGCTGGGGATCAAAACGGCGGATTGTGGATGTGTGCTGTTTTACGCGGATGACACACGGCGCATCGGGGCCGTTCATTCTGGGTGGCCGGGCGTTTACCAGAACATTGTGGAACGCTGCGTGGCGTCCATGACCCGAAATCCCCCCCACCTGTACGCTGTTTTGGGGCCCTGCATTCGTCAGGAAAGCTATCAGGTCGATGATGCCTTTCGCCAGCGGTTTTTAGACCGTTACCCCGCCGCAGACGTTTTTTTCCAGATTGATGACACCCGCGAAAACCGTTTTCTGTTTGATATGGCCGGCATGATTATGGGACAACTCAGGGATGCTGGTGTGGTCCATGTCCATGATCTGGGGATCAATACCTATACACATCCTGATTTTTACAGCCACCGGCGGGCCACCCATGCCGGCACGGCGGATGCCGAAGGCCGCCAGATTTCTTTTATTGCCCTGACATCATAACGGAACGATTCCCATGACCCCACGCACAGCCACACTGGAACGCATCACCCAAGAAACCAAAATTCAGGTGACCTTAACGCTGGACGGCACGGGGCAGCGGACGATCAAAACCGGCATTGGATTTTTGGATCATATGTTGGATCAACTGGCCAAACACAGCCAGATGGATCTGACCTGTTTGGCCGAGGGAGATTTGCATATTGATGCCCACCATACGGTTGAGGACACGGGATGGGCCATCGGATCCGCCCTAAAACAGGCCTTAGGGGACAAACGGGGCATCCAACGCTATGGCCATGCCTATGTGCCCATGGATGAAACCTTGACCCGCGTGGCCCTTGATTTGTCGGGGCGTCCTTTTTTGATCTGGCATCTGACGTTTTCTCAGCCCCGTTTGGGGGAAATGGATACAGAACTGTTCCGCGAATGGTTTCAGGCCTTCGCCATGGGCTCTGGCACCACCCTGCACGTTGAAAACCTGTATGGGGTGAACAACCACCACAAAGTTGAATCGACGTACAAAGCGCTGGCTTTAGCCCTGAAAACGGCGTTTTATCGGGATCCGGCACGTTTGAATGATTTGCCATCAACAAAGGGCACCCTGTAATCCACGGGTGCCCCCGTTTTTCCTTTTATGCCCGCATGGACACAAACCCGCCCAAGGATTTTTTAGTCATCTTGCGGGATAAAATCAGAGACGTCTCCAGCAGCGAAGACACAACGAATGTCCGAACCGCGGATGTAAATCCCCCCTCCACCTGCATATCTGCAACCTCGCTGCAAATGTCATTGATGTGACAGGATCGACTTTTGCAAATGTAATCTAAGGCCTGCCATAACGTCGGTTCCAGCCGGATGCTGGTGCGATGACCATTCACCACAACGTTGCGACAAACCAAGGAACTTTTGTGTTGTGACATAGAAAACCTCATGCAATCATAGGAAGTATTTTTTCTAAAACACATCTTCCTGTAAACAACAACCCTAAGGTGCGTTTGTTAAAAACAATTCTACTTAATGTTGCATTTTGCCCACACAATGAACTCTTGATTGCCTTCGGGGCCACGAATCGGGCTGGCGACGATGTTCAGGGGGGTCCAATCCTGATGCCGTAACCATGCCATCACCCCATTGCACACGTCCAGATGGATTTGGGGATCGGACACCACGCCTTTGTTGCCGATGTCGTGGCGGCCGGCCTCGAACTGGGGTTTAATCAACGCCATCAGCATGGCCCCAGAGCGGGCCAAGGCCAGCGGGGCCGCCAGAACTTTTCGCAGGCCAATAAAACTGGCATCGCACACGATGACATCGATGGGATCGGGAATCTGTTGCCGGCTCAGGGTTCGGGCGTTGGTTTTTTCATGCACCACAACGCGGGGATCTTCGCGCAGGCGTTGATCCAACTGGCCATACCCCACATCCACGGCGTACACCCGCGCGGCCCCATAAAACAACAAAACATCCGTAAATCCCCCTGTTGAGGCCCCCACATCCAACGCCACCATCCCCCCAAGGTCCACCCCAAAGGTTTTCACCGCATGATCCAATTTTTTGCCCCCGCGGGACACCCACGTTTTTTCCTCTGGGTCTTTGCAGGTGAGATGGGCGTTGACATCCACCAGGGTTGCTGGCTTGGACAGGGGCAGACCTTGACAAAACACCAAACCTGACGCAATTTTACCCTGCGCCTCTGTGCGGGATGCGGCCAGCCCCAGGGCCACCAAACGCTGATCCGCCCGTATTTTTTGGGACATGCGAAAGCCTTTTGTCAAACGATACACGGTTTAGTGTTAAAGGAATCCGCCGCAATGCTCAAGAACCCCTGTTGCCTGCCCCCACCCTATACCCATCTGCATGTTCAAAACCATACCTTTCCCTGCACAGTGGGACGCGGCGGCGTGACAAGGGCCAAACGGGAAGGGGACGGTGCCACCCCCATGGGACACTTTCCCTTTCGGGCCGTGTATTACCGGCCAGATCGGGAAGGTCGCCCCGCAACCCCTCTGCCCGTCTTTCCCATCACCCTGAACACCGGATGGTGTGATGATCCGGCGGCGCCGGCCTATAACCGCCCTGTTCTTTTGCCAACCGCCCACAGCGCAGAGGCGTTATGGCGAGATGATGCCTGTTACGATCTGATCATCGTCATGGGATACAATGATGCCCCCGCCATCCCCCACGCGGGCAGCGCCCTGTTTGTGCACCTGCCCCACAGCGATGGACGGCCCACGGCAGGATGTGTGGCGTTAGAGCGCGGGGATTTGCTAACGCTGCTGCGCGGGGGGTGTGATGGGATTGTGATTGTTTAATCCCGATTCCACGGCATTTTGGCCAGCAGCATGGCCATACCGCACCATCCGGTTACGCCCGCATTGATCAGGCCCAACCCCGTCAAACCGGCCAAGGCATGAAACAAAGGATGCACCCCAAACCCCGCCAGCGTGAAGAGCACCACCAACACGCCCACCGCCACCTGCACCTGACGATTCAGGGGCAACACCGTGCCCGTTTCTATGGGCAAGCCCGCCGCCGCCCACGCATCCAGCCCCCCCTCAATGTTATAAACATCCAAATCGCTTTGCTCTGCCAACAGGGATGTACAGGCACGCTCCCCCCGTTTGCCCGCTTGACAGTGAATCAGGATTTTTTTGTGATGGCCACGGGGCAACCGCGCTGCGCTGAGTTGGCCCAGCGGGATCAAATGACTGCCCCTGATGTGGGTGGCTTTGTATTCGGCGGCCTCGCGCACATCCAGCAACACGGCTTCGTTGCGATCCAGCCACGCTTTGGCCTCTAGGGGGGTGATGGTTTTTAGGGTCATGAAAACCTCAGAGTGTTTCAAACGAAATTTTTAAACGGGTTCCCGTGGCCTGGGCATACCGTTGCAGTGTTTTTAGGGAGGCGTTTTGTCCCCCTCCCTCCAAGCGGGCCACTACGGATTGTGGGGTATTCATACGCTCGGCAACATCGCGCTGCGATAATCCGGCGTGCATGCGGGCTTTGATCAATTCCGACACAACATCAAATTCGGGGGCCAAATCCTGATACGCCTTAGCATAATCGGGATTGGCCATCCACACAGCATGCTGCTGATCGGCGGTTTTTCCTGTGGTTGTTTTAATCATGAACCAAATATATCCTATAAGCTATCATTTTCAACACATTTTTTTTAAAAAAATTTCGCCAAAAATTTTTAATAAAAAACACTTGACACGGCACGGCACGGCACGGCATAATGAAATCTCTTCAACTCGTTTTTTCAATGAAAAAACTCTTCATCGCGGCCCTCACCGCCGCTTCACTACTTAGCTGCCCCCCCGCAGCTTTCTCACAACCAGTCACAAAACTGGAGGTGATACAAAGAGAGAACGGACTGGTTCTCTGCAACACGAAAGACCCAGACAGAGCTATTGCCCTGCTTAGAGTCGACGGTACGTTACAATGCGTAGAAATTGGGATAATCAACTTTAAGGATTTACCACTGGCTGATTGGCTAAATGGCTCTCAGCTGATGAGACGGGATCCCTAATACCCCCCCCCGAGGACCGGCCCCCTAAAGGGCCCCCTCGGGACGGGAAACAACCATCAGGGTTTTTCCGCTGCCTTCTCCCCCAAATCCCAGCCCCCGCCCAGCGCTTTATACACCGCCACCAGATACAGGGCGTTTTGCACCTCGCTTTGGGCCAGACGATCTTCGGATTCGAACTGTCGCTGCTGGGCATCCAGCAGATCCAGAAAACTGTCCAATCCGGCGCGATAGCGTTCATCGGCCAACCCCGCGGCCTTGGCATTGGCCCGCGCGGCTGTGGACAGACGGGCGCGGCGCTCTTCCTCCCGCGAAAACCGCACCATGGCGGTATCAATATCCTCTAACGCACCCAAAACGGTTTTTTGGAACATCGCCAATTTTTGCTGGGCCAGCGCATCGCTGGCATCAATGCGGGCCTGAACATGCCCCAAATCAAAAATCGGCCACCGGATGATGGGCGCAAAGGCATAGGTGGACGTGCCCCCCGTGGTCAAGCTGGCAAAATCGGTGGACAGAAACCCAACAGCCCCCTGCAACGTGATTTGGGGATACAGATCTGTGGTGGCAATGTTGTATTCCGCGCTGGCGGCCACAAAATCCTGCTGCGCGGCGGCCACATCGGGGCGACGGGGCAGAACATCCTCGGCCTTACCCACGGCCACCTGCGGCGGCAGAGAGGGCAGGGGCCTGAGCGTTGACAAACGCCCCCGCAGCGCATCCGGCGTTTGCCCCGTCAAAATCCCCAAACGGTTGATGTTGGCGGCAATATCGGCCTGCAACAGGGGCAGCAGGGCCTTTGTGGTTTCCATCTGGGCCCGCGCCCTCTCCAAATCCAGCGCGTTGGACCGCCCCCCATCAAACAGATTTTGGGTTAATGCAAAGGTTTTCTGCTGGGCATCCGCATTTTTCTTGGCAATGGCATAGCGCAGCTGGGATCCCCGCAGTTCCATATAACTGCGGGCCACCTCGGCCGCCGCGGTGGTATAGGCCGCGGCCAAATCCGCCTGACGGGACGCCAGACGGGCCTTTTCCGCCTTTACCCCCTCAGAAACCCGCCCAAACAAATCCATTTCCCACGTGGCATCAAAACCAGCCTGATAGGTCCGTGAGGTGCGATCATTGCTGACCTGCAGGCCCTCGCGGCTCAGGCGTTGTTGATCAAACCGCGCCACGCCCTCGGGGCTGGGCAGATAATCAAACTGACGATCCCGCACCACGGCGCGGGCTTCCTCCACACGGGCCAGCGCCACGGCAATATCAGGGTTATCTTTCAGGGCCAAAATCACCAGATCATGCAAATCGGGGTCCGTCCATGTCCTCCACCACGCAGACACAGGATGTTCCGCGGTAAAGCGCCCTTTGCCTGATTCCTGAAGCAAGGTACCCTTAACCTCTGGCGTTTCCACAGCCCCATCACGGGCCCCCAAGGTCGAACACCCCGCCAACACAACAACCATCAGGGCCAAAAGGATCTTCATACAGCCGCCTTTCTGTTCATAACACGGGCCTGCAGGAACAGACTCATCCGGCGACACAATACATAAAAAACAGGCGTAAACACCAACCCAAACAACGTGACCCCCAGCATCCCCGAAAACACCGCCACACCAAGGGCTTGGCGCATTTCTGCCCCCGCACCCTCGGCAAACACCAACGGCACAACCCCCAAAATAAAGGCAAAGGCCGTCATCAAAATGGGACGCAGGCGCAGCTTGGCGGCCTCGCGCACCCCAGTCCACGGGTCCTCTTTGTTTTTCTCTTCGCGCTCTTTGGCAAACTCCACAATCAAAATGGCGTTTTTACACGCCAGTCCAATCAACACCACCAAACCGATCTGGGTTAAAATGTTGTTGTCCATATTCGCCAGCCAAATTCCTGAAATGGCCGAAAACAGACACATGGGCACGATCAAAATAATGGACAATGGCAACACCCAACTTTCATACAGGGCAGCCAGCAGCAAAAACACAAACACAACCGCCATCACAAAGGCAATGCTGCCGGAATTGCCCGCATTTTTTTGTTGAAAGGCCAATTCCGTCCATTCATACCCCATCCCTTGGGGCAGGACTTTGGCGGCGATATCCTCCATGGTTTTGATGGCCTCCCCCGTGCTGTGGCCGGGGGCAGTGTCGCCAAAAATCTCCGCCGCAGGGTATAGATTATAGCGGGGCACCCGCGATGGCCCCGTTTCATCCCGAAAGGTCAGCAGCGTTCCCAGCGGCACCATATCCCCATTGGTGCTGCGAACACGAATGCGGGCAATGTCTTCTTTTTCCATACGGCTGCGGTTTTCGGCCTGCGCCGTCACGCGGTACGTCCGCCCCAAAAAGTTAAAATCGTTAATATACGACGACCCGAAATAAACACCCAACGCCTGAAAAACAGCCTCCATCGGCACGTTTAACTGCTGCGCCCGCTCTCGGTTAATGTCCAGATACAGCTTTGGGGTGCCATTTTCCACAAAACTAAACACGCTGGTGGCGGTACCCGATGCATTGCCTTGACGGGAAATCTCCCCCACCGCGTCCAGCAAGGGTTGCAGGCCAAATCCGCCCTTGTCCTCAATCATCATCTTAAATCCGCCCCCGTTTCCGATACCCCGAACCGGCGGGGGCGTAATCACCACCACTTTCCCATCAGTAATTCCCGCCACAGCGGCCCGCATGTTGGCCAAAATGCCGTTATAGGTCAAACCCTTACCCAAACGGTCTGGAAACGATTCCAGGGGTGTAAAAATCGCCCCCGCATTGGTGGCATTGGTAAAGGTGGCCCCCGAAAACCCCACAAAGGACACCGTATTTTTAATCCCATCAACCTTCAGCAAACGATCAATCACCTGTTGCACAACAGCATCCGTGCGATCCATGGACGCCCCAGGGGGCAACTGAACCGCCACAATAAAATATCCCTGATCCTGAGGGGGAATAAATCCCGTGGGAACATCCCGAAAGCCCAAAACCGTCACCCCCATGAACGCGCCATAAATCAACAGCATCAGGGCCCCGATACGGGTCACACGGGCCACGGTATTGCCATAACGTCGGGACAACGCCTCCATAAACCGGTTAAAATAAAAACACAGCCACGCAAACGGATTGGGCAACACGCCAGGGGCCCGCGCCTCATGGCCATGACCGTGTGCAGAGGGCCGCAGCAACAACGTGGCCAAAGCAGGACTGAGCGTCAGCGAAACCAACACCGAAAACATGGTGGATACCGCAATCACCACAGCAAACTGTTTGAAAAACTGCCCAGAAATCCCACTGATAAACGTCACCGGCACAAACACCGCCGCCAGAACCAACCCCATGGCCACCAGCGCCGTGCCCACTTCGTCCATGGTTTGACGGGTGGCCTCTCGGGGGGAAAGCCCCTCGGCCAGCAAACGCTCCACATTTTCCACCACCACAATGGCATCATCCACCACAATCCCGATGGCAAGGATCATCCCAAACAATGACAAGTTGTTGATGGAATACCCCAGCCCCTTCATCACCAAAAACGTCCCAATCAATGACAAAGGAATGGCCACAATGGGAATCACCGCGGCCCGCCAGTTTTGCAGAAACAACAAAATCACCAAAACCACCAAAACGATAGCCTCAAAAAACGTATGATAAACGGCGTCAATGGATTGGGATACAAATTGGGTGGGGTTATACACCGCGTCATAGGCCATCCCTTTGGGAAAATCCTTGGACAGCTCGGCCATTTTCTTTTCGATGGATGCGGCGGTTTCCAGGGCATTGGACCCTGGCAACTGATACACCAAAATCCCCACAGCGGATTTTTTTCCCAAATAACTGCGGGTGTTGTAATTATCCAGCCCCAACTCCACGCGACCTATGTCTTTCAGACGCACCAGCTGGCCGTTCTTGCCGGTTTTGACGATGATGGTTTCAAAGTCTTCGGGCTTGGTCAGGCGCCCCTTGGTTTGCACACTGATTTCAAACGCGGTGGGGGATGTCACCGGTTGCTGGCCCAAGGTTCCCGCTGGCACCTGAACGTTTTGGCCCCTCAGGGCACTCAAAACATCCCCCACAACCATATCCCGTGACGCCATTTTATCCGGATCCAGCCACAACCGCATGGCATAATCACTGGATCCATTCACACGCAAATCCCCCACACCCTTTAGTCGGGCTAGGGTATCTTTGATCCTGAGCGTGGCATAGTTTCCGATAAATTTTTGATCCAACGTGCCATCATCCGAAAACAAATTCACCACCATCATCAAATCGGGGGAATTTTTCTTTGTGGTCACACCGCGGCGGCGAACTTCCTCTGGCAAACGGGCCAGCGCAATGGACACGCGGTTTTGCACCAACACCTGCGCCGTATCCAAATTGGTGCCCAGCTCAAAGGTGATGGTTAAACTCATGCTCCCGTCGTTGGTAGACTGGGATGACATGTACAGCATCTTTTCCACCCCGTTGACCTCTTGCTCGATGGGGGTGGCCACGGTATCGGCCACCACATCCGCGCTGGCCCCGGGATAACTGGCCGATACCACCACCGTGGGGGGGACGATGGGGGGATACTGTTCAATAGGCATGGCAAAATACGCCAGCAAGCCCACAATGGACACCAAAATCCAGATCACGCTGGCAAAAATGGGTTTATCAATGCAGTGATGCGAAAGGCTCATACACATCTCCTTATGGCTTCACAGAAGCGGGGGAGGATGGCGGCGTCGCCTTCTTATTGTCCTTTAAAACAGGCGACACTTTGGTGCCCGGGCGGGTCATCATCAGGTTTTCTGATACCACGCGATCCTTGGCGGTTAAACCACGGCGAATCAGGCGCAGACCGCCCTCTTGCAAAGACCCCGTTTCCACCAGATGCGTCGTAATCACATCATCCGGCCCAATGCCATACACAAATTTTTGGGTTAACGTGGATCCGATTAAAACATCTGGCACCAACAGGGCAGGGAAGGAGTCCTTGGCCTGCATTTTCAGGGTGGCAAACATGCCCTGCTTAAACAACCCCGCCGCATTATCAAAGGTGGCCCGCATTTCCAAGGTTCCCGATCCCGTATCCATCTGGTTATCCGAAAACGTCAACGTGCCCTTGTGCACAAAATCCTTCTCATCCTGCAAACGCAGCATGACGGGGCGGCTCTGTTTGGACTCTTTGGTCAGAAAGGCGCGGTATTTTAAAAAATCCTGCTCGCTGACATAAAAATAAAAATCAATGGGGGTTTGGGACACAACGGTGGTTAACAAAACGTCCCCTGATGTCACCAGATTCCCCGCATCCACACGTCTGCGGCTGATGATACCCGACACCGGAGAGCGGATGTCGGTATAATCCAAATTCAAACGGGCCTCTTCCGAATCCGCTTTGGATTGACGCATGGCCTGAAAGGCCTGATCCAAATCTTTTTCTGAAACAGCATTTTTGGCCCGTAAATCCTTGACCCGCAACCACTCTTTCCGGTCCAGATCATATTTTGCCTCAGCCCGATCCAGCGCCACTCGAAAGGGGCGGGGATCAATCAAAAACAAAGGCTGATCCTTCTTAACGCTTTGGCCGTCCTGAAACAAAACCTTGTCCAAATATCCCGTCACACGGGCGCGGATTTCCACGGACTCTCTGGCCCGAAAGCGGCCTGTGTATTCATCCCACTCTGAAACATCTTTTTGTATGGGATACATAAAAACAGACGGGGGCAGGGTGGCATCGGCCTCGGGTTTCTGTTTCTCACACGCAGACAAGGCAAAGCCACACAGAGCAAGCAGGAAAAACCAACGAAAAAAAGGCTCGCGCGAACCATGCATAAATCATCATTCCTATGAAATAGGGTAAATTATAGTCTATACTTTATGGAGCTTAATAAAACACGAAGGGGTGTTGGGTGTAAAGGGGTTTTTTGGCCGGCCCACGTTTGGGGATTGGGGAGACTGCATCACCACCTTCTTGTTATCGTTGATGGTGATGACCTATCCTCAAAAGGCAGGTTTTGAGCCTCAAACCTTTCGGCGAGTTAACAGGGAAACCCTGTCAAATTTCCCCGTAAAATCAATCATTTATTTCCTAACCTTTCTTACCCTTTTTTCCATCTTGTCTTTTGGCACCAACGGGGCGACCAGTGCCTGATATCTCTCAAATAAAAAGGCCACGCGTTCCCGCTCGGTGGTGAAGGGGGCGCGGCGATAGGCGGCGTCCACGGCGCGGTCCAGCGCCTGATGGGCCCGCAGCAACACCGGCGGCATGGTCAGGGGATCATACAAATCCGCCAGCGTGCTGCTGGGGAATTGGGCGCGGGCGGTTAAAATGGCCTGCGCCTTTTCCGCAATGTCGGTTTCTTGGGCGGGGGTGGGGGTAATATTTATCAATCAACATCGACTTATCAACAAAAAAAAATCGCAAATAGCGGACATTTTTTTATTGACGGTGCACACATGCCGTTGTATTGTGACGATGAAGCGCAAAAACGGAGAAGAAAGGTCATCAATTGTTTGGGTTACTTTGGTAACTGCGAAGGTTTATTCTTCAAATCTTGCCCCGCTCATGCCTCTACTGTCCGATGATTCGTCGTGGCAATGGTGGCGCGACTTAGGGACTGCGCCGATGGCGTCGCTAGTCCTAGTGGTGAAAGGAGGGAGTCAACATCCTATCTCCGAGCTTTCTGTTTTCCCGATGGCCTGTAGCATTCCGCTGCAGGAGAACAGAAAGGATTTTATTATGATTAATAAACGCTTCAAAGGATGTTGGCGGCTGATTGGCCGTGGAATGATGCAGCTTATGGCTTTTTTGCTATGGCTAAGCAAATTTCTGCGGATACTGGATAGATGTCTGAGCGCGGGGCGCAAGGTAATTGATCAGTATCGAAGCTTTTTTAACGATTGGTTTAGTTAATCAGCCCTCCCATAACTACTTGAGAAAGCCAAAATGGACGTTGCCCGAACACTGAAAATTTTACGACTGTTTCACAATATGACGCAGGCAGAACTTGCGCAAAAATTATCTATATCAAAATCCTACCTATCTGAAATTGAGGCGGGTTCCAAACGGATCAATTTAGAAATGTTGGAAACATATAGCACGGTATTTAAAGTGCCAATCTCTCAAATATTGCTTTTTTCAGAAAGTGTTAAGGACCACTCTATAGCGGAAAAGGCACGCACTATCTTGTCAAAAAAATTTCTCAATATTCTGGAATGGATGGCCAAGAATGCAAAAAAATAAGAAACCAAAGTATAATCTGACGAGCTCCCCAATATACAAACTAGCCAACCCAAAAAAACTAGCAGAACTATTGTCGTGGAATCTAAAAGATTTGGAAAATCTAGCCAACAGGAATGATAATTATGAGTGTTGGAAAGAAGGTGAAAGAGATATTCAACATCCAAAACAACAGTTAAAGTTAATTCATAAACGCATTATGAAGTTGTTGTCTCGGATTGAAACACCTGATTACCTGCATTCTGCTGTACAAGGAAAATCATACATTACGAATGCAACGGCACACATTGGCACGACGTTACAATATAAGCGGGATATAAAGAAATTTTATCCTTCCACCAAATTCTGGCACATTTACCAGTTTTTACATGATGATATGAAGTGCCCGAAAGATGTTGCAACCTTATTATGCAAATTGATTACATTTAAACCGAAAAATGGGGAAGCACATTTGCCAACAGGTAGCCCCGCAAGTCCAATACTGGCTTATTTCTCCCATATGCGTATGTTTGACAAAATTCATAGTTTGGCGAGCTCTTGTGGCGTTAATATGACATGTTATGTAGATGATATTACCTTTTCAGGAGAGAAAATGCCTAAGTCATTGATAAGTGCTTGTATGAAAGCCATTTCAAATAGACAGCTTGAATATCATACGAAACGAGAAAAATTGAAATTTTATGGTCATTCTCGTGTTGCTATTATAACAGGATGGGCTGTTTCAAAAAGTGGCATTCTTTTGCCTTTCAAGCGCCATGAAAAAATTAAAACAGCTCATGACAACTTTTTCGCCACAGATGCAATCACACAAAAGGCTAATGTTAATTCGTTGTTTGGCATGGTTAGTGAAGCTTCACAAATTGACACAAGATTCAATTTACCTAAACAACATATTTTTGAGAGAAAACGTTATTTAGAGAAAATACCGAGATAAAAAAACGCCCCCGCCCAGTCTTTGGAAAACTGCGTGGCGCGGGTGCGCATTTCGTTCCAACCGATGCGGGATATCATCGGGGGCTCTCCAAACGGGCGGCCACCCCCCCATCCCACCACAGCGCCGGCAACCCCAAACTGTAGGGGGGCAACGTTTCAGGATGTTTTAACCAAGACCGATGGGCCAAGCGGTATTGGCCCAGCCGCCAGTGGTGAATCAAATGATGCTGCCACAGCAACACACGGTCCAGGGCGCGGGTATAGGTTTGCAGGTCCTGCCGCGTGGTGGCCTTTAGCAGGCCTTGGGTCAGGGCATCCACCACCGGATCCTGAATCCCCATAATGTTCTGGGCCCCCTGAACGTTGGCAAAGCGCGATCCCCAATACGCATACTGTTCATTCCCGGGGGACAAACTGACGGGGTACACAAAGGGGGTCATGTCGTAATCAAAGGCCTCCAGCCGCTTTTGATACTGCGCACTGTCCACAATGCGCACGGTCATGACAATGCCCAGTTTTTTCAGGTTTTGGGCAAAGGGGGCCGCCACGCGTTCAAACGTCGTATCATCCATCAGCATTTCAAACCGAAAAGGGGTCCCATCGGTTGAGCGCACACGCACCCCGTCTTTGATCACCCATCCGGCCTGCTTTAGCAGGGCATCGGCCTTTTCCAAACTGGCCCGTCTGGCCTGCGGCGTGCCCAAAACGGGCAGGTTAAAGGGTTTGGTGAACACCTCGGGCGGCAGTTGGTCACGAAAGGGGGCCAGCAAGGCAACCTCTTCCGGTGAGGGCAACCCCGTGGCCGACAAATCCGTATGCCCAAAATAACTGAACGTGCGGCGATATGTCCCAAAAAACAGGGTTTTGTTGATCCATTCAAAATCAAAGGCCAGACTCAGGGCCTCTCTGACGCGGCGATCCTGAAACAGGGGGCGCCTGTGATTCATGACAAACCCCTGCACGGGGGCAGGGCGGCCATCCTCAACAGGCCGCACCACAACATCCCCCCGCTGCACCGCCGGAAAATTATAGGCCGTGGCCCAAAGTTTGGAGATGTTTTCCAAACGCACATCATGATCTCCCCCCTTAAACGCCTGCAGCGCCACAACGCTGTCCCTGTAATAGGGAATGCTTAGCGTTTCAAAATTGTACATCCCCCGATTCACCGGCAAAGACCATCCCCAGTAATCAGCGCGACGTTTTAATGTCAAAAGGCGCCCGGGCTTAACCGTCTCTATCCGGTACGGGCCGGAACTCAGCGGGGGAACCAAGGTGGTTTTGTTAAAATCATGGGCCGAATAATACGCCTTTGAAATCACCGGCAGATCGCCCAGAATCAGGGGCAATTCTCGGCTGTGGCCCTCTTTCAGGGTAAAGACCACACGATCCTTTGACGGGGCAGCAGCGTTTTCAACCTCGCGGTAATAGCTGCGATAGGCCGGCTGGCCATATTGTTTCAGCATACCAAAGGAAAACACCACATCCTGCGCCGTGATGGGGCTGTTATCGGCAAAACGGGCCTTTGGGTTCAGGGTAAAGGTCACGGTATTGCCTGAAACTTCAACGGTTTTGGCAATCAATCCATACCGACTGAACGGCTCATCAAACGAAGGCACCATCAACGTTTCAAACACATTCCCCATCAATTCCGACGCGGCCACCCCCTTCAGCAGAAAGGGGTTGAGGGTATCAAACGTGCCATATGCCGCCATTTTCAACGTCCCCCCCACGGGGGCATGGGGATTCACGTAATCAAAATGCTGAAAATCCGCCCCGTATTTGGGCTGGCCATGAAGGGCCAAGGCGTGGGATGGGGCAGAGGACTCCGCCCGTGATGTGTCACCGCAAGAGACAAAAAAAGACAGCAGAAAAAAAACAAAAAAACGCATCAACCATCACGCAAAAATTCAAGACAAGCCCTATGCAAGCTAGGATTAGCCGCCGCCAAAACCGTCCCATCAAAGGCATCTAAGGTGATGGTTTCCCCGCTCCACGTCGTGACAATCCCGCCCGCCTGTTGAATCAGGGGGATTAAGGGCAGAATATCGTGGGGCTTTAATTGATCCTCCACCACCAGATCAACCGTCCCCGCCGCCAGCAGCGCGTACTGGTACGCATCCCCGCCGTAGGTCACAAAGCCCGTACCCTTACCCGCCTGTCGCTGGGTGTCGATGAAGGTTTCTAGGGCCGCAAATTTCACTTTGTTACTATCCCCAAACAAATGGGGGGACGTGGTGGACAGACGGGCATTGGCCAAAACCGTTTCTGTGGAGGTCCGCAGCACCACCGGATCCCCCTGACCCCGACGATACAGGGTTTTTCCCTCTTGCGTCCAAAACAGGTCATCCAGCCACGGCTGATACGCGGCCCCAAAGGTGGGCTTGCCATCATCCAACCGGCCAAGCAAGGTCATAAACGTGGGCTTGCCACACACAAAGGCCTTTGTCCCGTCAATGGGGTCCAAAATCCACGTGGTGGTGGTGGTGCCGGTGTGATCGGGAAACTCTTCCCCCACAAGGGTATCTTCGGGATAATGATCCAAAATCAAATGGCGCAGGGCTTTTTCAATAGCGCAGTCACTATCCGTCACGGGGCTGGCATCATCCTTCAGGGTGGCCTCTGGTGCCCGATCCGGCGTGATGTGGCGGATGGTTTCACAAAAACGCGTCAAGGGGAAAGAGTCAAGCATCGTGCAGGACCATGTTTACGCAGTCCCGTACGTCAACCCCCGCATCAAGTCCCGCGCAAACTGCAGCAGCAAAATCAGGACAATGGGGGATAAATCAAAATTCAATTTGGGGATCAGGCGCGTTTGCTGGCGGCGTAACCAAGCCAAGGCGGGCTCGGTAATACGGTGGGCAAAATCCTGAAGGGTGCGAATCAGGGGATTGTTGCTGTTGACCACACCAAAATAAATCAACCAACTCAGCACAATATGGATAATCAGAACCCATATATAGAGTAAAATCACTCTGTCAATCAGCTTTAAAAATGCCAGCTTTAAAAATGCCATCATTTGACTTGTCCCCTTTTTTGACCCAAGAGTATAGAACAATCCACTCTGCCACAAGGAAAAATCCCATGAAACGAAAAACCGCACCTGTTTTGCGTATGATGAAGGGAAAAACGCCCATCGTGGCCTTAACTGCCTATACCTATCCCATGGCCACGTTTTTGGATCCGTTTGTGGATATGCTTTTGGTCGGGGATTCTTTGGCCATGGTTTTGTATGGACAAAACAGCACATTAAACGTTTCCATTGAAACGATGATTGAACATGGAAAGGCCGTGGTGCGGGGCTCTTCGCGGGCCCTCGTTGTGGTGGATATGCCCTTTGGCAGCTATGAAATCAGCCCCCAGCAGGCCTTTGAAAACGCCGCGCGGGTGATTTCGGAAACAGGGGCGGGGGCGGTTAAAATCGAGGGACACGGGGAAATGGCGGAAACCGCCGCTTTTCTGGTGGCGAGGGGCATTCCCGTGATGGGACATGTGGGCCTGCGTCCCCAACACGTCAACACCATGGGGGGCTTTCGGGTTCAGGGAAAAGATGACGATGCCGCCCGCGCCATCGCCAAAGGGGCCTCGGCTTTGGCCGAAGCCGGCTGCTTTGCCGTGGTGATTGAGGGGGTTTTAGAGGCTCTGGCCGATCACATCACCCAAAACATTCCCATACCCACCATCGGCATCGGCGCATCGGTGCGGTGTGATGGTCAGGTTTTGGTGACCGAGGATATGCTTGGTCTTTTTCCTGATTTTAAACCCGCTTTTGCCAAGCCTTATAAAAACCTAAGGCCCGATATTGAATCTGTGGTTGAATCCTACGCCAGCGAGGTCCGATCCGGCCAATTCGATCCCAAAACGTCGTAACATCCAAGGAACAGACCATCATGATTCGCGGCATCCTGTTTCATGGGCTTTTGATGGTTTGGACCCTTCTTTTGGGGATTGCTTCTTTGCCTCTTTATGCTTTTCCTCGCGCTTTACCGTGGATTCAGCGGTTTTGGTCATGGGGGGGCTTGGCCTTTCTAAGGCTTGTGGGGTTACAGCATCAGGTGCAGGACCCAAGCGGAGTTTTGCGTAAACGACCCTCCCCCATTTTGTTTGTCTCTCGCCATCATTCCGCGTGGGAAACCATGGCCTATGTCACGCTTTTAACATCCAAACCGACACTGCGGTTTGTTTTAAAAAAAGAGCTGCTGTCCCTGCCGTTTTTCGGGTGGTATCTACGCCGCGTGGGGATGATTGCCCTGAATCGAGCGCAGGGAGTCCAGGCCCTGCGTCTGTTAAAAAAACAGGTTAAAGAAACCATTGCAAAGGGTTGCGATATCGTGATTTATCCCGAAGGCACCCGCACCGATGTGGGCAGCCCCCTGATTTTGCAACGCGGCGTCCTTGTGGCCTATGAGGCCGCCGGCGTCCCCGTCATTCCCATCACGCTGGATTCTGGACGCTTTTGGCCCAAAAACAGCCTGAAAAAATACCCAGGCACCATCACCGTACACCTTCACGACATAATCCCCGCCGGATTGCCAAGGGAGGTGTTTTGGGAGAGGCTCCAAGAAACCTTACGCGAAGGACTGCCCCAAAGGATGGCCTAAAGCCTCAGATAACCCCACCATCTCTTCATCCTGAATGTACAAGGCCTGCAGATGCCGCAGCGTGGTTAAGGCATAATCCAAATTAGGACCCGATTGCCCCTTGGCCGTTTGGATGATGCGGGCTTGATCGGCAAGGGGCAAGGTTCCCACGTACTGTTCATGGGCCGGATTTACGGTAAAACATAGGGCCTTCACCGTTTCGGGGCCACCGTTTAACAGCACGGGCAACGTCTGGGGCAAATAGGCCTGTGTGATCATTTCGCGGTCCCAAACCGCTTCAAACACGGGATAAGCGTGTTCTTCGGGAATTTTATACGCAATCCCGTCACAAAAGCCCCCCTGATCCAGCGATAACACCAAACCAGGATTGTCGCGCGTTCCCCTGTAAACCACCGAGGCCATGCAGAAACTGCGGTGATAACCGCTCAGGCGGGCGGCCTCTTTCCGCACATGGGGAAAAGAAAAATCCCACATCAAAGAGCCATACGCAAAGATCCAGCATTGCGTATGGCTTGTAAAATAATCGTTTTTGCTTAGCATATCCCTGTTATAAACACGGGGAACGGGGGCGGGCAAGAAAAATTCTGGACCCTCTAACCCTGCCGATCAAAAACAATTCCAAACTACCGCCCCGATGACCGGCGACGTCCGCCGCCAAAGCTGCGAAAGCCTTGGGGGCTGGCGCCTTCACGACGTTGGCCGTATCCGCCGCCGCCACCACCACCGCTGCGCCGCTGACCACCGCCGTAACCGCCACCGCCCGAGCGAGAGCGGGCACTACGGGGAAAGGGCTCCGGATCGCTGTTGTTGGCGTTGGGGTCCATCAATTTCTGAATGGCCCGCCATTTTCCATTATCATTGGGGGAAACCATACACAGGGCCGATCCTGTGGTGCCGGCACGTCCTGTACGGCCAATGCGGTGGATGTAATCCTCGGCGCACTGGGGTAGGTCATAATTGATCACGTGGGCAATGTGGGGAATATCCAACCCCCGCGCCGCCACGTCCGTGGCCACCATAACCGTGTAATCCTGCCGACGAAACGATTGAATCACCCGATCACGGTGATTTTGCCGCAAATCCCCGTGCAGAGCCCCCACACGGTGATTGGCCGATTTTAATTTATCCGCCAAATGTTCGGCCCCGCGTTTGGTGTTGACGAACACGATGACGGAACCGTCACGACGTTCCAACTCACCCAGCAAGTGATCATATTTTTCGTGTTCCTGCATAAAGGCGCTGTCCTGATCCACCGTCAAAGCGGGCTTCATGCTGGATCCGATGGCAATGCGCTCAGGCTTAACCAAATAGGCCTGCGCCACCTTTTCAATGGTTTTGGACAATGTGGCGGAAAAAAGCAAGGTCTGCCGCGGGCTTTGCATAACGCCAACAATGGCCTGCAAATCTTTGCCAAAACCCATGTCCAACATCCGGTCCGTTTCATCCAAAACCAGAAACGATGCCTGATCCAACGCCAACGTTCCCCGCCGCAGATGGTCATGAATACGCCCGGGCGTGCCCACGATCAAACGCGGACGCCCCCGCAGCTGGGCCATTTGCTTGCCCATGGATTCACCGCCAATCAACAGCGCACTGCGCAGACTGTTGACATCTTTCAACAAAGGCTTAACCGACGCCAGAACCTGCGCCGCCAATTCCCGCGTGGGGGCCAGAACCAGGGCATGGGCCGTAGGGTTTTGCATCAAATACGTCACCATAGGCAGCGCAAAGGCCAAGGTTTTCCCCGTCCCCGTTTGGGCCGTTCCCAAAACATCCCGCCCCTGCAGGGCCAGCGGAATGACATCCTGTTGAATGGGGGTGGGGGTGATCAGGTTAAGGGCCTGAAGATTTTTTTGCAGAACAGAAGGAAGATCAAAATCAGAAAATAATTGAGTCATAAAACAGTGTGTCTTTCGTTGAGGGGATGGCCGCTCTTTTTTCGTCGTTCCTGCTCCATGGCTGGGGACGGTGATGGTGGTTTTTGTTTAAAAAAAACCCAAGTCCGCAGGACATAAGCACCACGGAACCAGCACACATGGACAAAGCACCAGAACGGAAAAAAGGGTTTTTTCAAAAAACCTTTTTTAAAACCCAAGGGCCGCAACGGGGCGTTGAACCTTCTTTCAAGTTCAGCGCCGTAAGCGATGGAGGGGAAAATCATATCCCCAGAGAAGCTTGAGCGCAAAAATAAAAAGACACAATGGGGGGTGGAATTTTCCAAAGAAAAAACCACCCCAAGAGAGAAAATGAAAGCGGTAAGAAAAAAAAGTTTAGTCGTTGAGCAATTTCAGGTTCACAGCAGAGGTTTTGCCTTTGTTTGTGGCCAGTTCGTATTCCACGCGCTGTCCATCGGGCAAGCTGTTCAGACCGGCACGCTCAAGAGCGGTCATGTGAACAAAAACATCCTTGTCCTCACCATCGGGACGCACAAAACCATATCCTTTGGTGGGATTAAACCATTTAACAGTACCTTTGGCCATAACAGATCCTTTCATCGCTTGGCATGTTTTAGGGGAAAAATCCCCTGAGAGAGTGAAACCTAAACCATTCAACGCGCCAGCAATGTAACGTGCTGTTTATACGACACCACAGCGGAGTGTTATTGGGTAGAAGGTAACTGAAAGCGATGCTATCATAATCTCAAGCAAAGTCAATCCCAAGTTTTAGCTTTAAAATGCAGATCCTCTCCACACGCACCGACATTCAAAACTTTTTTGAAAAAACAATACACAAGGACAAAACGCTGGCCCTGGTTCCCACCATGGGGGCCCTGCATCGGGGGCATCTGGCGTTGGTGCGCCATGCCCAGACACTGGCGGATGCGGTGGTGGTGACGATTTTTGTGAATCCTTTGCAATTTGGTCCGGCGGAGGATTTTGATCGCTATCCCCGCACACGACAAAAAGATTGTGAGGCGCTTGCCCCCCTTACTATCGACGCAGTTTATGCGCCGGATGTTTTCGATATGTACCCGCAGGGACCGTCGCTCACCCGTATGACCAATACACACATGGGATCGGTGCTCTGTGGGGCCCACCGCGCGGGCCATTTTGATGGTGTGCTGACCGTGGTGATGAAGCTTTATCAGCGGTTTCGCCCCCACGTTATGGTGTTTGGGGAAAAGGATTATCAACAATACCTGATGATTCACACCATGATGCGGGATTTGGATGTGCACGTTGATATTATCGGCCTACCCACCCAGCGGGAAGACGATGGTCTGGCCCTGTCATCGCGCAACACTTATCTGAGTCCGAACCAACGGGCCATCGCCCCCCTGCTTTATCAAACGTTATGCCAGTTACAACGGGAATTGACCCTAAACCCCAACGATGCCCAAGACATCCTGACCCACGGGCAGCAGCGTTTACACCAAGGGGGCTTTGAAACGGTGGATTATCTTGAGGCCCGAACCCTCAATACTCTTTCCCCATGGCAAGACCCAAAAACCGCAGGGCGTCTGTTCGTCGCCGCCCGTTTAGGGGGGGTACGCCTGATTGATAACATCGCGATTTAGGGCAAGACTTTCTCAATATCTTTGCTATAAAGTGGGGACACCATACTCAAAACCACAATCATAGAGTGCATCATGAAAAAAATTATCGTGAAAAACCCCATCGTGGAAATGGACGGCGATGAAATGGCCCGCGTGATGTGGGATTTGATTAAGGAAAAACTGATTCATCCCTATCTGGATTTGCCCATTGATTATTATGATTTGTCCATTCAATCGCGGGATGCAACCAACGATCAGATCACCATTGATTCCGCGCTGGCCACCCAAAAACACGGTGTGGCCATCAAATGTGCCACCATCACTGCGGACGAGGCGCGGGTGGCCGAGTTTGGCCTGAAAAAAATGTGGGCCTCCCCCAACGGCACCATCCGCAACATTTTGGGGGGGACGGTATTTCGGGAACCCATTATTATCAAAAACGTTCCCCGTCTGGTCTCGGGTTGGACACACCCCATTGCCATTGGCCGTCATGCCTTTGGGGATCAGTATAAAGCCACGGATTTTCTGGTGCCTTCAGCGGGGACACTCACCATCACCTTCACCCCCAAAGACGGGAAAGGTGAAGTGATTTCCCATAAGGTTTATGATTTTGAATCCCCCGGGGTGGCCATGGCCATGTACAATCTGGATGATTCCATTCGGGGCTTTGCACGCTCGTGCCTGAATTATGGATTGCATCGGGGTTGGCCGGTGTATTTGTCCACAAAAAACACGATCCTGAAGCGGTATGATGGCCGTTTCAAAGACATTTTTCAGGATGTTTTTGATTCCGAATTCAAAGACGCATTTGCCGAAAAAAACATTACCTATCAACACCGTTTGATTGATGACATGGTGGCCTCGGCCCTGCGGTGGGATGGAAATTTTGTGTGGGCCTGCAAAAACTATGATGGGGATGTGCAATCGGATTCTGTGGCCCAAGGGTTTGGGTCGTTGGGGCTGATGACCTCTATCTTGCTGACCCCTGATGGCAAAACGGTGGAAAGCGAAGCCGCCCATGGCACCGTCACCCGTCACTTTCGCCGTCATCAACGGGGGGCGGAAACCTCCACCAACCCCATTGCGTCCATTTTTGCCTGGACCCGTGGCCTGTGGCACCGCGGCAACATGGATGGTAATGACGCCTTAAAAGCCTTTAGCCAAACCCTAGAGGAAACCTGTATCGCCACCGTGGAAAACGGGGAAATGACGCGGGACATGGCCATGCTGATTGGGGAAAGCCAAACGTGGCTGAACACCCAAAATTTCATCGGGGCGATTGCGCAGAATTTTGAAAAAAGGATGGGGTGAGGGTATCCACCCCCACCATCTGTTTTTCGCCCGTTTTCCGGTTTTTGATCTGAACCACGCCCTCTTTTAAATCGCGGGGACCCACGATGATTTGGGTGGGCAGGCCGATTAAGTCCGCATCCTTCAGCTTAACGCCCATACCCACATCACGATCATCGTACAAAACAGCCTCGCGCCCGCCTAACTTGGCATACAAACGGTCCGCTGTTTCCAAACAGGCCGCATCATTCATGCCAATGTTGATCAGGGCATAACGATAGGGCGCCACCGATTCGGGCCAGATGATACCGTGATCATCATGACAGGCCTCGATCATCGCCCCCACCAAACGACCCACGCCCAGACCATAAGACCCCATAATCACAGGGGCTTGCGTGCCATCATCCAAGGTAACTTTGGCCTGCATAGGATCACTGTAACGCGTGCCAAAGGTGAAAATATGCCCCACCTCAATCCCCTTGGTTTCCACCAACGGCTTGCCTGTCCATGTTTTGGGATCATGCAGATCATCGGTGGCGGCATACAGATGGGCGCAATCGTTCAGGGTCAGGGCCGATGTGTCCACATCGTGCCACGCGGGATCATAAAACACCCCGCTTTCCCCATTGTCCGCCAAAACATGAAATTCATGGCTAAGTTTTCCGCCAATAGGACCCGTATCCGCACGAACGGGCATAGCGCGTAGGCCCAAACGCTGAAACAGGCGCATATACGCCCCGAAAATCTGGTTATAGGTTTCGGCGGCGGCGTCCTCTGACACATCAAAGGAATACCCGTCTTTCATCAAAAATTCCCGCCCGCGCATCACGCCAAAGCGGGGGCGGATTTCATCGCGGAATTTCCAGTGGATTTGATACCACAATTGCGGCAGAGCCTTGTGCGAGCGCACATTTTTGCGAAACAGGTCCGTCATGGCCTCTTCGGCTGTGGGGCCGTAAATCATGCCGCGGCCGTGGCGATCCTTCAGACGCAGCATTTCATCGCCGTAACTGTCCAGCCGGCCGCTTTCCGCCCACAAATCATCGGGCTGCAGTGTGGGAATCAGAATCTCTTGACCCCCAATATCCCCCATGACAACGCGGATGTGATCGGCAATGTTGTTCAAAACCCGCAGGCCCAATGGCAACCACGTATACATCCCCGCCGCCAAGGGCCGAATCAGCCCCGCGCGAATCATCAGCTGGTGGGACACAATGCTGGCATCGGCGGGGTTTTCTTTCAGCGTAGGGATAAAGGCAGCAGACAAACGCATCGGGGAACTTTCTTAGGGTTAAACGGCAGGAGAAAGGTGGGGCATCCCATCCATGTAGGGGTGTAAAACTTCAGGGAGATAGACAAGTTTACTCCCCTGATGATAAAAATTTTCCAGCAAGGCCGCTAACGTCCGACCCACGGCCAAACCGGACCCATTCAGGGTATGAACAAAGGCCGTGGCCCCGTTGTCTTCCCGTCGATAGCGAGCGTTCATCCGGCGGGCCTGAAACGTCCCAAACCGACTGCAACTGGAAATTTCGCGGTACGTTTTTTGGGCTGGCATCCAGACCTCTAGGTCATATGTTTTTTCCGAAGTAAACCCCATATCCCCCGTACACAGCACAATGCGGCGATAGGGCAGATTCAAGCGTTCTAAAATAACCTCAGCGCAGCGGGTCATGCGTTCGTGTTCTTCGGCGGCCTGCTCGGGGGTGGTCAGGCTCACCAGCTCAACTTTAAAAAACTGATGCAGGCGAATCAGGCCCGCAGTATCGCGACCGGCAGAACCAGCCTCGGACCGAAAGCAGGGGGTGTGGGCGGTGAAGCGTAGGGGCAACACAGATTCTTGCAGAATACAATCCGCCGCCATGTTGGTGAGGGGAACCTCCGCCGTAGGGATCAAATAATGACCGGTGGTGGTTTTGAATTGGTCCTCTTCAAATTTCGGCAACTGACCCGTGCCAAACAGGGCAGGGGCCTGAACCAAATAGGGGGGGGAGACCTCCGTATACCCATGCTCCTGCGTATGAACATCCAGCATGAATTGACCCAGGGCACGCTCTAGTCTGGCCAAATGTCCTGTCAACATCATAAACCGCGTGCCGGACATTTTCACCGCCGTGGTGGCAGCATATCCGCCCAAGGCCTCCGCAATGGTTTCATGGGGGGGGACTTGATCCGGTCGCGGGGTGCCCCAGCGGTGTTTTTCTACGTTGTCCGTCTCATCTTTGCCCTCGGGAATTTCAGGCAGGGGGATGTTGGGGACGGCCTGCCAGGCGGCCAAAAAATCCTCTTCGGCCTGATCCTGCTGGGTTTTTAGGGTATCCAGCGTTTCTTTCAGCGTGGCCACGCGGGCCTTGGCGGCCTCTGCCGATGCTGTGTCGCCGGCCTGCAAAAACGCGCCGATGGTTTTGGACAGCTGGCCGCGCTCTTCCTGCGCAGCCTGCCACTGGGTTTTTAAGGATCGCAAATGCTGGTTCTTGGCGATTAAGTCATCGGTACTATCGGGGGCACCGCGCTTTGACAAAGCCGCACGAAGGATATCCGGATCTTTTCGCAGAATCTCAGGATCAATCATGCCACATCCGTTGTTTTGGATTTTGTGGGGGGCGTGGCGGCGGCCTCTAGGGCGGCCACGCGGGCCTCCAGCGCCACGATCATGGTGCGCAGATCCACCAGCTGTTCCTCCGTCACCAAGTTCCAAGACTTGGCGCAATCGCCCAGCTTTTCCTTGATGGTGGTTTCCATCTGTTTACGAAACGCATCGGCACCTTGAAAGGCGCCACCGGCCATTTTGGCCATATCGTCAAAAAAGTTTTGGTTCATGAAAGAATCCTCTGCTATGGTGCCCTTATCTTATAGAACACCGCGCCCCCCATGCAACCCATAAAAGAGATTGTCCTTGGTCCGTGGGTATTGTTCCACCGCCATCAGGGGTTTCGCATGGCCGAATCCCTGAGTTACATCACCCTGCTGTGTTTTGTGCCTGTGGTGTTTGTGGCTCTGAGTCTGTTGGCCAGTTTCCATGCCTTTGATGACATGCGCATGTACGCCCAAAATGCCGTTTTGGATTTTTTATCGCCGCAGCACAGGGCCGTGGTGGAAAGCTCCATCAACACCTTTTTGGACAATGCCCAAAATCTCTCTTGGCCGGGGGTTGTGGGATTAATGGCCACGGCCCTGACGTTGTTTTTTCATATTGAATCGGCTTTTGAAACGCTGTGGGAAACCCCCAAACGGCGCAGCTTTACGCATCGGGCGCTGTTGTTTTGGGCCCTGTTGACGCTGGGGCCGTTGGGGTTTGGCATGGCACTTGTGTTATCGGCGCAGGCCTATGAACAATGGGCGCATTTGGGTTTTGGGTGGCCCGTGCTGCATACCCTGAATATGTTTGTTATGACCACGGGGGGATTCTGGCTGTTTTACCGCATGATGCCCAACAGCTATGTCCCTCCCATGGCCGCATTGTCAGGGGCCATCGTCGCCGCCGCTTTGTTGCGGGGCCTAAAGATTTCTTTTGCGTATTACGTGGACAACCTGTCATCCTATAATACCATTTACGGGACGTTGGCCACCATTCCTGTGTTTTTATTGCTGCTGTATGCCATTTGGATTGTGGTGATTTTGGGGGCCTGCGTGACGGTTTTTTGGGAAAAACGGCATGGACATCCCCTTCATCCATAGGGCCTCTTGCACCTCCACACAAGATGTGGCTTTAGACCTGCTGTCCGCCACACCGCCGCCTTTTGCCGTGACCGCAGACACCCAAACGGCGGGGCGGGGGCAGAGAGACCGCCTCTGGCACAGCGTATCCGGCAATCTTCATCTCACCGTGGCTTTACCATGGGACGGGGGCGATGCGGACATTCCCGCCTTTGCCCTGTTGCTGGCAAAAACCCTGTGCCACGTCATTCAGGGGTCTATCCCGCAGGCCCGTTTAAAATTACCCAACGATATTTATATCGGGGATCAAAAAATCGCCGGCATGATCACCCAGCGTCACGGCAACGCTATGTTGGTGGGTATTGGCGTCAACATCACCCACGCCCCCCTGCCCACCGCCACGTGCCTTCGCGATCACGGCATCACCATCACGGGGGACATTGTGGCCAGAAACATCACGCGGGCGTTGGTGGCCCTGTCACCCATAAAAAAACACCCATAAAAAACGCAAAATGTGACCCACATCACATCACATCACATCACATCACATCACATCATAATGGGGGGGTTAACTTGCTACAATTCTCGTGGCTCAAACCACTCCGATTGAACAGACCATTGTCCGAATCACGGATGAAGGGATGGTAAACGGTAAAATCATAATAACCCCTAAGGGGGCTTACGTTTACGCTACTGCCTCAGGACAGATGGACCCCATAAAAAAGGACGGTCTATTTCAATCTTTGAGGACCCTGCAACAGGCCTTGGCTTCTGGGGCTATTACTCTTCCGGATGAGGGTATAACATTGTTCTTCAACCTAAGAATGGGTTGAATCAGTCGCCCACCATTCCCCAACACCGTTGGGGAATGGTTCTGGGATTTCTCTTCTTACCCCATCACCTTCTTCATCGTTTTCCCCAATTCCGCGGGGGAGGAACAGACGGTAATCCCTGCGGCCCGCATGGCGTTCATTTTTTCCTGCGCTGTGCCTTTGCCACCGGCGATGATGGCGCCGGCGTGGCCCATACGTTTTCCGGCGGGGGCGGTGACACCGGCGATAAAGCCCACCACGGGTTTTTTGATGGCGGCCTCTTTGATGAAGGCGGCGGCCTCTTCCTCGGCCGATCCCCCAATTTCACCGATCATGATGATGCCTTCGGTTTCGGGGTCCTTTAAAAACAAATCAATACAATCCACAAAATTTGTGCCATTGACGGGATCCCCGCCGATGCCGATACAGGTGGACTGGCCCAGACCCTCGGCCGTGGTTTGCGCCACCGCTTCATAGGTTAAGGTGCCCGAGCGCGACACAATCCCAATTTTTCCGCGGCGGTGAATGTGACCTGGCATAATGCCGATTTTGCATTCTTCGGGGGTAATGATGCCTGGGCAGTTGGGGCCGATCAAGCGGCTTTGGGTGCCGGACAGGGAACGTTTCACCCGCACCATGTCCAAAACGGGAATACCCTCGGTGATGCAGACGATCAATGCAATGCCGGCGTCAATGGCCTCGCAAATCGCATCGGCAGCAAAGGGCGGGGGGACGTAAATCACGGATGCATTGCAATCGGTGGCGGCCCGCGCATCGCACACGGTGTCAAAAATGGGCAAATTCAGGTGTTTTCCTCCGCCCTTGCCCGGGGTCACGCCGCCCACCATTTTGGTGCCGTAAGCAATGGCTTGTTCCGAGTGAAAGGTGCCCTGCGCCCCCGTAAAGCCCTGACAGATGACCCGCGTGTCTTTGTTGACCAAAACAGCCATGATATGAACCCTATGTTATGAATGATTAGTGCTTTAACGTTGCCACAACCTTGGCCGCCGCATCCGCCAAATTATCGGCAGAGATAATGGGCAAACCCGATTCGGCCATGATTTTTTTGCCCAAATCCACGTTGGTGCCCTCCAACCGGACCACCAGCGGCACGTGCAAATTGATTTCGCGGGCGGCGGCAATGACCCCCTCGGCAATGATGTCACAGCGCATGATACCGCCAAAGATGTTGACCAAAATGGCTTTAACATTCGGGTCGCGCAAAATAATTTTAAACGCGGCCGTCACGCGCTCTTTCGTCGCGCCGCCGCCCACGTCCAAAAAGTTCGCGGGGGATGATCCATACAATTTGATAATATCCATGGTGGCCATGGCCAAGCCGGCGCCATTAACCATACAGCCAATATCACCGTCCAGTTTGACGTAATTCAGGCTGTGGGCCGTGGCTTCGATTTCCGCGGGGTCTTCCTCGGTTTCATCGCGCAGGGCAAAGACATCCGGATGACGGAACAGCGCATTGTCATCAAAATTCATTTTGGCATCCAGCGCCACCAGTTTGTCGTCCTTGGTCACCACCAGCGGGTTAATTTCCAGCATGGAGGCATCGGTGTCGATAAAGGCGCGGTACATGGCCTCAAGAAACGTCACGCATTCCTTGGCCGCGCTGCCTGTTAGGCCCAGACCAAAAGCCACACGTCGCCCATGAAAAGGCAGCAAGCCTGTCACCGGATCCACCGACAAGGTCATGATTTTTTCTGGGGTTTTTTCCGCCACGTGTTCAATATTCATCCCCCCTTCGGTGGAGGCAATGATGGTGACGCGGTATGTGGAGCGATCAATCAGCATACCCAGATAAAGTTCGCGGGCGATGGCCGATCCATCCTCAATATAAACACGCTCAACTTTTTTTCCTTCGGGGCCGGTCTGGTGGGTGACCAGCTGCATACCCATGATTTTTTTGTACCAATCCAGCGCCTCTTCGGGGGATTTGGCCAGCTTCACGCCGCCGCCAAGACCACGGCCACCGGCATGAATCTGGGCTTTGATCACCCACACGGGGCCTTTTAATTTGGCGATGGCCTCTTTGGCCTCCGCCTCTGATAGGGCCGGATATCCCACGGGGGTGGGAACATCGTAACGGGACAGGAGGGCTTTCGCCTGATACTCATGGATATTCATAACAACGACCTGAAAACTTTTCGTAACGTTTTGGGTGTAGTATGGTTATCGTATCTTCCTGTGAACCGCAACCAAAAATATGATTCGCCTTCGCCCTCTTTTTATGACGTTGTGGCTTGTGCTGACGGCCTGCAGCAGTGTTCCTGTCAGTCCCCATCCCTATAAATTGCCCTATGCGTTCAACACGTTGGATCTGGATCATGATGGGGGGATTGGCTACGAAGAATGGTATCGCGGCATTTATTTGGAACGCATGTGGTTTTATGCCAAATGTGATTATGGGCTGGATGGCAAAATTTATCTCAGCGATGCCCGCACATGCGGCATGCGTGATGATGCCTTTGTGTATTACGACCAGAACAAAAACGGATTTATTGAGGTGAATGAATTTAAAGACCTACAACCCAAAGCCTTTTTCGATTTTGCGGACCGCAACGATGACGGCGCCCTCAGCGAATCCGAATACCGCGGGGTTTCCATTGCCATCAGCCCGAACCCGTAAAGGGAACCTTTAACGTAAATGCCAAATCCCATGCTGCTGGATTGCATCATACATCGCATCGGGGGCTAAATCGACACCACAGGGCCAAGTCACCGCCCCATAATGCAAAAACACCTTAGAAAACATAACAGGATCGGCCAACGGGGCAAAAACACCGGCATTTTCAGAAACCACACGCTGGGACAAATCCACACGTCCCGCCAATCCATCCTGAAAAACAACGGATAAACCAAAGGGAGGGATAACCTCAACCCGCGCCACACGCCATGGGGCCAAAGGACGCACGGGGGGGGTTATTGCAGCGGGGGAATCGGCAAGGGCATCTGATTGCGTTGACATAAATCCCAATCCTTTAATAAAGCGTCACGATTTTCCTGCGCCCATTCCAAAACCAAAGATATAGTGTTTTCAATTTATTTTCGTACTGAGCCGAGAACAAGCTTAGCGGAGCGATGCCTAGTGAATCTAGGTGAGCGACGCTAGGCGCAGTTCGTAGGCCAGTACGGGAATAAAGTAAAAACACTATAGTGCGCGTCTGGGAATCTTCCCTCTCATAACATCCAACGTTTTTATAGCGATCAAAACATCATCATCTCCATAAAGGGCATGAAAATGGGGAGGCGCATGGTCATCCCAATACATCGCAATCACAATTCCAAAAAACACCGACAAAGTAGGCATTGTTTTATGATTCTACCCTTATTTAGTAAAAAAAGAAATACGTCCGGTGGTACAAATCTCTTGCCCACTACCCCTTCACCGGCACCACACTCTGAATAAACAGCTCGCGCTTGTGGTGGTCGCTGATTTCGGCGGGGGCGCTCATCATCAGGTCTTCGGCGCGTTGGGTCATGGGAAACGCAATGACCTCGCGGATGTTTTCCGATCCGGCCAGCAGCATCACCATACGGTCGATGCCAGGGGCGGCGCCACCGTGCGGCGGGGCGCCGTAACGAAAGGCTTCCATCAAGGCGGGAAAATGGGATTCCACGTGGGCTGCGGAATAACCAGCGATTTCAAAGGCCCGCATCATAATGTCACGGCGATGGTTGCGGATGGCGCCGCTGCACAGTTCAATCCCGTTGCAAACGATATCGTATTGATAGGCTTTGATGGTTAGGGGATCTTGGGTGTTCAGGGCCTCCAGCCCGCCCTGCGGCATGGAAAACGGGTTGTGGCTAAAGGCTATGCTGGCGGCCTTGGGGTCATATTCAAACATGGGATAATCCACCACCCAGCAAAAGGCAAAGCGGCCCTCATCCACCAAACGCAAATCATGGCTGATTTTCATCCGCGCCCGCGCCACAAAGGGGGGGATATCCTCGGCCCGTCCACAGGCAAAAAACACCGCATCGCCGTCTTTTAAACCGGCCAAGGCCTTCAAGGACTCTAAACGCGCTGCATCCAGATTTTTGGCGATGGGGCCTTTGGCCTCGCCGCCTTCAAAAATGACATAGCCCAGACCACCGGCCCCTTCGGCGCGGGCCCATGCGTTCAGATCATCATAAAACTTTCGTGATTGGCTGGCCGCGCCTGGGGCGGGAATGGCCCGCACCACGTCACCGGCGGCGATACGACTGGCAAACAGTTGAAACCCACTGCCCGCAAACACCTCTGTTGCATCGCAGCATAAAATGGGGCTGCGCAAATCCGGTTTGTCGCACCCGTATTGCAGCAGGGCCTGATCGTACGTAATGCGGGGAAAGGGCAGGGGGCTGACGGTTTTTTCACCGGCGAAGGTGGTAAACAGATGGTGCAAAACGGGCTCTAGCGTGGCAAAGACCTCCTCTTGCGTGACAAAGCTCATCTCCAGATCCAGCTGGTAAAATTCCCCGGGGGAGCGATCTGCGCGGCTGTCTTCGTCGCGAAAGCAGGGGGCGATTTGAAAATACTTATCAAAGCCCGCCACCATAAACAGCTGTTTGAACATTTGGGGGGCTTGGGGCAGGGCGTAAAACTTTCCTGGGTGTTGGCGGCTGGGCACCACATAATCCCGCGCCCCCTCTGGCGAAGAAGCCGTCAAAATCGGGGTTTGCAATTCCAAAAACCCACGGGCCAGCATGGATTGCCGCAGCGTTTGAATGATGTTGCTGCGCAGCACAATGTTATTGTGCACCCCTTCGCGGCGCAAATCCAAATAACGGTGACGCAATCTTAACTCTTCGGAGGTGTCCACATCGCTGTTGACCGGAAAGGGCAGGGTGTCCGCCTCGGCCAGAACCGTGATCTGATCCAAAACCACCTCGATATCGCCCGTGGGGATTTTGGGATTGACGGTTTCGGGCGTGCGGGCCACCACCGTGCCCACAACCTGAATCACACTTTCCAGCCGCACAGCATCCGCCAACGGAAAGGCCGCGTGGTCACTGCGCACAACAACCTGCGTCACGCCGTAATGATCGCGTATATCAACAAATAACAAATTGCCATGATCCCGTTTGCGATGCACCCACCCCGCCAAACGAACGGTTTGGTTCACATCCTTCAGCGTCAGGGCGTCACAAGCGTGACTGCGATAGGCATTGGCAAGAATCATAGACACGGATGTACCAGACTCCTGCCACGGGGTCAAGGCGAGGGTTTATATAGAAAATAATTTCTATTGACTTTGTTTTCTTTATACTGCACTATGTTTGTATAATTTAAAAAACCAAAGGAGTCTCTTATGGGAAAACGGTCTCTCGACAACTTTATTCGACAAAACGAAGCCCAAAACACCAGTGTCCAATTCCCCCGTGAAGCAAACCCAACCCCTGAAAATGACTTTTCTGATATTATGGTTCTTTTCCATCATGACGATTTGACCCCGAAAAAACGGCCAAACATTCTGGCCCTAACCAATCAATAAACAACACATTCAGGAGATTAACCATGCACACCATTCCCCAACAAACCCTTGTGTCTGTCGCTTTGCAATACAGCCTTGATTTGCATGACCTGAAATTGGCCCTGCTGATTTCCGAAGAGGTCGGTCGATATGAACCCGAAAACAAAGAGCAAATCTTGGCAGAAACCCTAGAAACCCTCATCGGCCTGACCCCAAACGACAGTCGTCGGGTGGCGGATTGGGTGTATGGGGGTTAGGGGGTATGATGGAAAATAATAAACAAGGCACCCTCATTATTGTTCGTCACCCTGCCGTTGCGCCGTTGGGATTTCAGATGGTTTCAACAAATCATGGGGACATAATGGAAAATCCCCCCTCAACAACAGGATCGTAATATGTCTTCTTTGAATAATTCTTCGCAGGAACCCGATCAGAATGCTTTCAATTTGGCAGCTTTGCTGATTATAGACGATAAAGGCACATCATTTTCCAATCGAAATAATTTAGCGATTGCATATCCAGATTTTTTGCAAGCAGTAAGACAACGTATCGATGATTTGGCGCAAACAATGTCTTCATCGGTGTATAACAATATTATTAGAAGCTTTATCCCTGATAACCCAGAACGCTGGCAAGGGGAGCATCCCCCTATTGGCTCGCCGAGTCCAGATTATGGGTTTGCAGCTCTAGGAATAGATCAAGAAAAACTAGAAGAAACAATGGATAGGATTATTCTTGAGATATATAAATGTTGTTGCCACTTGGGCAACGACCGAAGCCCTTGAAAACATCTCACAACAACCACCCCAAACCCTATCTGCCAGCGCATTTACGACTCTAAGCCGTTAGAAACCCATCACCCCACATTCAACCCATACCGCGTGCTGCGGCCGCCGCCGCCTTGGGGGCGGAGGTATCCTTTTTCCAGCAAATCCGACAAATCCCGCGTGGCTGTGGGTTTGGATGTTTTGGTTAGGTTTTGGTATTTGGCGGCGGACATGCCCCCCTCGAATCCCTCAGGGCCGGCGGCGAACATGCGGTTTAGGACCTTTTTCTGGCGATCATTCAGGGGGGCGGTATGATCGGCAAAAAATCGGGCCTTGGCCAACACAAACGTCAACAGGGTTTCCGATTGTTGCTGGGCCTGATACACGGTGGCCACAAAATACGACAACCACGGGGTGACCTCTAGGGTGTACAGGCTGGCCCGCCCCAGGGCCTCGTAATACTGTTTTCGGGTGCGCTCGATGGCGGCGGATAGGCTGAACAACACCGGCGCCCCCAAATCCTGCGCCAACGCTTTTTCCGCCAACGCCCGACCCACCCGACCGTTCCCATCATCAAAGGGATGCAGACTTTCAAAATACAAATGGGCCAAACCCGCCCGAATCACGCCCTGCACCGGCCGCACGCCCTGATGGGGATGGGTTTCCTCAAACCACGTCAAAAACCCATCCATCTCGCGGGGCAAGACCGATGCAGGCGGCGCCTGAAAATGCACGCGCTCTGCCCCCACGGGGCCGGAAACGATTTGCATGGGATCCTCGGCATGGCGCCACGATCCGATGGTGATGTCTTTCCAGCGCGGTTCATTTTGGGTGACCAACGTTTGCCAGTCGCACAGATCCTGCGCCGTTAAGGGGGCATCATAATGCTGGCGCACCCTCAGCACCAACTGGGCCATGCCCTCGGCTCTGGGATCCCTGATCCGCTGGGGTGGATGCAACCCCAAGTGATTTTTTAAAGACGATCGCAAATCATCCGCGGGCAGAGACACCCCCTCAATCGCCGCGTTTTTCATGGCCTCGTCCATCATGATGTCCAGCAGCATGTCATCCCTGATCCCTGGGGCCAACTGCGACACGCACCCCACCCAACGATTGGCCAGCGCAGTATAGGCCAGCAAATCATCCTGCAAGACATCCATCCGATACTGAAATCGGGGCCAATCCGGATGCTGCCAGTTCCAATGGTTGGGGGTCATGATCCGATTATGCCGTTATTCGGATCAAAAGTCAATCATTGTTTGATCCGATTGTGGCCGCATTCGGCTCAATCTCATTCATTGGGGGCAACAGGGCCAGAAAAAATACCCGCGATGATCCATACCGTCGATCGTCCAAAACAGAAAACACCGCCTGCAGGGGCTGGGGAGGGTCCATGGCCTTGGGTTGTTCCACAATCACCAACGTTTGGGGGCCGATATACCCCTGACGGATCAGGGCATTGAGCGCCGGCATCAGGGCAAAATCCGTATACGGCGGATCCATAAACACATAATCAAAGGGCGCCGATGAACGGGGCAGAGCCATCACATCCCCCCGCACAAACCGCACCCCCGATGAAAAACGCCGCATATTTTTGGCCACCACTTTGGCGGCCAGATCGCTGTGATCCACCATCAGAACCTCCCGCGCCCCGCGAGACGCCGCCTCGAGCCCCACCGCCCCCGTGCCGCAGCACAGGTCCAAAAAACGCGCCTGTGGCCACGCGGGGTAATCCCCCTGAAACCGATGATCAATGATATTAAAAACACTTTCCCGCACCCGATCTGCCGTGGGGCGAATGGTGGACCCTGGGGGGGATTCCAAAATTAACCCCCGATGCTGTCCGGCGATGATGCGCATGATTCTCTTTCTATAGGTTGTGATTTGGGTGTTTAATATCTTTTGTAAACATTACTGTTCATCAAGGGCTTTTTCGATGGCCTCTTTCACCCGTGACGCATCTGGTGACGTGGTGGAATTAAAATAATCCACCAAAACCCCTTTGCGGTTGATCAGGTATTTATGAAAATTCCATTTTGGCGCCGTACCAAAGCCCAACACGTCACGGGCCCATTGATAAAACGGGTGCGCTTGCTTGCCGCTGACGCTTTCTTTTGATGCCATGGGAAAAGTCACGCCGTAGTTAAATTCACAAAAGGTGGCAATCTCTTCGGCGCTGCCTGGCTCTTGCTGGCCAAAATCATTGCTGGGCACCCCGATGATCACAAAACCGCGATCTTTATAGCGCTGATAAAGGTCCTCCAGACCTTTGTACTGGGGGGTAAATCCACATTTGGATGCTGTATTCACAATCAAAATCACCTTGCCTTGATAGGCGGACAGCGGCATGGGATCTTCCCCCATCAGGGCTTTGAATGAAAAATCATATGCGGTTTTATCCGGACCCGCTTGGGCTGAGCCCCATCCAAACAATGCCATAAAGACAACACCCCAAAAGAATTTAACCATAACAGAACTTAACCTTAACCTAGGCTTTCATTTTTGGCCGCACGCGGGACAACCCCCCATCCACGGCCAGCACCTGTCCGGTAATCCAATTATTGGTGGGATCCAGCAGAAATACAATGGCGCGGGCGATATCTTCGGGTTTTCCCAGCCGACCCAGCGCATGCATGGCCTCAGAGACCCTCCGCGAGGTTTCATTGCCCGTCAGCGCGGCGGTAAGGGGTGTTTCAGTAAGGCCAGGGGCCACGGCATTCACACGGAGATTCTGCCCCGCATAGGTGGCGGCTGCTGACAACGTCAGGCCAAGGATGCCGGCTTTGGCCGCGGCAATCGCTTCATGATTGGCCAACCCTTCCATGGCTGCGGCGGAGGAGATCAGCACCACCGCCCCCCCCTTGTTCATGAATTTTCCCGCCGCACGCACGGTGGCAAATGCGGTTGTCAAAGAAGCATCAATAACCGCCTGATACTGCTCTTTGCTGGTGATGTGCGCCGATTTCAAAAACAGGGAACCGCTGCAATTCACAACACCATCTATGTCCCCCGCTTGCTTGAACACGGCCTCCACAGCCTGAAAATCCGTGGCATCCAAGATGGCATCGGGTGTGATTTTGGATGTATCCCGCGCCGTGGTCCATACAGTATGCCCCGCCTGTTTCAGCAGGCAAACCGTTGCTTGCCCTATGCCGCTGCTGGCGGCAATCACTAAAAAATGTGCCATGGTTATATCCTTGCATTTTCTGAAAAATCATAGTAGAGATTAAGCTCTTCGTAAAGGGCCTTCCTCATGAAAATAAAAGATCGCGTCGAGTTCAAAAGCAAGCCCCCTGTCCTGTCTTTTGCTGAAACGGACAAAGTGATTGATGCCGTTAGGGCGATGTCAGAAAAAAACTACGGCGCAAGTGTTGTTGTGGATTCTGACAACAGGCCTGTTGGGATTGTGACAGAACGGGATTTCATGCGGCGACTCTTGGCCAAAGGGTTGGATGCCAACACAACCCCCTTGAGTGACATTATGACACGCGATCTAAAACTCGCATCCACAGAGGATACCGTGGTTGACTGGTTGCGCATCATGTCAAACGAGCGTTTTCGTCACCTGCCCGTGATTGATGAGCAAGGTAAACTGATCAACCTGATGTCACAGGGTGATTTTGTTTCCTACACTTGGCCCCAACTTCTTAACCGCGCCAAAGAAACCCTCACCAAATCCTTTATGGAGCGTTTTCATCTCCATTTGATTTTGGCAGGGGTTATGATTTACAGCATTCTGGTCCTGATGATTGTTATGAATGCACAGTAACAAGGGTTCTTTAAAAATAAAATTTTCCAGCGTGATGGCTCCCACGCATGGACAAAAGAAGCTTGCTAAGACCTCTCAATGACCTCTCCACAATCCTCTGCTATACAAACACCACCTTAACCACCTCATACCCCTTAACCCCACCAGGGGCGGGGACTTCGATGTAATCGCCCACGGCTTTGCCCATCAGGGCGCGGGCGAGGGGGGCGGTGCTGGACAGGCGGCCTTGGGAAAGGTCTGCCTCTTCCATGCCCACAATGTGATAGGTGGTTTCTTTGCCGTCATCATCCGCCACCGTCACTGTGGCACCAAAGGTTACGGTATCGCCCGAAAGTTTTTTGGGATCCACGATTTCCGCGCGGCTGATTTTGCCCTCTAGGTCCTTAATCCGCGCCTCAATAAACCCCTGACGTTCGCGGGCGGCGTGGTATTCGGCGTTTTCTTTCAAATCGCCGTGCTCTTTGGCCTCGGCAATGGCGGCGATGACGGCGGGGCGCTCTTCGGTTTTCAGGGTGCGCAGCTCCACCTGCAATTTTTCATAACCCGGCAGGGTCATGGGGTATTTTTCCATAACAAAGATTCCTTGTGTTAAAAATGAATAACACGACCCATGGCGTCCAGCGTGGCCTCGTGCATCATTTCCGATAACGTGGGGTGGGGGAATACGGTATGCGCCAAATCCAGCTCTGTCAACTCCCCATTCATGGCAATGACAAAGCCCTGAATCAGCTCGGTGACTTCTGCCCCGATCAGGTGGGCCCCCAGCAATTCACCCGTTTTGGCATCATAGATGGTTTTGATCAACCCTTCCGGCTCGCCCAGCGCAATGGCTTTGCCGTTGCCCATAAAGGGAAAACGGCCCACTTTCAACGTATGGCCCGCCTCTTTGGCCTTGGCCTCGGACAGGCCCACACTGGCGACCTGCGGCATGGTATAGGTACATCCGGGAATTTTGGCGCGGTCCATGGGGTGAACATCGGGCTGGCCTGCCAGATTTTCCACACAAACCATGGCCTCGTGCGAAGCCTTGTGCGCCAACCACGGGCCCGCGGTGACATCCCCGATGGCGTAAACGCCGGCCTCGTCCGTTTTCAAATACCCGTCGGTGACGATGTGGCCCCGATCCAGACGAATTTTGGTTTTGTCCAAACCGATGGTTTCCGTGTTCGGCACAATGCCCACCGCCATAATGACGCGATCCACGGTCAGGGATTCTGTTTTTCCCGCTTTTTCAAAGGTCAGCGTGACATTATCCTTACCCTTATCCAATTTGGTCAGCTTGGCGCCCACGTGGATGGTCATGCCCTGTTTTTCAAAGGTTTTTTTGGCCAGACCGGAAATCTCTGCATCCTCAGCCGGCAGGATACGGTCCATAGCCTCAATCACTGTAACCTTGGATCCCAAGGTGTTGTAAAAACTGGCAAACTCCATCCCAATGGCGCCGGATCCCACAATGGCGAGGGTTTTGGGCAGGGTGTCCTGAACCATGGCCTCGCGGTAGGTCAAAACCAATCGTCCATCCGGTTCAAACCCCGTCAACACGCGGGCCCGGGCGCCGGTGGCCAGAATGATATGCTTCGCCGTGAGGGTTTGTTCTTTATCACCCTTCACCAAAACTTTTCCCCCGCCCAGCAGGGACCCATGGCCCGTGATGACCTCAACCTTATTTTTTTTCAGCAAATGGGCGATGCCGCCCGATAATTGTTTTGCCACGCCGCGGGATCGGGCCACGATGGCGGGCATATCAACCTTCACGTCGGCAACGCTCAGGCCGTAATCCTTGGCATGTTTGATGTGATGATACATTTCCGCGGAACGCAACAAAGCCTTCGTCGGGATGCACCCCCAGTTCAAACAAATGCCCCCCAGATGGGTGGATTCCACCACCGCGGTTTTCAAACCCAGCTGATTGGCCCGAATGGCCGCCACATAGCCCCCCGGGCCACCCCCGATAACAATCACATCATAGTTACTCATACCATGCCTTTTCTTTTTGCGTGTTCGTGCCCCGTACCTTGCCACGGTTTTTCAGGGGAGGGAAGGGGGAACAATCACTCTGATTTTCCTTGCAGCAAAACCTGTAGCTGTTCCAACAAAGCGGGGATGTGCAACAGAGCAACACTTAAAACAACCTCGTGGGCGATATCATCATAACCATGGGCCAGATGATTCCTCATGCTGATGATTTTTTGCCAAGGAATTTGGGGATTTTGCTCTCTCAAGGGGGCACTGACGCGGGTGGCGGCTTCACCAAAAACATGAATTAAACGTTGTAAAATCAATGCCGCATCAGAATCATCTTCAATACCATCCTTTCGGTAACGTTCCAATGTTTCCCCTATACGACGGCCAAAGCGGATCATATCATACAGGGCGACGCGATCATCCCGCTGGCTTTCCCTCATAAAAACCGCACATCCTTCATAACATTTTCCTCTAAATAGGGGTTTTTGGCGATTTTTTGACGAAAAGAAAACCGCACAGGCAGGCCCGTCCGCAGGCTGAGGTCCTGCTCGGCATCCAAAAGATCAAAAAACGTAAACGGGGCGGTATAATCTATCAGGATATCCAAATCACTCCGCTCATCCGCATCGCCGCGGGCATAGCTGCCAAAGACGCCCATTTCTGTGATGGGGTATTTGGCCATCAAATCGCGTTTGGCGTCCTGCAAAATGGGCAAAAGGTCGTTGAGTGTTTTCATGGGTATGCTGTTGTTACCAATTCAGGCCTTTGTCTTTCAAAAACATTTCTAATGCTGCAATCATGGGCGGCAGATGATCGATGACAATACGCCATACCAAAGGATTTTCAATTTCATCATAATCATGGGCAATCACGTTGCGGCATCCAATGATTTGAACCCACGGAATATCCGGCAAGAGGGTTTTGGTTGGACCATCAACCTTTTTCGCCGCTTCACCAATAATTTGTACCGCGTGAAGCAAGGCAAATCGCCGAAGCTGATCTTCGAAATACGTGTCTTGTGTATACGGGGCAGCAAAACCCACCGCAGCGCGGGCATGATCCAACATATCCACCAGATATTGCGTGCTATCGTTCTGCCCCCTCATAAATAAACAGCCTCCTGCAAAATGCGGGGGGCCAGAAAGCGTTTTAGGCGGTTTTTGTTGACCAAATCCACGGTGGGAATGCCTGTTTTGTTCTGTAAATACAGCTGAATATCCACGATATCAAACAGGGAAAAACCATGGGTATCCATCACATACAGAATATCCAAATCACTCCGCTCATCCGCATCACCGCGGGCGTAGCTGCCAAAGACGCCCATTTCTGTGATGGGGTATTTGGCCATCAAATCGCGTTTGGCGTCCTGCAAAATGGGCAAAAGGTCGTTGAGTGTTTTCATGGGTATGCTGCTGACCAACCGTCCCCCAACTTTGCCACGGTTTGGGGGGGCAGGGAAGGGGATTTTTTCAACACAACCCTTTTTCGCCTCCACCCCAAAAAAATTTCATAAAATTCTTGACGCATATATATATATATATTAAATTAAATGTTCACCCATAGCATTGCCACAATCCCGTGGATAAGATGCTTGGGCCTCACAAAGGTGAACCATGACCAACCGTCAACCGACGATGCCTGCCATAATCGCTCAGGCGATTTCCGGACAATTCGTTCGACTTCCCATCAAAATCAGAATTTTTCTGATTCTTGGCGGATCTGCAGCTTTGCTGCTTCCCCCAGCTTTGTATTTTAACAAAGCTATAATCCAATGGATGGCACCTATCGCCGAATCTCGACGTATCTGCACCCAGAATGGGGGAAGAAACGCTATGGGACCAGATGAATTTCTCCATCCCCTATGGCTAAAATCTAGCGGATGGTGCAACTTCTCCAGCATCACTGGCCGCAATGCTGCGTGGGAATGGGATGTGAAAAACTGGAAGCCCTGAGACCACACCCCCCCTCGGGGGGGTTACCCAGACCCCTACTCCTCGAGAGAAGATTACTCTTCAAACGAGGGTAGGGGCTTTCTGGTTTCTTGGGCCTGCAGGTAATCGCTTTGTTTCAGCTCGATGTTCAATCCCAAGGCGCGGATTTCTTTGATCAATACGTTAAAGGACTCAGGGATACCGGTTTGGAACGTGGCATCGCCCTTGACGATGGATTCGTAAACCTTGGTCCGGCCGGCCACGTCGTCGGATTTGATGGTCAGCATTTCCTGCAGAGTATAGGCGGCGCCGTAGGCTTGCAGGGCCCAGACCTCCATCTCCCCAAAACGCTGGCCCCCGAATTGGGCCTTTCCACCCAGCGGCTGCTGCGTCACCAAACTGTACGGCCCAATGGACCGCGCGTGAATTTTATCATCCACCAAATGGTGCAGTTTCAGCATGTACATATAGCCCACGGTTACGGGACGATCGAACCTTTCCCCCGTGCGGCCATCGTACAGCATCACCTGACCGGATCCATTCAGGCCCGCTTTTTCCAGCATCTCAACAATCTCGGCTTCTTTCGCGCCATCGAAAACCGGCGTGGCCATGGGCACACCCTTTTTCAGGTTGTGGCAGAGTTCCTTCAGGTCATCCCCATTCATGGCGTCGATTTCGCCCTGCGTTTCGGTATCGGGGTACAGGGTTTTTAGGTGCGCTTTGACCTCTTTCTGCCCCTTGTCCTTATCCAGAGACGCAATCATCTGCGCCACCTGACGGCCCAAACCGCCTGAGGCCCAGCTGAGGTGGGTTTCCAAAATCTGGCCCACGTTCATACGCGAGGGAACCCCCAGCGGGTTTAACACGATATCCACCTGCGTGCCGTCCTCAAGAAACGGCATGTCCTCCAGCGGCATGATGCGGGACACAACCCCTTTGTTCCCGTGACGACCGGCCATTTTGTCCCCAGGTTGGATTTTGCGCTTCACGGCGACAAAGACCTTAATCATCTTCATCACGCCCGGTTGCAAATCATCCCCGCGCTGCAGTTTGTCGACCTTATCGTTAAATCTGGCGTTGATTTCGCGCAGGCTGGCTTCAAATTCCTGATTCAGGGTGGCGATGCGGTCCATGACCACGGCATCCTGAATCACAATTTTGGACCATTGGTTTTTGGGCATGGCATCCAGCGCGGCAGCATCCAAAGCCTGTCCGCGTTTGGCGCCTGTGGCTTTTTCCACAACCTGCCCCGCCAACCAAGAGGCCAGACGGTCATAATAGCTGGTTTCAATGATCCGGCGCTGCGTATCCCGCTCCCGCGCCAGGGCATCAATGCCGGCTTGCTCCAGCGCCACGGCCCGCTCGTCCTTGTCAATGCCGGTGCGGGAGAAAATCCGCACCTCAACCACCGTCCCCGTCACCCCGGGCGGCAGGCGCAGGGATGTGTCGCGCACATCGCTGGCTTTTTCCCCGAAAATGGATCGCAGCAGTTTTTCTTCGGGTGTGGATGGGGTTTCCGCCTTGGGCGTCACTTTTCCAACCAAGATATCCCCGGGCTTCACTTCCGCCCCGACATACACAATACCGGCTTCATCCAGATTGCGCAGGGCCTCTTCGCCCACATCCGGAACATCGCGGGTGATGTCTTCCTGACCCAGCTTGGTATCGCGGGCCATGACCTCGAACTCTTCGATGTGAATGGATGTGAAAACATCATCGCGCACAATGCGCTCGGATAGCAGAATGGAATCCTCGAAGTTATACCCATTCCACGGCATGAACGCACACAACACGTTGCGTCCCAAGGCCAATTCGCCCAAATCAGTGGACGGTCCATCGGCGATGATGTCACCTTTTTTGATGCCATCGCCCACCTTCACCACCGGTTTCTGGTTGATGCAGGTGTCTTGGTTGGATCGCTGGAATTTCCGCAGGTTGTAGATGTCTACCCCAACGCCCGTGGCGCCGTCGTCTGTTTTCAAAACAATACGCTCTGCATCCACACGGTCCACGATCCCATCGCGGCGGGCCACAACAACCACACCGGAATCACGGGCCACAACGGCCTCCATGCCTGTCCCCACCAAGGGGGCCTCGGACCGCAGCAACGGCACGGCCTGACGCTGCATGTTGGATCCCATCAGGGCGCGGTTGGCATCGTCATTTTCCAAAAACGGAATCAGCGACGCCGCCACAGACACCAGCTGCTTTGGTGAAACGTCAATGTAATCAATGTCTTCACGGCGGGCCAAAATGAACTCACCGGCTTTGCGGCAGGTGATCAGCTCGTCGGCAAAACCGCCCTGATCATTCAGGGCCGCGTTGGACTGGGCAATGGTGTAACGGCTTTCTTCCAGCGCCGACAGGTAATCCACAACAAGGGATACCTTGCCGTCAATGACTTTGCGGTAAGGGCTTTCGATGAACCCATAGCGATTGATGCGCGAAAAGGTCGCCAAAGAGTTAATCAGACCGATGTTCGGCCCCTCTGGCGTTTCAATGGGACAAATCCGGCCGTAATGGGTGGGGTGAACGTCCCGAACCTCGAACCACGCCCGCTCCCGCGTTAATCCACCAGGGCCCAAGGCCGAAAGACGGCGTTTATGGGTAATTTCCGACAAAGGATTGGTCTGGTCCATAAACTGGGACAACTGCGAGGATCCAAAAAACTCCTTCACCGCCGCCACAACAGGCTTGGCATTCACCAGATCATGGGGCATGGCTGTTTCCAGCTCCACCGCGCCCATGCGCTCTTTAATGGCCCGCTCCATCCGCAGCAAACCCAAACGGTACTGATTTTCAATCAGCTCGCCCACCGAACGCACACGACGGTTGCCCAAATGGTCAATATCATCCACTTCGCCGCGGCCATCTTTCAGATTGATGATGGTGCGAACAATTTCAACAATATCCTCTTTCTCCAAAACCCGAACGGTGTCCGGCGCATTCAGACCCAAACGGGCATTCAGCTTCACACGACCCACGGCGGAGAGATCATAGCGCTCTTCATCGAAAAACAGGCTGTTGAACAGGGCTTCTGCGGCCTCATATGTGGGGGGCTCGCCTGGGCGCATGACGCGGTAAATGTCTGCCAACGCCTCTTCGCGGCAATAGTTTTTATCGGCCATCACCGTGTTCAAAATGTGGGGGCCATATTTAATATAGTCGATGTCCAGCAGGAAAAGGTCCTTGAGTCCTTTTTCGGCCACCAATTCCAACACAGAGGCATCCACCTCCTGACCCGCATCGGCCAGAACAATCCCCGTGTTTTCATCAATGATATCCAGCGCCAGAAACCCACCGATCAATCCTTCTGGGCTGACGAAGATGGCGGAAAAGTTTTCCTTCTCCAGCTCTTTCATCAGGCGCGGCGTCATTTTGGTGCCGGCGGGCAGGCGAACTTCACCCGTTTTGGCGTCCACCAGATCATGAATCAACTTCACCCCGCGCCATTTTTCAGGCACGAAGGACGTCTGCCATCCGCCCTTGCAAACGGTGTAGTGCGTGTGGGTATAAAAGGTGTTAAGGATATCCAGCGCCGACAGTCCCTGCGCCTCGTAAGGCGCCAAAGGACCCTGAGCCCGCTTTTTCGCCGTAGCTTCATTATCCAAACACATCAAAAACGTTGTCACCGGCAATTTACGGCGGCGATCAATACGCACATACAAAATGTCTTTGGCATCAAATTCAAAATCCAGCCACGACCCGCGGTAGGGGATCACACGGGCATTGTAAAGATATTTTCCCGACGCATGGGATTTCCCATTGTCATGATCAAAAAACACACCAGGGGATCGGTGCATCTGCGACACAATCACCCGCTCGGTCCCGTTCACCACAAACGTCCCGTTTTCCGTCATCAGGGGAATGTCCCCGACGTAAACCTCTTGTTCCTTAATGTCGCGGATGGAGCGGACCCCTGTGTCCTCATCCAAATCCCACACCACCAGACGCAGAGTCAAACGCAGGGGGCACGCAAAGGTAATCCCGCGCTGCTGACATTCCTCAACATCATATTTGGGCGCGTCAAAGTCATACGACACATATTCCAGCTGCGCCCGATTGGCATAATCCGCGATGGGAAAAATGGACTGAAACACCTCGTGCAGGCCGACCCGCAAACGCTCGGCGTGGGGAATATCCATCTGCAGAAAATGGGCACACGAATTCCGCTGCACCTCAATCAAGTTCGGCATGTCCACAACTTGGGGGATCTTTCCAAAACTCTTACGAAGACGTTTGCGCGAAGTGAACGAAGCAGCCATACGGGTAAACACTCTCTAAAAATCACAACAAAGAGGGAAGGGGGGACAGGCCCAAACAGATCCAAAAAAAGAAAAACGCATAGAACCCAAAGGGCACGCCTGTCAAAACGATGATACGACACACGTTATGACACAGTCGCGCCCTTTGGGCAACACGTTTTAATGGCCGTCTACTTAATGTCGACTTTGGCGCCAGCGGCTTCGACTTTTTTCTTAATGTCTTCCGCTTCTTCTTTTTTCACGGCTTCCTTGATGGGCTTGGGGGCTGCTTCAACCAAGTCTTTGGCTTCTTTCAGACCCAGACCCGTGATGGCGCGAACTTCCTTGATCACGTTGATTTTGTTGTCACCGGCAGCGACCAAAATCACATCAAACTCTGTTTTTTCCTCAACGGCAGCAGCCTCGCCGCCACCAGCAGGGGCAGCCGCCACAGCCACAGGCGCGGCCGCAGACACACCCCATTCGTCTTCCAGTCTTTTGGCCAGCTCAGCAGCCTCCAGAACCGTCAAAGCGGAAAGATCTTTAATCAAAGCGTTCAATTTATCAGACATAAAAAACTCCTATAGATGGTCTGAGAGGGAAGGTTACTTTTTGCTGTAGGCTGACAAAAGCCGCGCCAGCTGCGCAGCCGGTGCCTGAACAACACCTGCAATTTTTGTGGCGGGGGCCTGAATCAGGCCGATCAACATACTCCGCAGAACATCCATGGACGGCAGCTTGGACAGGGTGCGCACATCCTCGGCGGACAACAAACGGCCATCCATAACAGCGCTGAGAACCTGAAGCTGGTCCGGAAATTTCTTTTCTTCATCCACCAGAACCTTGCACAGGCCAACGGGATCCTGACCCGTCACAACGGCGGTGCGGCCCACGAACGATGACGTTAAAACCTCGCACGCTGTTCCCTGAACGGCCAGACGATACAGGGTGTTTTTGGACACCTGCAGCGACCCACCAGCATCCCGCACGGCGCGACGCAGAGCCAAAGAATTGGCCACTTTATAATCGGTTTTTTTCACCACAATCACCATGGGGGCAGAAGACACAGCCTCTTTCACGGCGGCAATATAGGCAGGCTTTTCTGAACGTAACATAACTTTCCCCAAACAAAACACGCACTTAAAAAAAGAAGCAGGGGAGGGGACAAAACCACAGCAAAGGCACCCAACAACGGGGCGCTTTTTAGGGGCTTTGATCAACATCTCGTGCGGGCTTTACGCTTTTAAACTTTTAAAAACACCAGCAGTCTGCAACGTTTTTTCAAAAACAGGAACGCTACATAGCACAGCGGGGCAGGGGAGCGCAAGGGGGTTTTTTACAATATTGAGAAAAAATGAGCGCTATCGTCCAGCAATGAAAAGGATGGGAAGTGTGATCATTTTTAATTCAGGTTTGGGCTGCCTTTTTGGTCGCGAATATATTTGATGAATCCATATAAGTTTTCCGCATCTAGCCCATGCAACATTAAGCGAAACCCTGCTTCGAGCGTTGAAAATGGAACCATGGGGTGCTTGTTGTTCACGAGACCCATGATGAATTGCTTGTCCAACATCTTGGCGATATAGACAGCCATGGTTTCGTCCAACTGCAGAGAGTTGCTGGCACGTTCAAAGGCTTCGTTCGAAAGAAACACACCAAACAAGGGCGTATAAATTTCGATTGCGCTCTGTAGATCAAGAAAATTGTGCCATGTATCAGACAACGAGTCTATTTCCGAATCGAAATCATAAATCGCTGAAAAATCAATTTTATCAAGGGGAATAGGCTGGATAGATTTATTGTTCTTTTGCAAATAAGCACTGAGTTCTATGATAAAATTATAAATGTTCAAATCGTGCTGAACAAACATGTTGTTTTTAAAGTCATCTATAATTCTCGGTTTTAAGGGATGGGATGTTAGCTGTCCCTCTGCAAGGTTATCATTCAAGAATCTAAGAATTTGGCTGCCTATATGAAAGTGGCGCATGATAAGATAATTTGCATCCTTGTTCACGAAATTTTTCATGCCCCATGCGATCAGGCAGTGTAATGTTTTGGGCGATGTTAATGCGTTGGGAATTAAAATACGCACTAGCCTGACTAAGGCGATAGACAAGCGTGCAAGTGGCCGAATGATCGGCAGAAGAAACGTGCGCGATCTTGTGCCGTTATTACGGAGCAGGGCTTCTTTTGCCGGTTGATCGAAAAAGGTGCTCTGATCCAAGGCCAAAGCCAACCAAGGATCGGGGTTGTTCAGGTCGTGAAGCTTGGCATCAAAAGACATTACGTGTTTCCCAACTCTTCCATTTGCAGCCTATACAGTCGAGCCGTGACTTTGGCGGTCTTGATAATATTTTTCCCCATATTCGGTATATCAAGAATACCTGATTGCAGCGTTTTGCTGAACTCTTCCATGTGCTCATCATCATGCGCGGAATGATACGTAAGAAAAGCCACCTGTTTATCTTCAAGATTCAATTGCTCCTGAATACTTTTTCCCCACTGACCGGCTTTCTTCTGGCCCAGCCCTTCAATAATGAACATAGCACCTAACAGGCGAAAAGGATTTGGCTGGCTTGCATGCTGGTACATATAGGCATGTAGCGCCTCCGAACCTATGTTTTTTTCTGCGCCGCGAATTTCTTCAAGCGTGCCACCTAAAGAAATATAACTTTCTTCAAGCATGCGGTAATCTTTGTGTTCTGTAATCGCATGCTTTAAAAAAACCGAGCGTTGTTCGAGATATTCTTCATCAATACTGGAAGCGGCGCGAGCAATCCACCGCGAACCTTCTACAACCTGCTGACGGTGGTTGACCAGAAGCATTTTATAATCCTCAAGCTGGAATTTCTTGCGGTTAATTTTATCAATCAAAGGGACCGTATCAAGGATTGTATCAAAATCAGTCCAGACCTTGAGCAGCCCGCGCATTACTTCTTCACTTTTCATTACCTCACCTTTCGTTATACGACCTCTAGTAACATCAATCCGTTCAATCCTCGCCCGCTTTCTGGTACATGACAGAGAATTTTCTCGCCTGATTTCAGCTTCCCGCTATAAAATAGCTCCTCAAGCATTATTAAGATAGAGGCCGTTCCTGTATTGCCCTTACTGTACAGGTTGCTGAACCATTTTTCTTCATCTATCATTGCGCCGGCCTTTTTAAGCAACGCAATTGTTTCTTCACGCAGCGAGTGCGAGGAATAATGGCAGCATAAATGATCAATTTGGTCGAGCACAATTTTCTTTTGATCTATCAGATCTAAGTAATGAGAAATCCAGACAGGGATCATTCTTTTTAACAAATGAAAATCCTGCGCTAGGACAAAGGCACCTTCGGAAAAAGCCGCTGCGGGGCTGAGAAAACTGCTCCAAGGTTCAATCCTATCGTCAGTGCGGACACCGCCTGCTAGCATGCAGGTATCAAATCTGTCGGCGTAAGAGCGTATGTCAATCCAGCATATTTTTAGAGATATATGGCGCGTGTTTGCCTTGCTGCCAAGCATCGCGGCCCCTGCACCATCAGACAAGGTAAACCGAAGAAAGTCTACTTCGTAAGGTAAATATCCAAGCTCTTTCACTTGTGCGGTATCTTCATAGAACCCCGGTCTGAAGTAGCGACTGGCGAATTCGCTACCTGATACGGCGGCACAATCATGCTCGTTCGCTTTAATCTGTGTGTATACTGATTTTACAGCCATGAGAACACTGGCGCATACGCTTTGGAAGCTGGCGATTTCAATTGGGGGAAGCTTCAGATTCGCATGAACATGGGATGCCAAACCCGGCACCAGAACATCACCCAATGTTGCCGATGTGGCCAGATAAGTAATGTCATTTAGGTTAGCCTCTGATTTCCTCAGGGCTTCCTGTATGGCGATAGCAGCCATATCCGCGCTGCCGTATTGCTGAACTCCATTATCATCCAGCGCATAATAACGTGTTTTTATTTTATTTTGGCGCAAGGCGGTGCTACGGAAACGCGATGGCTTGCCGTGAATGCATCCCAGATAATTTTCCATTTGGCTATTTGGTATGGGCTGGCCGGGCAGAAAAATGCCAAGACTGTTAATGAATACATCCCTCATGAAAGCTCTTTTCGATTTTTTCGATTTTCAGAGAATCCGGCGATCAAATGTTACAAGCCTACTCAATTCTCAACTCTTTTTGAAGTGATTCCGTAAAGGTTAGAAACGTGGTTCCATAGAGGGGCTTGAAACTCTGTCGAAGGAGGCCTCTATGGAACTGGAAAATCGTATCATCGCCATTTATCTGCGCATAGAAGAAATTTACAAAGACCTCACGGCCTTGCGCCCCAAACGCAAACGCGTCTTTAAAAAACACGCCAAACCCTGGCTGTACGGCATGAAACCCGCCGCCCCAGGCCACCTGATCCAAATCGACCATATGACTGTCAGAAAAAATGTCATAACAATCAAACACTTCCAAATGTACGACCACGTCACCAAAACCATCCTCGCCGAGGTGTATAGCAACGCCACCAGCCGATCCGCAAAAAAATTTCTGCGTAAAATCAAAGAGGAACTCCCGTTTGCCATCGTGTCCATCCAGGTCGACGGCGGGTCCGAATTCATGGCCGAGTTCGAAGAAGACTGCCATGCCCTCGGCATCGCTCTGTTCGTCCTGCCCCCCAAAAAACCCTAGTATAACGGGGGTGTCGAGCGCGGAAATCGCATCTTTAAAGAAGAATTCTACGCCAAAGCCGCCTATGATTCCCTCGGACACTGCCGCGCCCTCCTCAAAACCGCCGTCCACAAATACAACACTTACCGCCCACATTATGCCTTGAAAGGATCCACACCCTCCGCGTATACAAAAACCATCCTCCTCAAGGACGCCGCTTGATCACCATATCTGTCTCAAATGGGGTGAACTCATACACAAAAAAATCCTAGCATCCCCCCCAAAATCTGTTACCTGTTACCTGTAATCTGTTACCTGTTACCTGTTACCTGTATGAAAGAAACCCACCCCCTGCGCGATGTGAACCCTGTGGCGGCCGCCAAGGCCAGCACGCTGTCCGATGCTTTGCCCTATATGCGCCAGTATGCGGGGCGCACCGTGGTCATTAAATTTGGCGGCCATGCCATGGGGGAGGAAAGCCTGACCGAGGCCTTTGCCCGTGACATTGTCCTGATGAAACAGGTGGGCATGAACCCCGTGGTGGTCCACGGCGGCGGTCCCCAGATTGGCGCTATGTTAGAGCGTTTGAAAATCAAAAGTGAATACATTGACGGCCTGCGTGTCACCGATGCCGCCACGGTGGAGATCGTGGAAATGGTGCTGTGCGGATCCATCAACAAAAGCATCGTCAGCGCCATCAACAGGGCAGGGGGCCACGCCGTGGGCCTGTCCGGCAAGGACGGCCAGTTGATTGAGGCCCGCAAGCTGCGCCATCGCCCCACACAAAAAACGGATTCCAACATTGAACGCCTGCTGGACTTGGGCTTTGTGGGGGAACCGACCTTTGTCAACCCCCACGTTCTGGACGTTCTGGCTGAATCCGACATCATTCCCGTCATTGCGCCCATTGGGATGGACCCAAACGGCCAGACCTATAACATCAACGCCGACACCGCCGCCGGTGCCATTGCTGAGGCCATGGAGGCCACGCGCCTGCTGCTGCTGACCGATGTGGTGGGGGTTTTGGACAAAGACAAAACCTTGCTGCCCAAAATCACCCTGAGCCAAGCCCAAAAAATGATCGAAAACGGCACCATCACCGGCGGCATGATTCCCAAAATCCAAACCTGCCTGCACACCATATCCCGCGGTGTCGGCGCGGCCGTCATCCTAGATGGCCGCATTCCCCACGCCCTGCTGCTGGAAACCTTCACCTCAGAAGGGGCTGGGACGATTATTATGGAGGGGTAGGGGAGAGTTGTTCTCGCCCCCCCCTTCACAAACTCCTCACGACCCCTTTTTGGCCATCAGATCCCGAATTTCCGTGAGCAAGACCTCTGTTGGGGTGGGGACGGCTGCGGCGGCCTCTTCCTCTTTTATCACTTTGCTTTTCAGTTTATTGACCTGTTTGATCAAAACAAAAACGGCAAAGGACACAATCAAAAACTGAATCACCGCATTCAAAAACTTACCATAGGCGATGGGACTGGCCCCTGCATCTTGGGCGGCCTTCAGGGTGGTGTAGACTTGATCCCCTGACAGGGCCACAAAAAAGTTTGAAAAATCAATGCCACCAATCAAAACCCCCAGCGGCGGCATCAAAATATCATTCACGAGTCCATTGACCACAGCCGTAAAGGCAGTCCCAATAATAATCCCCGTCGCCAGATCAATCATATTGCCACGGGCGATGAAGGTTTTGAATTCTTTAAAGAAAGACATAGACACAAACCCCATAATGAAAAAAAACCATCTTAGGGGATTTTGACAGGGTGGCAAGGCAAAACGTTGGGGCAAAAAGTAAAACCACAAAGACAACACTATAATATAGTCACAAGCTATTGTTTTTAAATAGTTTTTTTGAAAAAGTGTGCCATAAAAAGAAAGCGCTAACCTTAACAGGGTGGAACGCAGGTTTATATCGCGGGCATCCCCCCCACAGAGCCCCCAACCTCTTTTTCCCCAGTGTTCTCCACGCAAGCGATTTGCCTTTCACTGTTGATACAGCACCCCACCAACCAACCCACGCCCCCCCCATTGGTTCATCGCACCGTACGTAGGCACGCCCCCCCCTGCTGCAGATTTCTTATTTGTCATAATATAGCTTATAGGACTTTTAGATGGGCTTGTTTTCGTGGGATTCCCAGTCCGTCACCAGCATATCCAAGTCCACATTCAATACTGTGGCCGCGCGGCACAAAACGGTAACCGAACCCCTTTTTTTTCCCGATTCGATTTCAGCCAAATAAGAACGAGAAATCCCCATACCCGCCGCCAGAACCCGCTGCGTCAGGCCCCGATGGGTCCGATACACCTTAACAGGCGATGCGCCGTCCACGATGCTTTTGATCAATGCGGCGGGGAAAAACTCTTCGTCTCGTTTTTTGGCATCATCATAAAGGGAAATGTCATCTACGTACTGCGCTTTTTCCAGTAATCTTTGGTAAAAATCCAATGGAATCAAAGCGTAAGGGCGTCCATTTTTTTGAATAATTTCATCGGTGATCATCATTTATAAACGTCTCCTCTGGTATCCAGCTCCATAACCAAAATCAGGAGCTGTCCATCGTTAATCTCAAAAATCACACGCCAATCCCCTACGCGCAAATGATACCCCTCTCGACCCACAAGTTTTTTTACACCACTGTGGGCGTAAGGATCCACCGCCATAGCCTCCAACTTTGATACAATGCGATGCGCCAAAGACTTTGGTAAACGCATCAGACGCTTTTGAACGGTTTTGGAATAGGATAATTGATACATATAGCGTAGCAAATAGCGACCAAAATGTCAAACATTAAACAAAAAATGCATCACATCCCCGTCTTGAACCCCGTATTCTTTGCCTTCGGTGCGGAGTTTTCCGGCGTCGCGGGCGGCGGCTTCTCCCTTACATAGTATATAGTCGTTATAGGCGATGGTTTCAGCGCGGATGAACCCTTTTTCAAAATCAGTGTGGATTTCACCGGCGGCCTGTGGGGCTTTGGCCCCGCGGCGCAGCGTCCATGCGCGGGCTTCCTTGGGCCCCACCGTAAAAAACGTCATTAACCCCAACAGGTCATAACTGGCGCGAATCAGACGGCTCAGGCCCGATTCTGACAGGCCCAACTCGGTTAGGAAAACGTCCTTTTCATCCTCGGGCAGCTGGGCGATTTCCGATTCAATGGCGGCGGCAATCATCACCACCCCACTGCCCTGCCCTGTTGCAAAGTGTTGTACTTTTGTCACAAATGCGTTGCCGGTGGTGGCCTCGGCCTCCCCCACGTTGGCCACGTACAACACGGGTTTTCCTGTAATCATCTGTAAATCATGGAAAAAATTATGGGCTTTCAGGTCGTCTGGGATGGTGCGGGCGGGTTTGCCCTGCCCCAAAGCCACCAAAACGGCCGAGAGAACCGCCTCCGCCTCTTTGGCGTCCTTGTCCCCTGATTTGGCCAGTTTGGCGATTTTCACCTGATGTTTTTCGGCGCGTTCCAGATCGGACAGCATCAATTCCGTTTCGATGGTGTCGATATCCCGCAGGGGGTCCACCGATCCGTCAACGTGCGTCACATCGCCGTTTTCAAAACAGCGCACGACGTGGATGATGGCGTCAACCTCCCGGATGTGGCTCAGGAATTGGTTGCCCAGCCCCTCCCCTTTGCTGGCGCCCTTCACCAGACCGGCGATGTCCACAAAGGTGATTTGCGTGGGAATCATTTTCTGGGACCCCGCCAGCTGGGCCAACGTCGCCAGCCGGCTGTCCGGCACACCCACTTTGCCCTGATTGGGCTCGATGGTGCAAAAGGGATAATTGGCCGCCTCCGCCGCCTGCGTTTGCGTTAAGGCATTAAAAAGCGTGGATTTTCCCACATTGGGCAGACCGACAATGCCGAGTTTCATACATAAAACCACTTTTTCCTAAAAAAATGCAACCTACCATACCCCATGATTTATTATATAAAAAATTTCTGTTACACTGGCGCAAACATCACAGGCCAAGCCACCCCATGGATCAAAAACCCCGCTGGATCTATCGTTTTGACAATTACAAACGCGCTTTTGGCTTGCTGAGAGAGGCCATTGAAACCATGGACACACGGGATTTGACCCAACTGGAAAAAGAGGGGGTCATCCAACGCTTTGAATACACATGGGAATTGGCGTGGAAAGTCCTGAAAGATTATCTGGAATACGAAGGGGTTTCCCTGGATAAAATCACCCCCGCATCCGTCATTCGCGCTGCCTTTGAGGCAAAAATCATCGCGCATGGGGAACACTGGATGCAGGCACTGGATGCCCGAAACAAAATGTCCCATGTTTATGATATGAAAACATTTGACGATACGATTCGTGATATTCAAAAAACCTATTTAGCCCTGCTTGATGATTTGCATGTATCGATGTTGGACAATGCCCTCAAAAACCACCATGGTTTTGGGTCTGGCGATGCGTGATCATGGCTTAACCCATCAGCAGTTGCACATTATCGGGGAAACGCTGCGTCCTTTTGCCGATAAAATCACCACTGTGGGTTTGTTTGGGTCTCGGGCCACGGGAACGTACCGCGACAATTCCGACATTGATTTGGTTTTATACGGCCCCCTAAGCGCAGCCGATATTGATCGCATTTACACACGTTTTGAAGACAGCGCGTTGCCCATCAAGGTGGACGTCGCTGCTTTTGATCTGATCGACCACCCGCCGTTAAAACAACACATCGCCGCGGTGATGCGGCCGTTGGAGGTTGGGGGGGGACAAATCCCTTGACTGTGTGTAAAAATTGTATTATTTATGGGTTTTTATTTAGATGTGGTATCGAGGATTTCTATTATGGTTAAAAGACCTGACCTTGCTAAAAGCCTATTTGAAAATGGGGCCTTTCCCGAAAATCTTTACCCAGATTTGTACGTTACTACCTCTGAAGCGGAACTACTAAAAAAGATATACGATTTACAAGATGCTGCTTTTTTAGAACAAATTCGAATTCACACAAATACCCCCAACACTGTCATAGATATCACCCTTCAAAAGTGTGGAGAATATGACGGAGCTGTGTATAAACTTGATTATCTATTATCTCAGGATAAAAACTTTGCAAACTCCATAAAAACTATCGATCCTTTTCAAGCTAAAAGACTTATCGATGGTATCCAAAGCAGTAGTGACAAAGCAACAGATCTGTTACCGATTGGCGACTTAATCCATTATGTTGTCACTATCCTAAGAACCCAAAGCACCGACCCAACCATACAAAGTCTTTTTGTACAAACAGCACATGACTGCGGAATGACCACTCAAAGTTTTGATGAATTTTTCAGAGCTAATCTCAACACCTACGTTACTAATGTCCAACAATCGCAAACCAACCCAGAACAAGGTGGGTAACCACACACACCCTCACCCCCTCACCCCCACCCCTGCATCCCTTAAAAACCGTTTGGCCTCGGCCAGACCTGTGGTGCGGTCGTGAAAGATTGAGGCGGCCAGAACGGCGGCGGCGTGACCGCTTAGGATACCATCCGCCAGATGCTGCAATGTGCCCACCCCGCCAGAGGCAATGACGGGAATCCCGATGCTATCGGCCACGGCGCGGGTGAGCGTGATATCATACCCCGACAATGTCCCATCGCGGTCCATACTGGTGAGGAGGATTTCTCCGGCCCCCAGACGCTCCACCTGCTGCGCCCACGCCACAACGTCCAGCCCCGTGGGGGTACGGCCGCCGTGGGTGTAAACCTCGTGCCCCCCCTGCCCTGCCCGTTTTCGGGCGTCAATGGCCACCACGATGCACTGATTGCCGAAACGGCGGGCGGCCTCTGAAATAAGCTCAGGATTCTGCACCGCCGATGTGTTGATGGACACCTTGTCCGCGCCGGCGTTCAGCAGGGCCCGCACATCCGCCGCCGTGCGCACACCGCCCCCCACAGTCAGGGGGATAAAGCACGTTTCCGCCGTGCGGGCCACAATGTCCAGCAGCGTCCCCCGATTTTCCACCGAGGCTGTGATGTCCAAAAAACACAGCTCGTCCGCGCCCTGATCGTTGTAATACCGCGCCAATTCCACGGGATCGCCCGCATCGCGCAGGCCCACAAAGTTCACGCCCTTCACCACACGGCCGTCTTTGACATCCAAACAGGGAATGATCCGGCTGGCCAGCATCAGATCTGGCCCGTGATTGTCAGACAGCGGGCCACGTCCACGTGCCCCTCATAAATCGCCCGTCCACAAATCACGCCGTCGATGTTGGGATGGTTCAAATCCACCAGGGCCTGCAGGTCGGCCTCGCTGGACAAACCGCCAGAGGCAATGATGGGAATCTTCACCGCATCCGCCAACTCTGCCGTGGCCTGACGGTTCACCCCCATGCCCATGCCATCGCGGCGAATGTCCGTGAAAATAATGCCGGCCAGCGGCAGCATCTCAAACCCTTTGGCCACGTCCAGTGTTAAGGCCGTGGATTGCTTTTTCCACCCGTGCGTGGCCACGCGGCCATCGCGGCTGTCCAACGCCACCACAATTTTCCCGGGCCATCGCCGCACCACACTGTCCAAAACATCAGGATTCGTCAGGGCCATGGTGCCCACCACCACACGGGCGGCGCCGGCATCAAACCATTCCTGAACATCGCGCAGGGTGCGAATGCCGCCCCCCACCTGTACCGACAATTTTGTGCGGCGCACAATTTCCCGCATCAGGCGGGCTTGATGGGGGATGCCCTCCACCGCGCCCTCCAAATCCACCACGTGCAGCCACGTGGCCCCTTGCTCCTCAAAAAATGCGGCTTGATCGGGGGGATAGCGGTGATACACGTCGGCCTGCTCCAAATCGCCTTGGCGCACACGGACGCAGTGACCATCTTTGATATCAATAGCGGGGTAAAAAATCATGGTTCCCATTGTATGAAGTTTTGCAAAAGACGCAATCCCACCGGCCCACTTTTTTCGGGGTGGAACTGAACGCCCAAAATGTTCCCCTGCCCCACCGCCGCCGCCAAGGGGCCGCCGTGATCCACCGTGGCCAAAACCGTTTGGGGATCTGTGGGGGTGATGTGGTAACTGTGGACAAAATACACAAAGGCCCCCGCAAAGGACGCATCCAACACAGGATGATCCCGCGCCACCGTCAGGGTGTTCCATCCCATGTGGGGGATTTTCAAACCTTCGGCTTTGGGGATCGCCGCGACCTCGCCGGCAATCCATCCCAAACCGTGGTGCAGGCCATGTTCATACCCCACACGGGCCAGCAACTGCATCCCGACACAAATCCCCAGAAAGGGAACCTTGTTTTTCCTAACGGCCTCTGACAGCGCCCCCAACACCCCGGGCCTGTCCAACAATCCCTGCATACACGCCCCAAAAGCCCCCACCCCTGGCAAAACAATGCGGCGGGCCGCCAGAATTTCCTCTGGGTCCGAGGTCACCACCACCCGATCCTGTGGATGGGACACGGCCAACACAGCCTTGTGCACAGAGTGCAGGTTGCCAGATTCGTAATCAATTATGGCGCAGGACATGGTGGTGCGTGGTGCGTGGTGCGTGGTGAGTCATCACTGGTAACAGGTCTGGGGGGGGAAATAAAGGGGGGTGGGAACATCTTTACGGGTTATCAGGGTTTATGGTATAAATTATAAACATATCAGGGTGATTGTATGCACGTTCGTTTTGCCGAGGTTGATGAAAACTTTATTGCAGAGGCTGTGCGTTCGGGATTTTATGCCAACGCCACGGAGCTTGTGCGTGATGCTGTCAGGCGTCTTCGGGAAAACAATGCCCTGCATCATCCCTTTTATCAGGCCATTATGGACGGACTTCAGGATATCGAAAACGGCCACACACAACCCCTGACCCCCGCATTGATGAACACCCTGAAAACGCAGGGGTACCAAGACGCCAATGAAGATTGAACTTTCTGCCCGTGCCCAAGGGGATATCCGGAGCATTGCGGCATACACCCGCAAAACTTACAGCCTGAACCAAGCGGATCGCTATATTGATGCCCTGTACCAGATGATAAAAAAAATCGCGGACCAGCCAGGGCTGGGGCATGTTCGTCCCGATATGCCCATGACCTGCAAGGCCATCTCCTGCAACAGGCATGTCATTGTTTACACTATCAGAAACAATACACTCTATGTGGTGCGTGTTCTGCATGATCAATTTGATTTCAAAAAACACGACCTCTAACCCCCCCCAACTTTTTTATGCCCCTCCCCCCACCCTCCCCTTGTTTTTCTTAACAACTCTCTTTATATTGATTTTGGATTAGGGGCGCATCGATCATGGGACAACATCGTCCACTTTGTATTTTGGGTTCAGGGGCAGCGGGCTATACGGCGGCGATTTATGCCGCGCGGGCCAATTTGCCGCCTTTGCTGTTTTCGGGATCTCTGCCTGGGGGGCAGCTGACCATCACCAACGATGTGGAAAATTATCCTGGCTTTGCGGATGTGATTCAGGGCCCTTGGTTGATGGAGCAAATGAAGCAACAGGCGAGGCACGTGGGCACCACCATTATTCCTGAAACCATCGTTCAGGTGGATTTGCAGGCCAACCCCAAAACCTTGGTGGGGGATTCCGGCGAAACCTATACCGCCGATGCCATTATTATTGCCACGGGGGCCCAGGCCAAATGGCTGGGGATCCCGGGGGAAGAGGCCTTTATGGGCCAAGGCGTATCCGCCTGCGCCACGTGTGATGGATCGTTTTTCAAAGATGTCCCCGTGGCCGTCATCGGGGGGGGCAACACCGCCGTTGAGGAAGCCCTGTACCTAACCAACCACGCCAGCCATATCACCCTGATTCACCGCCGCGACCAGCTGCGGGCTGAGAAAATTCTTCAGGATCGCCTGCTTGCGCACCCGAAAATCTCAGTCCTGTGGAACCACGGCACCGAAGAAATCTTGGGCAGCCAAGTGGGCGTCACGGGATTAAAACTGCGCGATCTGAAAACAAACAAAGAAAAAATCCTAGAGGTTGAGGGGGTTTTTGTGGCCATCGGGCACAAACCCGCCACCGATATGTTTCAGGGGCAGCTGCCTAAGGATGATTACGGCTATTTATTGCATCACCCCAACAGCAGCAAAACCGATGTTATGGGCGTTTTTGTCGCGGGTGATGTGTGTGATCCCGTGTATCGCCAAGCCATCACCGCCGCCGGCATGGGATGTATGGCGGCTTTGGACGCTGTGCATTATTGTCAGTCTTTGCCACAAAAAAAACCCTAAGCTCTATGAAACGCTTTGATACGATTTTGTTGTTTTTGCTGGTGTCGGGCCTGTGGGCTTGGGCCATCAATTATTTTTCCTATTCCCAGCGGGCGGAATCGCAGGATTTTTATTACGAAGTCAAAGAGGCCATCAACAACTGTTCCGTGTTTGGGCGGGTGATTGAGGATTTTTACGGCGCCCACCGGCTGGAGGCCAAAATCGACTGCGGCCCCACCTGGATTGACTCGGGGGAGCAATAATCATGACGCTACTGAAACGCATCACGTTGGTTTTGTTTGTGGCTTTGTTGTGGGGGTCCTTTTTCTGGCACGTGGGTCAGGTGCAAAAGGCCGCATCCAACACGCCCCTGATCAACAACATCCGCCGCGCCCTGAATGAATGCGTGGTGCGGGGCCGGTTGACCAACGAATTTGATGGCAATGCCCAGTTCATTAACCTGAATTCCCGCATTGTCTGCAACCTGCAGGGGGGCAGGGTTGCCCCCAGCCGCTAAAGGCTGGCTGGTCCCCATCCCACCCTGAAACCCAGATGACCACCATTGCCTTTTATCATAACGCCCGCATTCCCTATACGCCCGATGATTTGGGGCGCCCGACCATCAAGGGCATGGAATCCTCGGTCCTGCAATGGGCGGCGGCCCTGAGAAAGGCCGGCCATACCGTGCGCCTGCACCTGCCCCAGAGTGTCGCCCCCCTGCCCTATCCTGATGTGACGCTGTATCCCTTAACCGACACCACCCCCGCCGATGTGGCCGTGGCCCTGAATGAACCTGATGTGCTATGGCGCGTCCCCGCAAAGCGCAAATTTTTGTGGCTGCACAATGTTTTGCCGCTGGAAAAGGCCCTGCGCAAAGGCCGCCTGTGGCCCCTGATCCGCATGCAGATGCCCGTGATTGTCAGCAGCCACTGGCACGCCCGAACCCTGTCCCCGCTGCTGCGCTGGCACGGGGTCCATGTGATGCCGCTGGGGATTGCCGATGCCTTTACGCACCATCCCCGCACCGCAGCCCCCGCCCCGCACGTGGGGTATATCACCCATCCGTACCGCGGGTTGGATCCTTTTTTTGCCCTGTGGACCCAGCGGATTTTGCCCCACTGTCCAGCGGCGCAGCTGCACCTGTACGGCCCTAAAACCCTGAATCACCCCAGCGTGGTGCATCATGATGCGGTGGGGTGGGATCAACTGCCCGATATTTTGGGCCGCCTGCGCTGTGTGGTGTTTCCGTGGGATAAACCGGAAACCTTTTGTCTGGCCGCCGGCGAAGCCCTGACCACCGGAACCCCCGTCATCAGCTATGCCGTGGGGGCCATCCCCGAGCATGCGGGCGTCACCGCCGTGACCACGCCGCAGGCCTTTGCCGACACCACCTTGGCCTATCTGACAAACGATGCCCTGTGGATGACCACCCACACCGCCCTATCCCCCCTGCCCCGCCCCCGCTGGACCCATCATGATTTTTTTCATGGTGTGTGAAAACTATCACATTTTTAAAGAAAAAAGGGGTATATTATACAATGATACAATCAACCGTAATGGACAACGGGTGGGGATATGGGTGGTGAAACACAGTTGGAAACATCTTACTGGCAGCTCACCGAGAAGATGAACAAAACACTCAATCGGTTTTTAAAACAACATCAGGATACTGACGACATAGATGATTGTACTTCGTCTATTTTGCATGCCTTTATTGCTAAAATATTATGTTCCAAAACTTTACTAAAAACCTACCCCCGCCAACCCATTGCACCGGATGAAATAGGCACATTAAGCTCAGAAGAACAAGCTGACCTACATGATACAGCAACGCACATCGCAACCCGCATAAAAGAACTTATTCTACAACAAGATATATGTCTTAAAAGTTTTCAATACATAAGAGAGTCGGACGATACAAAATGCATAATAGAATATGATGAACCAGAACCTGAAACCAAAGACAAAATACAAAATCTTTTAGATAATAACGAGTTACGCGACCTCTGGACTCTTTTAACAAATTTACAACCTTATGTATTACACGCCCCTCCTAACCCCCATTTCCAAATAAATGAATCCTCTTTAATCTTATCTATTTTGATGTCATTAGATATTTTTGAAGGCATGACAAAAGATCAACCTCAAGAAACACAAACAACACATCCTGTACCGGAATTGGCAAAATTTTTAAAAACCTACCACCAACGAACCGCCTAAAAAAAATCCCCCGTGACCACCCACCCACCCGTGTGGTAGAGTCTGTTTTTTTCAATGGTAGAGAACGTTCATCATGTCGGTCATTTTGGATGGAAAGGCCTTGGCGGCGCTGCGCAAGGATGCGCTGAGGGTGCAGGTCCTGCAATCGGGGCTAAAGGTTGGTTTGGCTGTGATTCAGGTGGGGGATAACCCTGCCAGCCGTGTGTATGTCAATCACAAAATACGGGCCTGCGCCGATGTGGGCATGCAATCGTTTAAACATCATTTGCCCGAAACCACCCCCCAAGCGGATCTGGTGGCCCTGATCCAATCCCTGAACCATGATCCTGATGTGCATGGGATTTTGGTGCAGCTGCCGCTGCCTTCTGCCTTGGACACCGATGCGGTGTTGGCGGCCATTGATCCGGCCAAGGACGTGGACGGCCTGCATGTTCAAAACGCCGGCCGCGTGTTTTTGGGGGATACGGGGGGGCTGGTGCCCTGCACCCCGCTGGGCTGTATGATGCTGCTGGATCATTATCTGGCGGATGTGCCGCTGCGGGGCAAACACGCGGTGGTGTTGGGGCGGTCCCGTTTGGTGGGGCGGCCGGTGGCGTCGCTGTTGTTGCAACGGGATTGCACCGTGACCATCGCCCATTCAGCCACGCAAGACCTGCCCGCGTTGGTAGGGACTGCGGATATTCTGGTGGCGGCCATTGGTAAACCCTGCTTCGTCCCCCTGTCGTGGGTGAAAGAGGGGGCCATTGTGCTGGACGTGGGCATTAACCGCACCGATCAGGGGACGTTGGTGGGGGATGTGGATCTTGATGGGGATACCGCGAAACTCTGCGCCTATACCCCCGTGCCTGGGGGCGTGGGGCCCATGACGGTGACGTGTCTGCTGCTGAACACCTTTAAGGCCGCCGTGGCCCTGCATGGCCGCACATTCGATTGATGGTTATGTCCCTATCGTACCGTTTGACCCTGATCAACACCGTGGATGGCGTTTCCCCAAAGGACGCCCAGCGCGCGGCGACCTTTCTGAACACCGCCCCCCCCCACCCCTTTGGCGAAGGCCGCGCGGTGGATGTGCTTTACACCCCCGATGCCCCCACCGATGCCATGGCCTTGGCCACTGCTGTTCGGGATCTCTGGGGGGATCATCCCACGCCGTTTGATCTGTGTGTTCAAGATGCGGCGGCGCCCCGCCAAAAACGCCTGTTGCTGTCGGATATGGATGCCACCATTGTGGCCGAAGAATCGCTGGACGTTCTGGCCGATTATGCCGGCTGCGGCGAGGCCGTGGCCACCATCACCGCGCGGGCCATGCGGGGGGATCTGGATTTTCACGCCGCTCTGCGGGAACGTGTGGCTCTGCTGCGGGGGCAACCTGCCACGCTGATTGATCGGGCTCTATCGGATATGACCCTGTCCGCGGGGGCCAGCGATTTGGTGACAACCATGCGGGGCTGGGGGGCCAAAACCATCCTGATTTCCGGCGGATTCACCCCCTTTACCCAGCACGTGGCCGCTGTGGTGGGCTTTGATGACGCGGTGGGCAACACCTTGGGCCTTCATGATGGGCACTTCACGGGCGACGTTCTGGGCCCCATCGTGGATAAACACGTCAAACAGCAAACCCTGCTTGAGCAGGCGAGTGCCCTTAACCTCTCCCCCGCCGATACCTTGGCCGTGGGGGATGGGGCCAACGATCTGCTGATGCTGCAGGCCGCCGGCCTCGGCGTCGCCTATCGCGGCAAGCCCCTGCTGAAACAATCCATGCCCACGTGGGTGGACATCAGCGATCTAACCGCACTGCTGTATATGCAGGGCTGGGGCAACAAATAAACCCCGCATCATTTTTTTTCCCAAAACACAAAAAAATGTGACAAATGGCACGGCACGGCACGGCACGGCATAATGGGAGGGTAAACTCAACAAAAAAGTAAACCTTTTTGTTGTCCACACCTGAGGCCCAAACAAATGGCTGTCTACATCGTAACGGGAGAAATCCCTTCAAACGAACCAACGATCACCCCAGAAAGGATAATTTGTGATAGTAATGTCACTCCTCTCTTAATGCTTATAAAAGAAGAGTTTTGTAAGATTCCCCCATCCGCAGAACAAAGGCTTCTGTGTCTTTGTTTGCCATATAAATCAACCCTACCAAAGTACACACATTGGTACACAACCATTAATGTGTGCCAAAAAAGTGAGATGAGGATAGTTTGTCCAAGTCCCACCTTTGGCCTTCAGAGCAGGACTTCAAAATCCTGTCCAGAAATCTGTTTAATATAGCAAAAACGCTTCACGATAATGATGATGGTAGCGATCCATACAGGATGGATCGCCATAAGAAGTTGATAAAGCTTCCTATTATTTTCGGTGAGTGATGAGTAGAGAGAGGCCCCCCACGGGGCCTCTCCCCAACCCCTCCCCCCCTACGCCGCCGTAGACTTCTTCCCCAAAACCGCTCTGTCGATAATCTCCTCCAGCGCTATTGAGGAATCGCATTTGCGCAAAATCCCCCCAAAGGATAACACGCCGGAAACCTTGCCCCCCCGCATCACCACCAAACGGCTGACATCGTGGCGATGCATGACATCGGCGGCCTTTTGCAGGGACTCTGTCTCTTCAACGCTGCAAACCTTGGGGGTCATGCATTCCTTAACAGTCACATCGGATGGTTTTCGATTGTCCACAACACCCCGCAAAACAATATCGCGGTCTGTTAAAATGCCCAGAAGATGGTCTGTGGTACCCACGGGCAACATCCCACAATCGATTCTTTTCATGACCTTGGCGGCCTCGGCCAAGCTGGCCTCTGGACTGATAAAAACAGGTTGATCCACCATCACGGATTTTATGGTTGTTTTGTGCATCATGCTGATCTCCTTTGAATGAGAATAAAGTTATATTTTACAACACACCCCAACCGTGCTACGTTTTCTGTATAAAAAATTTGATTTTCATCAAATCCATAAAAATATTTTTTGATAGAATGATGGATATACTATAGTTATGTTTTGACTATGGTTTTTGGCACCCAACCAAAATGACCTGACACGCGCTTTCTATGAATCCTAAAAAAACCTAGAGTATCGCCATGTCCATTCCCCATGATTTCCTGAAAACCCTTCCGTTGTTTGCTGATTTTACAGGGCAAGAGGTCGCGCTGTTAGAGACAAAATGTCGCTTGCGAACCTATGAAGAAAAACAAATCCTTTTTACCCAAGGGGATTCTATCACGTCCCTTTATGTCATGTGTCAGGGGACCCTGCAAATTTTTCGCGATACCCAAACGGGGCACGAGGTCACCACAGACATCCTGATTGCGGGGGATCTTTTGGGGGCGGACGATATGCTAAATGCCGTGGAATCCCATACATCCAGCGCCAAAGCCGTGGATAAAACCATTCTGATTGACATTCCGGCACCGTGGGTCAGGCAGAGTTTAAAAAATTTCAATGGCTTGGGCGAACACCTTTTGGAATATGTCTCCAAACGCCTGCACCAGGCCCAAACGGAAATGGAACAACGCATCACCATGACTGCCCCCCAATTGATTGCCTGTTATTTGCAGCGGCTTTGCTTTTTGTATGGCTTTGATCCTGGGGGGTTTGATTTGCCCTATAAAAAAACCCTCATTGCCTCGCGATTGGGGATGGCCCTAGAAACCTTTTCCAGGGCCCTGGAAAAACTTTCTGAACATGGCATCATCGTTTCAGGCCATCATGTTTCCATCCATTCCCATGAAAAGGCTGAAAAATTTTCATGCTCAGAGTGTTCTGCAAACGACATTTGTGAAAACCATCACGCGCTGAGAAAAAAAAGCAGCCTTTGATGCACGTCAAATCTTTTCCAAAGCAGCCATGATTTAAACAAGCCATGCGGCTCTACCCAAGCAGACCAAAAACCGCTTGGGTCGGGTTGTGTTTGTTTCCCTGCAAAAAAGAAAGGACCTTTTGTTATGACATCCGTTTTTTTTCCTCACTTGCGTGCCAGTGCCCCTTGGTGGGATTCCTATGTAACCATGCAACAGACGTGGAACGATTTAACACGCCAGGCTTTTTCTATGGTCCCCTCCCCTTTGGGATGGACAGATGAGGCCGATGTTTTTCGTGCCACACAACGGGCGGCAGAGCGCTTGCTCAGCGATGCCTTTAACACTACACAATCGTCCTTGCCTTGGATCCAAAAGGGACAGCTGATGCCCTCGCTTGACATCACAGAAACAGACAAAGCCTTTGCTTTGCGTGTAGAGCTGCCTGGCATTGCCACAGATGATGTGGATGTGTCCACAAAGAATGGATCCCTGATTGTGCGGGGGGAAAAGAAAGCCGAGCAAACACAGGACAACGCATCCTGTCTGCGCCGCGAATGCACCTATGGGTCTTTTGAGCGCGTTGTGGCCCTGCCCAAAGAGGCAGACCTGAACAAAGCCGAAGCCACCTTCAAAAACAACGTTCTCACCATCCAAATTCCCAAAACGACCAAGGCCGCAGAAACCGCTGTGAAAATCCCTGTACAGCAAGAAAAGGGGTCCCCTTCGACACCTGTGGGCATCAAAACCGAAGGCACACACAGCTTGGGCCAACACACACAGGGCGCGGGTCAGTCGGCCCCCGCCAAAAAGATCGCGTAACGGTTAAGGCGTAACTGTTAAGGAGAGTACGATGAATAAGCTCCACCAGGAAACGCGCGTTGTGGTCGCGGACGCTGTCCGCGCCCGCTTTTTCCGCGTATCCCCCCCCGAATTTCGTTTCGAAGAGTTCCATTCCGACATGGCCCAGCATGTTCCGCAGTCGGCGCACAGCACCCTGACCGAAGATTCTGAAGATCTGGTGTCGCTTCAGGGGCGGACAACATCGGCCTCGCGTGGGGATATGGGGCGCAGCCATGAATCGGCGTCCCCAACGCGGCATGTCATCGAATCGCGCAGCACGGACCAGGACTTGGACCGCACAGCCTTTGCCCAGCGGATCGTGAATCATTTGGAACAACAGTTTCGCAATCATCGCTTTGATCGTCTGGTGCTGGTCATGCCCAGCCGCATGTTGGGGGAGGTCCGCCGGTATCTCCCAAAACCCCTGCAATCTATCCTGACCCACGAACTGGATCACGAATGGACCCCCCTGCCCACCAGCGATATCCAAGATCGCCTCAGGGACACCTTGGGCCACCTTTAAAAAAACAGTTTTTTTTCCAAAAACACAAAAAAATGTGACAAATGGCACGGCACGGCACGGCACGGCACGGCACGGCATAATGGGGGCTCTTTCACAAAGTCCAACAAGGACTTTTTTCACATGGATCAAGAAGCAATTCTTGCCTTACTGCGAGAAAAAATCACCTCAACCCTAGAAAACATTCACAGGGATGGACGGGTGATTATTTTTTACAGGACCCCAAAAATGGAGTGGTCAGCAAACACTGTATTTACCCAACGGTTTTTACAAAACCAAGCTCAGCTTATGGCCTCCCATATACGGGAAGGTCAGACGCTGACCGTGGAATACTCTCACGAGGGTTTTTTTCCTGAGATCACACTTACGGTTTCCTGAACAGCAAGGAGAGGTCTCCCACGGGACCTCTCCCCCGCCCATGCCTGTTTCCCTATGATTTCACAACAGGTGTAAAATCGGACCATTGTTCAATGCGAAAGGCCCGAATGTCCCGCACGGATTTTTGAAACCATTCCCGCGAGCGCAGCCCCTGAATAGCCATAAACAAAATCGCCATGTTTTCATTTTCTGTGACGTACAGACTGCCTTGAACACGGTGAAAGCCATGCTCGCCCAAAACGGCCCCAATTTCTGTATAGGCCTGCGATACCCCTTTGGGATGATATTTTTCCGCATCCGCAACAACCAAATCAAAGGCAACGGCGTACATGACTAAGGTGCCTCTGGATCGTCATTCAAATGGGTCCAGCGGTATTCTGTTTTTTCCCCCGTTTCCACCACCGTGATTTCCACCATCCAATCATCATCCCCCCATGGGCGCACAACAGGACCCACCTGATACTTGGGACCAAACGGCCCAAAGCTTTTGATTTTACCCGTGGGCACAACAGGGACAGCATGGATCATGGGGGATAAAAACCTCTTGAAAACAGCATCATCATCCCACAACAGATGGGTTTTTGTCAAGGAATCCATCAACAGGGAACCCCCACCCCGCCCCATGACACAAAAATTTTTTTCCCAAAACACAAAAAAATGTGACAAATGGCACGGCACGGCACGGCACGGCACGGCACGGCACGGCATAATGGGGGCTGTTTCATAAAGTCCCAAGGACTTTTTCAGCCAATGGCTACCTCAAAAGAGTACATCCTCGGTCAGCTTCAGACACTTTGTCCTGATGCCGGTCGGGGTCAGGAGTTCTCCCTTTATACAACCATAGGACTAGGATCTTCCGGACCTCGAAGGGTTTCTTCCTGTCTGAGCTACCTGGCCTCTTGCGCCTATAATGACCAGAATCAAGCGGCGAGCTCAGAAGCCAAAGTTCGGGATATTAGACGTGAAGGAGATAACATACTCATAACAATTCTCTGATGATCGATGATCAAGAAGCAGGGCCCCAAAAAAGCCCTGCTTTCCGTATAGACCGACTCAGACCCAATCGGGAATCTGAGTCGGCAGGGGGATCATGTGACAGGGGGCCGTTGGCCCCCCTTTTTTTTCCCAAAACACAAAAAAATGTGACAAATGGCACGGCACGGGGCCTCTCCTTCCCTGTCACCTGTCACCCGTCACCTGTCACCTGTCCCCCCTCACTCCCCCGCTTCTTCCGCAGTGCCGCTCTTCGGTGCGACGATGGTGGCCAAGGTAAAGTCACGGTCAGTGATGGTCAACGTCACGCCCTCTGGCAGGGTCAGGATGCTGGATTTGATGGCATCCCCGATTTTGGCATTCAGCAGATCAATTTCAAAGTGCGATGGGATTTTGCTGGCGTAACACAGAACCTCCACCGTGTGGCGCACGACGTTCAGGACACCGCCGGCCTTTAGCCCGCGGCATTTGTCGGTGTTGGTTAAATGCAGGGGCACGGAAACCTTGATTTTGGTTTTGTCCGTCACGCGCATGAAATCCACGTGGATGGGTTGGTCTGTGACGCGGTTAAACTGAACGGCCTTGGGCAGGGCGCGGATGGGGCGGCCCTGATCGGGGGTCAATTCATACACAGTGGCGTAAAAGGATTCGTTGTGCAATCCGGCCATCAAATCCCGAATATCCAAAGAAAAGGTGACATTGTCATCCCCACCCCCATAAACAACACCCGGAACGCGGCCGGTGGTGCGCAAACGGTACATGGCATTTTTGCCCGTTTCGGTGCGGGTGGTGACGGGAATGGTGCGGGCGGTGGAACTCATGATTTAACTCCTTCAAATAAACTCGATACGGAACGGTCTTCTGCAATACGAACCATGGCCTCCGCCAGCAGCGGGGCCATGGTCAATTGACGAATTTTTTCAGCATGACGCACATCATCTGTGGCCACGATACTATCGGTTATCACCAAATTTTCAAGAGGAGATTCCATCACCCGTGCCACGGCACCCCCCGACAAAACCCCATGGGTGACATAGGCGGAAACACTCCGCGCCCCCTGATTCATAATGGCCACCGCCGCGTTGCACAGCGTGCCCGCCGAATCCACAATATCATCCACCATAATGCAATGGCGATCCCGAATATCCCCGATGATGTTCATCACCTCAGACATACCGGCTTTTTCCCGCCGTTTGTCAATAATGGCCAAATCGCCGCCCAGACGCTTGGCAATGGCCCGCGCCCGCATCACACCGCCCACATCGGGGGAAACAATCACGGGGGACCGGTTTGCAAAGGTGCGCTGAATGTCCTCAACAAACACCGGTGCGCTGTACAAATTATCGGTGGGAATATCGAAAAACCCCTGAATCTGACCGGCATGCAAATCCAGCGTCAACACACGGCTGGCGCCCGCCACGGTGATCAGGTTGGCCACCAGCTTGGCGGAAATGGGGGTACGGGGGCCGGATTTGCGATCCTGACGGGCATAGCCAAAATACGGAATCACGGCCGTAATGCGCTGTGCCGATCCGCGGCGCAGCGCATCGATCATCACCAGCAATTCCATCAAATGATCATTGGCCGGATAGGATGTGGGCTGGATGACAAAAACGTCCTGACCGCGCACATTTTCATGAACCTCAACAAAAATTTCCATATCGGAAAAACGCTTCACCGAGGCCTGTGTCAAAGACACGCCCAGAATCGCGGAGATATTGTCCGCCAGCGGTCGATTCGCGTTGCAGGTTAAAATTTTCATGAAGGAAACGTTAAGGCTTGCCAAAGGGCATCGTTTATACCAAATTATGCAGCAATGTAAATCCCTGATTTTAAACCATGCGCTGTGTTTTTGTTGGTCTTGGCAATCCCACTGCCGCATATGCCCTGCACCGTCACAATGCGGGGATGATGGTGGTTGATGCCCTGCATGCCCTTTTGCGGGCCCCCGCGTGGCAGACCAAGCACCATAGCCTGATCAGCCGCACCGCCGACGGCCTGATGCTGGTCAAGCCCCAAACCTATATGAACCGGTCCGGTCTGGCCGCTTATGACGTGTTAACGTTTTACAAAAAAACCCCCGATCAACTGGTTGTCTTTCACGACGATTTGGATCTGCCGCTTGGGAAAATAAAAATCAAGGTGGGGGGCGGCCATGGGGGGCATAATGGCCTTAGAGATCTGGACCGCCTCCTTGGCCCCGATTATCTGCGGGTGCGCTTGGGCATCGGGCGCCCCGTGCATAAAACCCAGGTTCACGACTATGTGCTCAGTCCCTTTGCGCCGGATGAAATCCCCGCGCTTAAAACCATGATCCAAACGCTGGAAACCCACGTGGGGGATCTGCAACATCTGGCCCTCAGCCAGATTCAGGCGCGGCTGGGGGAAAAAAACGCACAGGTTATCCACACCCCCTAAAAAAAGCCAAAATCCCCAGAAACACCGCATAATCGCCAAGGCGTATATTTGTTTTTCTATAAAAAACAATGACTTAAAGATAGAAGAAAAAAATCCCACAAAAGCAAGGGTCGCTTTTCAAAGTCCTTTTTTCTCAAGACTCTTTTAATTATCCACAGACTTATCCACAGGCCTAAACGGGAACGACGGCGTTTAAACCAGAAGCGGGATAGCCCCAATAATAGCCCTGCTGCAAAAACAGACCTTTGGCACAAAAGGCCTGACACTGTGGCTTTGTTTCCACACCCTCGATGATCGGCATCGCGCCGTAATCATGGGCCAAATCCAGCAAATCTGAAAATTTACCCCTGTGATGGGGGCTTTTGTGCAGATCCATGGTCAGATGACGGCTGATTTTTAAATAATCCACAGAAAAATCAAAGCCTTTAAGACGGTCCTGCAAACAGGAAAACGGCACCTGATCCACATCATCCAAAGCCAGACGCACCCCCATGGACCGGATGTGCCGCAAACGATCACAGGCCTCTGGCGAGAGTGAAAAATTGCGCGTTTCCGTCACTTCGAGAATCAGGCGGGATAACCCATCGGGGCATGCTTTGGCCCCCTCATAAAACCGCAGAACCCAACGGGGATCATCCAAGGAAAGGCACGAAACATTAAAACTGAGGTTTAAACAAGGATGTTCAGCCAGCGCCTTAAACACCATGGATAAACTCTCCGCATCCATGGCGGCAATCGAGCCATCGGCTTCGGCCTTGTTGACAAAGGGGGTTGGGGGAAAAACCTCTCCATCATCCCCCACAAAACGCAGCAAAGACTCATAAAACAAAATATGTGATGCCGAGGCATCCACAACTGGCTGATAATAAATATTTTTTTTGAACGTTAAAGCCATTTCTTCACAAACACCCTGATCCCATAATTCCCCGTTTTCCTGCAAATCCCAATTCATTAAGCCCCCTTAAAAAAAATCCGGACCAGACAAAACCAACATATATTACAATAAAAAACAAAAAAATGCTAAAATTTTTTTGTTTTGGGAAAATCAAACCAAAAGCGTATCTTAAATGCAACAGCATGACGCACTTTCACAAAAAATCGTAAAAAAGAGTGGCGTTAACCTTTTATCAACCTTGATATAGTTAACATCACATCAACAAAAACGATAACCCAAGAGGACATTATGCGTATTCTGCTAATCGAAGATGATGCCGACACCGCCCGCGCCATTAAAGAAATTCTGCGTCAAAACAACTATGTGGTTGACACCACGGGCTCTGGTGAAGAGGCCCTGGAAATCATTAAAATCTATCTGGACATGTATGATCTGGTGATTTTGGATTTGATGCTGCCCGACATTCGGGGCTCAGAGGTCATTCGTCGCCTGCGTGCCGCCAAAATCAACGTTCCCGTTTTGGTGCTTTCTGGACTTAATGAAACAAGTGAGAAAGTGAATCTTTTGGGTTTTGGTGCCGATGATTACCTAACCAAACCTTACGAAAAAAATGAACTTTTGGCCCGTGTCGGCGCCATCATTCGTCGCGCCCATGGACATGCTCAGGAACTGATTCGTGTGGGCAAACGTCTTGTCATTGATCTTAAAAACAAAGTGGCTATGGTGGATGAACAGCCCCTGCCTATCTCCAACAAAGAATACGCCATCTTGGAGCTTCTGGCCGTTCGTCAAGGCACAACGATCACCAAAGAAATGTTTTTGAACCACCTTTACGGGGGCCTTGACGAGCCTGAACTGAAAATCGTGGACGTTTTTGTGTGCAAGCTGCGCAAAAAACTTACCCAAGCCACCAACGGAGAAAAATACATCGAAACCGTATGGGGACGTGGCTACGTCCTGCGCAATCCTGAAGCTTCACAAAAAGAAACAAAGGGAACAAAACAAGTTTTCAATGCACAACTGGAAACTGTTTAACCTTTTTCTTAACCGTTTCTGGGCCAGCGCTCCCCCTTCCTGTACATCCTCAAGGGGCACAAAAATAACAAAAAACGTCCCCATCATCCATGGGGGTGTACGGGACATGCTGGCCCAGTTTTTTAATTTTTTCTTTTCCAGGGGCCCCTTAACCTTTTTTTCAACTTTGGCCTTTACCATGAAACTTATATTTCACCCTATTTTTCTTTCTAGGAGGCTCCATGACGATAGGCCAAAACGCCTACGAGGCACCCGAACTTGTTCCCGACAAATTTTCTCACAAAGACGCCTTTTTATACAAAGAGCTTTGCTATAAAACCAAAGCCTTTGCCGAACAACTCGCCGGATCCATGAATTTAATGGATGAAAAACGTGCGGATTATGTTTTATCCATTTTAGAAACCATGGTTTTTTACCCCAATGATGATGCTTTGGTGGATCGCGCCCTTTGCGATTTGTACCATTCCGGGGTGATGGAAGGCCGCGAACCCATCAAACATATGCTCAGCACAGCCAAACACGAGGCCCGCGCCCGTCTGGCCGCTGGTTTTTAACGGGATTGCCCCAAGGCGTCACTCTGATAAAGACGTCACTGATAGGAAATGCCGCCCAAATAATCCCCGCTCATGATCCGGCCCAACACCTTCATGACGGGGATGTTTTGACGCGCAGACTCCGGCGGTGTTCCCGATGTCCGATTGCCCGACACCAGACGACCCACCATGACATTGTTTAACCCAATGGGCTGATTCACGGGCCCTGTAAACATTATGGTTTCTGGGGCCCGAATGACTTGATAACAGGACCAGCCCCCCCGTCCCCAGCGCGAACAGAACAAATGATCCTCACTGACTGTCCACACACCCGATTCGGGCTTTTTCCCGACACGTTCATAAAACGTGATGCCTCTGGGATCAAAATACTGGGTGCTCACCTCTTGATCGGCCCGCCATATCATGGAATACCCCGACAAAGCGGTGATAATGTCATCGCGGTTTAATCGGGTATCGGCCAGCGCCGCCGTCGATGCCCATAAAGATACTCCACAAAAAATAATCATCCGTTTCATAAAACCTTCACGTTTATGCCTTAGGCGTGATAACACTGTGTTACCACAAAAACCCTCAAAAAGAAATAACGCCTATGCGCACAGGGATTTACGCGGGATCTTTTGATCCGGTCACCATGGGGCACGTTGATATTATGCGCCGCGCCAGCACCCTGGTGGATCGTTTAATTATCGGCGTTGCAGAACACAACAGCAAAGAGCGGTTTCTTTTTACATCCCAGCAGCGATGCGATTTTATCAAAGACCACATTCATTTCCCCGCCGATGTTCAGGTGATTTCTGGACTGTTGGTTGATTTTGCCAAAGAAAACAAGGCCAATGTCCTGTTTCGCGGCCTGCGCGTGGTGGCCGATTTTGATTATGAACTGCAAATGGCCATGATGAATACGCGCTTGGCACCGGATATTGAGACGGTTTTTCTCATGGCCTCAGAAAAACATCAATTCATCGCCTCGCGTCTGGTTAAGGAAGTGGCCCGTCTGGGCGGAAATATTGACAGCTTTGTGCCCCCTGGGGTTGCCGAGGCCCTGAGAAAAGCCTACGCCAATCGCCCTGCGTAAGGATCTTGCCCCCCTTAAAAAACTCTGCTACATAATCTTTCCTTTTGTTCCTACAGCTATGGCGGAGAATGACGTTATGGATATCCGAGTTTCCGGTCACCAAATCGATATTGGCGAGGCCCTGAAAACCCACGTGGAAACCACCATTGCCAAAATTAACCAGACCTATCTGGACCGTGCCATCAGCTGTCACGTTGTTTTTTCCCGCCGCAACCACTTGTTTACAACGGATGCGACCTTGCTTTCGGGGACAGGCAGCGGGATTGTCATTAAGGGCACTGGGGAAGACGTCGATGTTTACCGCGCCTTTGATCAGGCCGCAGAACGCCTGAAAAAACAGCTGCGCCGCTACAAACGCCGCCTGACCGATTATCACAAATCCCAAGGGGATGCCGCCCCTGCCCTGCTGGGAAAATCCTATATCATGCAGGCAGAGGAAGAGGTGGATGAGCTGGTGGATGCCAACGAAGGCCACCCTGTCATCATCGCAGAAACCCCCCACCACATTGAAACCATGGACGTAAAGGACGCCGTTATGCGTCTGGATCTGGCAGGGGAAACGGTGTTTTTCTTTAAAAACATCAAAAACAACCGCATCAATGCCGTGTTTTCCCGAAAAGACGGCCATATTGGTTGGCTGGACGTCGCCTAAAGGAATCCAGCGTTATGGACCATACCCCCCTCTCCGCTTTCCCCACCACCCCCTATTCGGTGCATGTGTGTTTGGATGAGGGTAAAAATCTCTCTGAATCCTTGGCCCATCATCTGAAAGGGCAAAGCCACTCTTTGGCAGACGCTTTCCAAGAGTGGATTGATTTTGCTCTGGAAACAGATCATGCCTCTGTCATGCAGCTGCCTTTGTTGTGCCTGAGCTATGATCACGTTTGCGTCATGCGCCGCGGGGGACGTGTGTTTGTGATTTATGCCCACCCCTATCATGACCGCGCCCATGTCGCGGGGGTCATTTGCCATCTGAATCACCGCATTCATCACGGACCCCATGCTCTGGTTTTAAAAAACAGCACCTGCGAAAACCGCATCCGCACCGTTTTTGACCCCGCCACGTCTTTGGCAGAGGCAGCCTGATGCCCACAAAAACCGCCATGGTTTTGCTGATTGGGGACGAATTGCTGTCTGGCCGCACAACAGACAAAAACCTTTCCGTCATCGCGCAAAAGCTGGGTGAAAAGGGGATTGCCGTGATCGAGGCCCGCGTTCTGGCCGATAACGCCGATGTGATTGTGGACACGCTGCGGGAATGGTCCCCCCGCGTTCATTACGTTTTAACCACCGGCGGCATCGGCCCCACCCATGATGACATCACGGCATCCTGCGTGGCGCAGGCTGTGGATCGTCCCTTTGTCCGTCACCCTGGTGCGGAGGCCGCCCTGCGTGCCTATTACAAACCCGAAGATTTAAACGAAGCCCGCCTGTCCATGGCCGATATGCCGCAGGGGGCGGATTTGATCCCCAACCCCGTCACGGGGGCCCCTGGCTTTTTTATCAACAACATTTTTGTCATGGCGGGCGTGCCCAGCATCATGGGGGCCATGCTGGATTTTGTGTTGGATCATCTGACCCCAGGGGCGGTTATCCACAGCCAAACCCTGACCACAACCCTGATGGAGGGGGAAATGGCCCATGCGCTCTCCGCTGTTCAGGATCACTATCCCGACGTTAAAATCGGCAGCTATCCCCATTTTCAGGCCAACAAACGCGGCGTCAGTTTGGTGTTAAGGGCCACCGATGCCCATCGCCTGAATCAGGCCGCCGCCGCGCTTGAGGCCACCTTAAACGCCCTACGGCCCCCCCAATGAAAACCACGATCTTGGTGCGGGGCCTCGATCTATCCTGCCTAATCGGGATCTTGGACCACGAACACACAACCCCCCAGCGCATCCGTGTTTCTGTGGAACTGACCCTGAAAACCAACGATCCCGTTTCTGTTTTGGGGGATTCGTTATGTTATATGGATGTTCAAAATGTTATCCGCAGCCTTACCCAAACCCACGTAGCCTTGGTGGAACATCTGGCCAATGCCGTGGTGGATCATTATAGAGGCGATCCCCGCGTTGCGTCTGTGGTGGTTGAGATTTTAAAGCTGGATGTAGCCCCCCATGCTCAGGGGGTTGGCGTGCGCGTGTCCTCTGGGTCATCATGAACCGCCGCCCATTGATTATGGGGATTGTCAACATCACGCCGGATTCTTTTTCGGGGGATGGTCGCGTGGATCCACGCGCCGCCGTGGCCCACGCGGAATCTTTGCTTCGGGACGGTGCGGATTGTCTGGATATCGGGGCCTACAGCTCCCGCCCGGGCGCCCCTTTTGTGGATCAGGGCACGGAATTATCGCGGCTTTTGCCCGCGCTTTCGTTGATTCGCCGCACGGTGTCATGCCCCCTGTTTGTGGATACGGCCCGCCCTGCCGTGGCCAGAGCCGCCCTTGATCTGGGCATTCAGGGCATCAACACCATCGAGGGGCTTTCTATTCCTGCAGCGTTGTGGGATGTCCTTGCCGATTATCCCACAGCCAGCGTGATTATCATGCACAATCCCCTGCCCTTATTATCCCCTGACCAAAAAAACGAGGGCCCCTGCCCCCCATCCCATCCCCCACATGTTTATCCCAAAGGGGTCATGACGCATGTTCGGGATGATCTGAAAACCGTCGTTGAAAACAGCCCCCTGCACCCTGCACGCATTCTGCTGGATCCTGGGGTGGGCTTTGGCAAGTCGGCGGCGGATAATTTTGCCCTGATTCAGGGCATCGGGGCCCTCAGCACCCTTGGGCATCCCGTTGTTTTGGGGGTTTCGCGCAAATCGTTTTTGGGCTCTGTGGTCAAAAAAGAAGCCCCAGAGCGGATTTACGCCGGTCTGGCGGCCATGCTGTTTGCGGCCCCCCATGTGGCCATGATCCGCACCCACGATGTGGGAGCTCTGGCCGATGGGCTAAAAGTCAGGGAAGCCTTGGAACAATCAAAAATTGAACCATCCGACTTCCCCAACATCACACCCTAAAATTTCAGATCAATGCTTGTTAGTTTTTCATCCAACGCGCTCAGCACATCTTGGGTAATGTCCATGTTGCTGTCTGTCATCACCAGAACGCTGCTTCTGGGCAAAACCAACGTGTAGTTTTTTTCCTTAGCAATGCCAGAAATCACAGTCATGGTCTGGGTTTGCAGGGTTTCCATGGCGGTTGAAAACGCCTTGTCTAGGCTATTTTTCTTGCCGCGCATGTTGGTTTGCAGCTTGCCCAAATCATTCTCAAACGCCTTGCGTTTTTCAGCATAGGCATCGGGGGACAAAACCGAACGATCCCGCGCCAAAGCATCTTTCGCATCGGAAAGTTTCTTTTGCTGGGATTCCAGATCCTTTTTGTACTCATCCTGCTTTTTGTTCATTTGCTGCTTGATCGAGGCCCCTGCTTTGGACGACTGCAAGATCACCTTCAAATCCACAACGGCTACGGATTTCAGCTCTTGGGCCGACGCCACCGACGTCAGGGATACCAACAGCAATAACGAGAAAAACAATACGCGCATCATTCATCCTTTATGGTCAAATCTTGTTTAAAAAAGACAGCGGACACTTTGGCCCCGCCACCCCTACCAAGGGTCTTACGGAAAACCCTGCGATTTGGCAAGAGAAATCCGCATCACCCATCATACCTAACCCCCACCAATGTCAGCCCTTGGGGGGGGCGCGTGGTCCCCGCCAGACGGCGGTCTCCTGTGATCAGGGCCTGATTCAACCCCTCCAGCGTTTTGTGCCCCCGCCCGATATCCAGCAGCGTGCCCACCATAATCCGCACCTGATTGTGCAGGAACGATTTTGCAGCAAAATGGATATGCATCTCATCCTCCAGCGTCTCAATACGGACCTCATCCAAGGTTTTCACGGCGCTGGGGGCCTGACATGCGGCGCAGCGAAAGGCGGAAAAATCATGCTGCCCCACCAACGCCTGCGCGGCGGCCTGCATCGTGGCCATATCCAGCGGGCCGGCATAATGATCCACCTGATGGGCCCGCAGGGGGCTGGGGGCCGTGCGACGCAAAATCCGGTAACGATACCGCCGCTGGGTGGCGGAAAAACGGGCGTGAAAAGTCTCCGGCACACCCTCCGCCGACAGCACCGCTACGGGCCATGGCCGCAGATGGGCATTGACCCCATGCACAAACGCCCGCAGCGGCAATCCATCATGATCCAGATGAATGACCTGACCACTGGCATGAACCCCCGCATCGGTGCGGCCGGCGGCATGAATGATTTTATCCTGTCCCGTGAGTTTTTTCAGCGCATCCTGCAAAACCCCCTGAACCGTCACGGCGTTGGGTTGATCCTGCCAACCGGCAAAGGGCGTGCCGTCGTATTCCAAAACCAACTTAATGCGCAAGGAGTTGCCCCTTGGTCAGCGGAAACCCTTTCAGAAAATCTGCCGTTTTCATTACCGTTTTTCCACTGCGCTGAACCAATGTGGGACGCAGCGCTTGCTCGCCGCAGGCCACCAAAAACTGATTGTCCAAAATCATCCCGCAGCGGCCAAAGGTATTGACCACCTCAGCATCCAAAACTTTGATCCGCTCGCCTTTGTATTCTGTCCACGCCCCGGGTGCGGGGGCAAAGGCCCGAATCACGCGCAGCAACTCACTGGCCGGACGGGCCCAATCCAAACGCATGGTGTCCTTATCCACCTTGGCGGCATATGTGGCGGCGGCATCCTCTTGGGCAGCGGGCGTCACCGTTTTGAAATGATCCAGCGCATACACAATGGCCTTCGCCCCTGCTTTGGACAGCTGATCCAGCAGCTGGCCCCCCGTGGTTTTGTCGGTGATGGGCACGGTGACGGTATGAATGACGGGCCCTGTATCCAAACCGGCCTCCATCATCATAATGGATACACCTGTTTCTTTATCCCCCGCCATGATGGCCCGCTCAACAGGGGCGGCCCCACGCCAACGGGGCAACAGGGACGCATGGATGTTCAAACACGGGGCCACATCCAAAACCTTTTGGGGCAAAATCAATCCGTACGCCGCCACCACAATGGCCTCAGGTTTATAGGCTTTCAGGGCCTTAACCGTGTCCGCATCCCGAAAAGATACCGGCGTTTCCACAGGAATGTGATGATACTGCCCCCAAAGAGACACGGGCGAGGGCTGCACGGCCTTTCCCCGACCGGCGGGACGGGGGGGCTGCGTGTACACGGCCACAACGGTGTGTTGTTTGTGCAACGCTTCCAGCGCGGGCAACGCAAAGGACGGGGTTCCCATAAACACAACGCGCATACCGTGAACCTTTTTTCTTTCGGGATTGATCTGTGGCAAAGAGTCTTTTATACACGAAAGACATGGGGCCAAAAATAGAAAAAATATGTCACGCACCACCTGGGCAACTGTCCTTCTTACGGCCCTTGTGGGATTGTCATCATTCGGCCTGATGGCGCGGTGGATGTACGAACACCGCATTGGCACATTAAAAGAATCCGTCGTCGTCATCCCCAAAGGGGCCTCTTTTCAAAACGTTGTGGACCTGTTATCCCACCACAATGCCTTGGCTTACCCCTTCTTTTTTTATGTTTCAGAGGGGCTTTTGGAACACCACCGGTTTTACCCCTCAGGGGAATTTCTGATTCCGGCGGGGTTAACGTATCAGGAGCTCAGCGTTTTTTTGCGCCGCGCCAAACCCCTGCAACATCCCATTCGGGTTCTTGAGGGCACCACCGTCGCCGGCGTTTTGCAACATTTAAATGATCATCCTTTGTTGGTGGGCCAGATTGACGGAGCGCCCGCCGAAGGCACTCTGTTTCCCGAAACCTATTACGTTTCCCGCGGGGAAAACCGGCAGCAGCTGTTAAACCGGATGCAGGCCATGATGACAAAACAACTCTCCACCCTTTGGGACAAACGCACCCCCGATTTGCCCCTGAAAACCGCTGAGGAAGCCATGATTCTGGCTTCTATTGTTGAAAAAGAATCGGGGGGAAAAGACGATCAAACCTACGTGGCCAGCGTGTTTTTGAATCGGTTAAACGCCGGCATGCCCCTGCAGGCCGATCCCACCATCATTTATGCCCTCAGCGGGGGCAGCGGCCGCCTAAACCGCCCCCTGAACCGCCAAGATTGGACGCTCCAAAGCCCCTATAACACCTACCTTCAAACAGGCCTGCCCCCCTCCCCCATTGCCATCCCCAGCTTGGATGCCTTGCGGGCCGTCCTGAATCCCATCACCACCCCCTATTATTATTTTGTGGCCGATGGAAAGGGGGGGCACATCTTTTCCACCTCTCTAAGCGATCACAACCGCCACGTTCGGGCGTTTTACCGCACGAAAAAAGAAGCCTCTGCCCCATGATCCATCCTGCGATAGCTTGATCTTAACCGTCTTTGGGGTATAGATTATAAAAAAAGGATGATCTCATGACCGCCCCCTACAAACGGATTCTTCTGAAACTCTCCGGCGAAGCCCTGATGGGCCCTGGGCAGTACGGGATTGACACCGACACGCTGGCCCGCATTGCCCGTGACGTGGCCGAGGTCCGCCAGACCGGCACCGAGGTGTGCATGGTCGTGGGGGCCGGTAACATTTTTCGGGGCATGTCCGGCGCCGCCGCGGGGATGGACCGCGCCACCGCCGATTATATGGGTATGCTGGGCACGGTGATGAATGCGCTGGGATTGCAAAGTGTTTTAGAGGCCCACGGAATGCAAACCCGCGTTCAGTCCGCCATTCCCATGGCCTCAGTCTGTGAACCCTATATCCGCCGCCGCGCCATACGCCACATGGAAAAAGGACGGATTGTCATTTTTGCCGCCGGCACTGGCAACCCCTTTTTTACCACCGACACGGCGGCCGCCCTTCGCGCCGTGGAAATGTCCTGTGATGCAGTGGTTAAGGCCACCAAAGTCGATGGCATTTATTCCGCCGATCCCAAAAAGGACAAAAATGCCCAGCACCACCGCCATTTGACCTATTTGGATGTTCTGGCCCGTGACCTGCGGGTGATGGATGCCTCCGCCATTTCTCTTGCGCGGGAAAACAATATCCCTATTATTGTGCTTTCAATTGAAAAAGGGGGGAACTTGGCCGGCGTTCTGCGCGGCGAAGGGCTCTTTACCATTGTCCAAGAAGAAAAGGAAAACGTAACATCATGAGCGGCGATATTGAAAAACGCATGCAGGGGTCAGTGGAATCCCTGAAAAAAGAATTTTCAGGTCTTCGCACCGGACGGGCCTCGGCGTCTCTGCTTGAGCCCGTAACGGTAGAAATCTACGGCAGCCGCATGACCCTGTCTCAGGTGGCCAGCGTGTCCGTCCCAGAATCCCGTTTGCTGGTGGTTCAGGTGTGGGATCATGGCAGTGCCCCCGCTGTGGAAAAAGCCATCCGTGATGCCGGACTCGGCCTGAATCCTGGGCGCGAAGGGGCCACCATTCGCGTGCCAGTGCCAGAACTGAATGAAGAGCGCCGCAAAGAACTGATCAAAGTGGCCGGAAAATACGCCGAAAGCGCCCGCATCGCCATTCGCAACATCCGCCGCGACGCCATGGACGATGTGAAAAAACGCGAAAAAGACGGCCATATTTCTGAGGACGATGTCACCAAACAAAACAAAGACATCCAAACCACCACCGACAAACACATCAAACAGGTGGACGATATGCTAACCCAGAAAGAACACGACATAAAAACCGTTTAACTTATTGTTCTTGAGAGAACTTTCTGTTCAAACGGCAACAGCCTTTTCAACATCCGCATAGCCCACCACCGTGCGGTTACGGCCTGCATGTTTGGCTTGGTACAGGGCCACATCGGCGGCCTTGATCATTTGGTCACGGGTAAAGGTTTCTTTGTCCGTTCCAGAAACCGTCACACCAATGCTGATGCTGATGGTCATGGTGCCCCCCTGAATCAGGGAAAAAACTTTGTTTTCCACCGCGCGGCGCAACCGCTCGGCGATTCTAAGGCCCGTCCCCAAAGTGGCATTGTCAACAACCACAACGAATTCTTCCCCCCCCAAACGCGCCACCAGATCACTGTCGCGGGTGCTCATCTGCAGCAATCGGGCCATTTCCACCAAAACCTTGTCCCCCTGATCATGCCCAAAGGTATCGTTGATGGATTTAAAATGATCAATATCAATGATCATCAAACACGAAGACCGCCTCTGTCCTGATTCCATCTGCAGCAAAGCATCAAGGTGGGCGTTAAAATAACGGCGGTTATAAAGTTTGGTCAACTCGTCCGTCAAAGACAAATCCATGGATTTTTCATGCGAAAGCCGCAGCAGTTTCTGATAAAGAAGGCGCTTGGCTTGTGTGCGAATACGCAGGCGGATCTCGTTGGGCTCGATGGGCTCTAAAATATAATCATTCACGCCAATATCCAGCGCCTTGGCCAGTAAATTTTCCCTAAGATCCTGAGAAATCATAACAATAGGCAAATGACGCGTGGCTGGACTGCTGCGGATCTGCGAACATAAACGCAAAGTCTCTTCCCCATGAAATATCAGCGGCACCAAAGCCATATCATACTTGCGCGTATCCAAGGCCTTCGAAAAAGAGTCCATACTGGTGAAAAAAGAGAGGTTGTGTTTATCCACACTCAAAAAACTCTCTATTTTTTCACGCAACACATCATCCTCCATCAGGCATGCCATGCGCACGCCGTGGATCTGATCATCGGTGGGAAAGGCCACCAGCTGTTCCTCAGGGATCCCCAATCCCGAAGAGGCCATGCGCTGAATTTTGAGGCTGTCCATCAAAACCTTTAGGCGAATCAACGACCGCACACGGGAAAGCAGCTGCAAATCCTGCACGGGTTTGGTTAAAAACTCATCTGCGCCTGCTTGAAGGCCGCGAATTCTATCCTTAAGCTCACCAAGGGCCGTCACCATAATCACGGGAATATGCGCGGTTTTTGGGTTTTTTTTCAAAATTTCACAAACCTGATACCCATCCATGTCCGGCATCATCACATCCAGAAGAATGATGTCCGGCGGCTGTTGATTCACCAGATCCAGGGCTTTCTGACCGGATGTGGCGGTGCTGACATCAAAATATTCCGAAGCCAGCTTGGCCTCCAAAACCCCCAGATTGGCCACCCGATCATCCACAATAAGAATACGGCCCGTCATAGCTTGATCCCGTGATGGTTGGAAACATCTTGGCCTGCACCTGCAAAAGAATTAACAATACTCAACATGGCGTTCATATCCACAGGTTTTGTCATATATCCATGAAAACCCTTGTCTTTGGCAAGATGCTGTTCCTCAGCATGGGCGCACGCCGTCACTGCAATCACGGGAATGGTGGCAGAAAAGGGATCTTGTTTCAAAAGCTCCATAACATCAAAACCCGAGATATCCGGCAACTGAATGTCCAGCAAAATCAAAAAAGGCCGCCATTCCTGCACCCAGGATACCACATTTAAACCACTGTGAAGATTTTTTGTGGTATAACCATGAACTGTCAGGAAATCAGCCAAAAGCTTATAATTTAAGCGATTGTCCTCAATGATAAGAATCATTTTGTTCATAAAGCGTTCATTTCAAAGCAATTTTGTCTACATCTAAAGCCTTTCCCTAAACTCTACACCAAAGACCGTTACTTTTTCATTGCGAACACAACGCCGGAACAATGTTTTTTTCAGGGGCGTGCATTTTTTCAAGATTTTTTTAGGATCTTGCGCCTGCGCGGATCCTCGCCTATGAATCAAAGGGATTGTTTAAGCACGAGATCCACCCCATGGTCCCAGCCAACCCCGCGCACCAAGACGAATCCATCGCCATGGGCGATTGGCGGCGTTTGTTTTTGGCCTTCAGCCCCACGGGCGAACCCTATACCACCAAAGGGGATATTCTCAGCATCCTGTCCAAAAACGGCATTCATAAAAAAGATAACCGTATTCAGGATTTGATTGAGGCCCTAGAGGCCTACACCACAAAAGAGCCCATAGATTTTGAAACCTTCCGATCCTTGGCCGGACGTCATGTCTATTTGCTGCAACGCGCGGCGCAGGGCGGCTTTATTATCCCTGATTTTTCAGGATTTACGGATCATATTGCCCAGATTTATCAGGATCTTTTGTCCATCAACACTGGCGATGTGGCCCGTTATATCCCCCAACTGGCCAGAGTGGACCCCAAATATCTGGGCATCAGCGTTTGCACAGTGGATGGACAAACGTTTGATATTGGGGATACGGATGTGGGTTTTTGTGTGCAATCCACCTGCAAACCCGTGACCTATTGCATTGCGCTGGAGGACGTTGGCGAAGACACAGTCCACGCCCACGTGGGCCGCGAACCCAGCGGGCAAAATTTTAACGCCATTACACTCAACAGCAAAAACCTGCCCCATAACCCCATGATCAACGCGGGATCCATGGTGTGTGCATCCCTGATTCGCCCCCAACAACCGCTGGCGGATCGTTTTGATGCCATTTTATCCGTCTGGCAAAGGTTGTGCGGCGGCGTGCGCCCGGGATTCAACAGCTCGGTGTATCATTCTGAAAAGGAAACAGCCGACCGCAACTTTGCACTGGCGTATTTTTTAAAGGAAGTGGGGGCCTTCCCCAGCGGCACAGATATTCATCAAACCTTGGATCTGTATTTTCAGTGTTGCTCTATTGAGGTCACAACCAAAGCCATGGCCACCCTGGCCGCAACCTTTGCCGGCGCAGGTGTGTGCCCCATGACGGGGGAGCGCGTGCTGTCCCCAGCATCCGTAAAACATGGCTTATCCCTGATGTTATCCTGCGGCATGTATAATTTTTCGGGGGAATTTGCCTTTACTGTGGGCTTGCCAGCAAAATCGGGGATTTCCGGCGTGATTATGCTGGTGGTGCCGGGGGTAATGGGCATCACCATTTGGTCCCCCCGTCTGGACCCTTTGGGCAACAGCGTGCGGGGGGTGGCATTTTGCGAAAAGCTGGTGTCGCTTTACAATTTCCATAATTTTGACGGGGTGGGGCCCGCGTCCGAAAAAACGGATCCCCGTCTGCACGCCCATCAGGAAAAACAATACTTGGCCCTTTCCCTGATTCTGGCCAGCAGCCAAGGGGATCTGGACGAGGTCAAACGCCTGATGGCCCGCGGGGCATCCCCCAATGTTCCCGATTATGATGGACGCACGGCCCTGCATTTGGCCGCGGCAGAGGGACGGCAAGAGGTCGCCCGTTATCTGTGCCGTCTGGGGGCCAGTTTGGATGTGCGGGATCGTTTTGGGCGCACCCCGCGCGAAGAAGCCGCTGCTTCGGGAATCACCCTGTGAAGCCCCGCCACGTGGCCATCATCATGGACGGCAATGGCCGATGGGCTCAGGCCCGTGACCTGCCCCGCAGCCATGGCCATCGGGCGGGCCAAGACGCCGTCAAAAAAGCCGTCACCTACGCCGCCGAAGTGGGTATCCCCTATCTTACGCTTTATTCCTTTTCCGAAGAAAACTGGCACCGCCCGCCCGAGGAAATCGAGGCCCTGATGACCCTGCTGGTGCAGGCCCTGAGCACCGAAACAAACTGGATGGTCCGCAACGGGATTCGCCTGAACATCATCGGCGCCACGCACAAATTTTCCCAAACCGTGCAGCAATCCTTGAACCATGCCATGGCAGAAACGGCAACCGGAACACGCCTGACCCTCACCCTTGCCCTCAGCTATGGGGGTCGGCAGGACATTTTGCAGGCTGTGGAAACCATCGTTAACGAAAACAAAAATGCTGCACTGACGCAGGATTTTTTTGCGCAGCATTTATACACCAAAACCCTGCCCGATCCCGATATCATCCTGCGCACGGGCGGGGAATACCGGCTGAGTAATTTTTTGCTGTGGCAATCGGCTTATAGCGAGCTGATCTTTATGGATGTGCTGTGGCCGGATTTTTCTGAGGATCAGTTTGCAGAGGCCCTGACCCTTTTTGCCGGTCGCCAGCGACGCTATGGCCGCGCGGATGCATCACCGCCGGAGGCCACCCCATGAAGGATCGTCTGCTGGTGGCGCTGGTGTTAATGGGGATTGTGGTGGGGGCGTTTGCTTTGCACGTGTTTTTTCTGTTGCCGCTCTTGGTGTGCGCCTTGGGGTTTTGGGAATGGTTGCCGTTATCCAAAAACCCGTCTTGTGCCCCGTGGCTGCGTACTGCGGTTCCGGTGGTGTTTTTTGTGATTCCCGCTGTGAGTTTTTTGGGGCTGGGGGATGCGCAGGCATTGGTGTTGGTGATTGTGGTGGCCCTGACCGATACTTTGGCATATCTCGTGGGTCGTCGGTATGGCCGCCGTAAATTGGCCCCCAGCATCAGCCCAGGCAAAACGTGGGAGGGGTTTTTGGGGGCGATTGTCTTGGCCCCCACAGTCGTGGCGCTGGGCCTAACCCTTTTTCAGGGGCCGCCGCTTTTTGCCTTTTCCAGTCTGGTGATTCTGGCCCTTTTATCCCAAATGGGCGATTTGATGGAATCAAAACTCAAACGTCATCTGAACATTAAGGACACAGGGACCTTGCTGCGGGGGCACGGCGGCATTATGGACCGCGTGGATGGATTCATTCTGGCCGCGCCGATGGCGTGGCTGTTGTCGGGTGTTTTATCATGACGATAAAAAAACGTGTCACCATACTCGGATCCACAGGATCCGTGGGACAAACCGCGCTGCGGTTGATGGCGGATCACCCTGATGATTTCGACATCTTCGCCCTGGTGGCGGACAGCAACGTTGACCTTTTGGCCCAAGACGCCCGCCGCTTTGGGGCGACATTTGCCGTTTTGGCCGATCCCCTGCGGTATAATGATTTGAAAAACGCCTTGGCCGGATCCCCCGTTCAAGGGGTTTGCGGGGATGCCGCCATTGCCCAAATCTGCGCGGAACCCGTTGATATTGTCATTGCGGCCATTTCGGGATCTGCGGGCTTGGTGCCCACGTACACGGCCTGTCAGAATGCCCGCGTGGTGGGGATTGCCAACAAAGAATCCCTGGTTTGCGCCGGATCATGGATTATGGAATCCGCGGCGCGTCGGGGCGCGCGCATTGCGCCGCTGGATTCGGAACATCACGCCCTGTCCTGTTTGCTGCGGGGGGTGCCCGCGGATCAAGTGAAAACCCTTGTGTTGACGGCCTCGGGCGGCCCCTTTCGCACCCGCCAAGACCTGCGCCATGTCACCCCTGCAGAGGCCCTGCGCCACCCCACGTGGTCCATGGGGAAAAAAATTTCTGTGGATTCCGCAACCTTGATGAACAAGGGGCTGGAGCTGATCGAGGCCTGCATTCTGTTTGGTGTTGAGGAATCCCGCATAGAAACCCTGATTCATCCCGAATCCATCGTTCATGGTCTGGTGACGTGCAAAAACGGCGGGACGCTGGCCCATCTGGCCCCTGCCGATATGCGCTATCCTTTGCGGGATGCGTTGTTTGATGAACAGCGGGACCTTTTGGCGCCCTTATCCTTTCAACAGGGACTCAGCCTGACTTTTGAACCGGTGGATCACAAACGCTTTCCCGCCATCACGCTGGCGCGGGCCGCTTACCGCGAAGGTCAGGCCGCCTGTATCGTTTTGAATGCCGCCAACGAATGCGCGGTGCAGGCGTTTTTAGAGGGAAACCTGAGTTTTCTGGGCATTTCCAGCGCAGTGGAAGAGGCCCTGACCCGCCACCACACGCAAACCATCACAACGCTTCAGGATGTTCTTGCATTGGATCAGGAAGTCAGGCAGACTGCAAAAAAAACCCCGTTTAGGTGATCGGACTATGGACTTTTTGCTGCAATACGATGCGATTGCGTTTATTTTGGTTCTAACCTCCCTGATTTATGTGCACGAGCTGGGACATTATGTCGTGGCCCGTATGAACGGCGTTCGGGTCGAGGTCTTTTCCATAGGCTTTGGCCCCGAAATTTACGGATGGCGCAACAAACATGGCACCCACTGGAAAATTTCCCTGATACCCTTTGGCGGGTATGTCAAAATGTTCGGGGATACCAACATTGCCAGTGCCCCCATGGGTACGGACGATGGCATGACGGCCGAGGAAAAAAAGGTCGCCTTTCCCTATAAAAAACTTCACCAACGGGCCGCTGTGGTGGCCGCCGGACCCATTGCCAATTTTTTGTTTGCCATTGTTGTGTTTGTGGGCGTTTACGCCACGCTGGGTCAGGTATATGCCCCCCCCGTGGTGGGTGATTTTACCGATGATTCCGCCGCCAAGGGCCATCTTCAGGTGGGAGACCGCATTGTGTCCATCAATGGTAAGGCCATTGAAAGCTTCTCTGACATCCAGAACATGACCCGTCTTTATGATCGGCCAGAGCCCATGATCATTACCTATGAACGTCAGGGCGTTCAAAACACCGTGTCCATCCAACCGCGACGCGAAAAAATCACCGACAATCTGGGCCAAACTAGCCAGATTGCCCTTTTGGGCATCACCACCAACGAAAGCGACCTCAGGGATTTACCCTTGCATCGGGCCGTTCCTGCCGCCTTCGAGGATACATGGGCCATCGTCACAGGCACCATGACGGGGTTATGGCAAACCATCACCGGCGTGCGTTCGGTCAAGGAACTGGGTGGCCCCGTTCAAATTTATCGCATTTCTGAAAAGGTGGGCGAGCAAGGCATCATCGCTTTGGTTATTTTTGCGGCACACCTATCCATCAGCCTTGGCCTGATCAATTTGCTTCCGGTACCCGCCTTGGACGGCGGCCATTTGGTGTTTTATTTTTTTGAGGCCCTTTTGGGAAAACCCCTGCCCCAAAAAGCCCAAGAAATCGGGGCCTTCGCCGGCGTCGCCATGATTTTGATGCTGGTGGTTGTGGTCACTTGGCATGATGTCCAGAGGATTCTGCAAGCCGGATAAAGGTTTGCCCATCCAGTGTGGCCCAAGGGCAACAGGGGGCGCCTTCTCTCCCACCCATGATGTTTTCGGGGTAGACCGGTTTCCTTGGGGATGGTAAACCCATAGCCGTGGATTGTGTTTTGAAACGGAGTTATGGGATGCCTGTGCGATTTGTTTTTTGCTTTCTGGTGTTGGTTGCTTTTTGGGCGACATCAGCCACAGCCGCAACGGTCAAATCCATCACTGTTAAGGGCAACGAACGCATTCAGGAATCCACCATTCGCGCCTATATCCCCCTGCAAACGGGGCAGCCTTTCAACCAGTCCGATATGGATCGCGCCCTGAAAGAACTCTATGAAACCGGCCTGTTTTCGGATGTGAACATCACGGATGACCAGGGCAACCTTCGTGTCGTTGTTTCCGAAAACCCCATTTTGAACGAGGTTGTTTTCGAAGGGAATGACGCCCTGTCCGATGATGTCATCAAACAAGAGCTCACCCTGAAATCCCGTGATGTGATCACCGCAGGGAAGGTGAAGCAAGATGTGGACCGGCTGCAAAAACTGTATCAGCGCAAAGGTTTTTATGGCGCCCAGATCGAGGCCGAGTATATCAAAAAAGACCAAAATCGCGTGGACTTGGTGTTAACCTTTAACGAGGGGACAAAAACCACAATTTCCCGCATTACCTTTGTGGGCAATCGTTTTTTTAGCCAAGACACCTTGCGCTCTGTGATCACATCACGGGAATCGGCGTGGTATCAGTTTCTTTCCAGCACGGACATTTATGATCCGGACTTGGTGACCTATGACGAACAACAATTGACCCAGCATTACCGCAACAACGGGTTTATGGATTTCCGCGTCACATCCGTGGATGCCACGTTATCCAAAGACCGAAAGCAATTTTCGCTGACCTTTTTTATTGAGGAAGGCACACGCTACACCATTGGCAACGTTGATTTTAAAAGCGTGTTTAAGGATATCACCCCCGATGACCTGAAACCCCTTCTGGTTTTTGAATCCGGCGATGTTTTTCGCCAGAAAGATATTGATGCCTCTGAATCCGCTTTGGTGGATTTTTTGGGGTCCCGCGGCTATGCCTTTGTGGATATTGATCCTATGTTTGCCCCCCGAGACGTTAATAAAGAGACCGGTGAAGGGGTGGTGGATGTGACCTTCTCCCTGAAAGAGGGGCGCCGTGTCTATATCGAACAGATCAACATCATTGGAAACGTGCGCACATTGGACAAAGTCGTGCGCAGAGAATTAACCTTTGCCGAAGGGGACCCCTACAACGCCATCAAAATTCGTGAATCGGAAAAAAACATCCGTAACTTGGGGTACTTTAAAACCGTTAAGTTTGATATTAAAGAGGGCTCCACCCCCGATCAAAGCATCATTAACATTGAAATTATGGAACAACCCACAGGGGAGCTGTCTCTGGGTGCCGGTTTTTCATCCACAGAATCCGTATTGGCGGATATTCGGTTAAGAGAGCGGAATTTTTTGGGGCGGGGACAGGATGTTCGGGCCTCAGCCTCTTTGTCCGGCAAGCGGCAACAGGTGGATTTGGGGATTGCCGACCCGTATTTTCTGGATCGTAAACTTTACGGCGGACTGGATTTCCAAAACTTGGTTCGTGACTTTCAGGACGAAAGCTCCTACGACGAAGAACGCTTGGGCGGCCGTGCCACCTTGGGGTTTGATCTGGGGCCGGATTTAAACCAGCGCGTATTTTATTTTGCCAACAATGTCAAAATCAGCGATGTCGATGAGGATGCCTCTCGGTTCATCAAGGATCAAGAAGGGGAATTTCTAACCTCAGGCGTGGGAACCCGCTTTACCTATGACAAACGGGACAACCGCATTGAACCCAGCGAAGGGTATATGACCTATTATGAAGCCAACTTTGCCGGTGTTGGCGGCGATGTGGATTATTTGCGCAATGAAATTGGGGCGGTGAAATACTGGCCCCTTTATGAAAAAGACTGGGTGCTCAGCACCGAGGCCGACACAGGGTATGTGTTTGATTATTCCGGCGGTGATGTGCGCATCAATGACCGATTTTTTCTGGGTGGCGGCCGTTTGCGGGGGTTTGAATTGGCGGGTATTGGTCCCAGAGACAGCACCACAGAGGATGCCCTGGGGGGACAATATTACGCACGGACATCTGCAGAATTGCGCTTTCCCTTGGGATTGCCTGAGGAACTGGGCCTGAGCGGGGTTTCCTTTATCGATGCAGGGGTTTTAAGTGACGCCGTGGATCAGGGGCCCGAGGTTCAGGACGATAACAGCATCCGCGCGTCAGGTGGCGTGGGATTGGCGTGGCGCTCTCCTTTTGGTCCCGTCAGCATTGATTATGCCATTCCCTTTGCCAAAGAAGATTACGACCAGGAAGACCGTTTCCGCTTTAATTTTGGCACCCAGTTTTAGGGCATCCTGCTTAATTTTCGAATGGCCTCCTCTAACGGCCCCCTTGGGCTGGCTTTCTGTTCACAAAACAGGAAACAGATCCTCCTGCTCCTCACTTTTGAATACCCTTTTTTTGTGGCCCCACCCCCGCTACACCCCCTAAGAGTGTTGATGTCTTTTTTTAAGAATCACCCAACCCTTAACGGTTTTTTAAGGAAACTTCGTTCATGATACGAGCAAGAAACAAAAAAGATCCAAAAAAAAAGATGTGACGCGCCATGAAAAAAAGTGTTGTACTTTTGGGGTTCTATCTGTGGGGGGCGCATAGTGCCAACGCGGAATCCTTGGATGGTTTTTTTCAGGATCAGGCACCTGCCCAGCAACCTGCTTCCCAAGACACCCCCAGCGACGATACCCCGAAAACTGTGGCCAATAACGGCCCCACGGTGATCAAGCCGCAAGTTTTGTATTTGGAGGATTTAAATCCCCCTGAAAAACCCAAAGTCAACCCGCCCGCAGCCACATCTACCCCCGCGGCCAGCCTAGAGGCAAAAGCGAAAACGCCCTCCGCGGCTGAGCCCTCAGCCACCCCCGTGGCCTTGCCACCCCCCCCCCTTACCCCCGCCAAACCAACGGCAGGGGCGGCCTCTGGTGCAGGAAAAATCAAAAAAGAGCCTTTGCCCAAATCCACTGCGCAGACCCCAAAAGCCGCCCCTGTGGCCCCTGCTGCCGCTGCGGCCGCCGCCCCAACGCAGGCCCCCGTTGTACAAAAATCATTCATTCAGAGCCGATCCACACGGGCAGAAGAGACACAAAACAATCTTCCCGAATCTTCCCAAACCCTGTCGTCTTTTCAGGAACAGCATCAGGGACAATACGCCCCGTTTGCCACGCAAACCTCTCGTCAGCAGGCCGCCCACAGTCTGGTGACACAGGCCAAAAACGAAGGCCGCACGTATCCCGCCGGTCTTGATCCCTTTGTTATTGAATTTGACCAGACTTTCGCTGTTTTATCCCCCAACCGCGCCATTCGGGATCTGTACAAAACCGCCACCATCACGCTACCCACTGTGGAAGATCCGTCCCCATTGTCCTTTAACGCCACCCCCACGATGCCCGCCGCCCCTGTGGTGACCCTTGCGACGCCTGCGCCAATTCAGGCCGTCACAGCCCCCGAAACTGAAACAGAAAAAACCCCTGATATCCAGATGTCTCCCCAGCCCGTGGTTGACGCAGTGCCCGAAACACCCCAAAAACCCATGGAATCAACCAAAGAGGTTGCCGCCCTGGCCCCCGAAACCCCAAACACCCTTGTCTTAGAGGACACCGCCCCGACCAGAACCGAAACGCCCCGTCTGGCGGACCGCGAAGGCCCCACGACCTTGGCCACGGTTATGGTGCCAGAAACGGCGGAAATGCTGGATAATAAAACAAAAGCCCTGCTGGATCAGGTGGCCGCCGCGTATCATGACGGCAGCCTCAGGGTCATTCAGATTACCGGATACGTCAACACCCGCTCTGGCCAAAATGAAGATGTTCGGGGCTATACCCACATTCAATCCTTGGGTCGCCGCGGTGCTGCCTTGGTGGTGGATTATTTAAAGGGGAAAAACGTCCCTGAATCCGCCATGGCCTACCGCATTATCCCCACCAGCACCATTGCACTTCAGAATCCGTTTTATGCCTCTCTTTCCACCGAAAACACCCTGCGGCTGGATATTGTGGGCGGGCGGTCGTAAAAACTTTACCCCCTCGGATCCCACCAATCCGGTGCGATTTCCCTTAAGGGGCCGGTGACAAAGGGACGCTCGTGCAGCAGCGGGTGGGGAATCGTTAAATCAGGGTCCGATACCATCAACTGTCCGTAATACAAAATATCAATGTCCAGCGTGCGGGGGCCATTGGGGGATGTGCGGCGGCGGCCGGCCTGATGTTCCAGCTGTTGACACGCCCAAAGCAGGGCACGCGGGCCCAACGTAGTTTCCCCCCGCACAACGGCGTTGAGAAATCGGGGCTGGTTCACATCATACATGGGATCCGTGTCCCAGAAAGAGGACACCTGAACGTTGGTGCAAAAATGCCGGATGCTACGCACAGCACCGTTCAAATAGGCCTCGCGGTCCCCCTGATTGCTGCCCAGACCCAAAAAAACCGTAACGGGCGTCATACCGTAAAAATTTCATGCCCGCTGGCGGTCACGCCCAAAGTGTGTTCAAACTGCGCCGATAACTTACGATCCTGCGTAATGGCTGTCCAGCCATCGGATAACACTTTCACCCGCCACGTGCCGACGTTGATCATGGGCTCGATGGTGAAAAACATGCCTTCTTCCAGACGAACGCCCTCGCCTTTGCGGCCATAATGCAAAACACTGGGGGCATCGTGAAACACCTTTCCGATCCCGTGCCCGCAAAAATCCCGCACCACAGAAAAGCCAAAGGACTCTGCGTAGGACTGAATGGCATACCCAATATCCCCCAAATGCGCCCCGGGTTTGACCTGATCGATGCCGCGCATCAGGCATTCGTACGTGACCTCCACCAATTTTCGCGCCTGCCCCTTGGGCTTTCCCACCATGTACATCCGCGAGGTATCCCCATACCACCCATCCACAATCACCGTCACATCAATGTTGATAATATCGCCATTGTTCAAAACTTTATCGGCTGATGGGATCCCATGGCACACGACATGATTGACCGATGTACAAATGGATTTGGGAAACCCTTTGTAATTTAGGGGGGCGGGGATGGCCCCGCGCTGAACAATATAATCATGACACAGCCCATTCAGGCGTTCCGTGGACACCCCCTCATCCACAAAATCCCCAATATAATCCAACACCCGCGCCGCCAGATGGCCCGCGCGGCGCATGCCCTCAAAATCCTCAGGGCTGTGATAGTTTATCACCATAACCGTCCTAACATTAAACCGATACCCTAAGGCTACACGATCCCTCTTGATTTTGCAAAGGCGCGTGTTTTAATGGGCCTTGGGTATGGGAACATTCATGCCTATCACAAACAACCCTGATTTTTTTGGGAGCTTTCCTTTTATGACCATCAAAACCCTTTTCCTCTCCACAACTTTGGCCGCGCTGATCATCGTGGCTGCGGCGTCCTCAACGTTGGCCAGCGACCACGAACACGATCACGCGGCGCCTGCCTCCACAGCAACAGCCCCTGCAACCCCCGCTGAAGACGCCAAAAAAGCCCACGATCACAAAGATCACGACAAAGATGACCACGACGAAGACAGCAAGAAAAAAGACTAAACACCCTTTGCCTTTCGCATTGTTGTTCAGGGGGCCGGCGCTGCGTCGGCCCTTTTTTATTTATTTTTGTTGCTTTTTAAGGCTTTCAGCGTTAGGGCTTAAGGCTTAGGGAAAAACTTAACCCTTTTTTCGTGATTTTGTTTTTAGTTTACAGGTATTATGGCCAAAGAAGATCTGATTGAATTCAATGGAACGGTGGAAGAAGTTCTGCCCAACGCCATGTTTCGCGTTAAACTGGATAACGACCACAAAGTTTTGGCCCACACATCGGGCAAAATGCGCAAAAACCGTATCCGCATCATGGCGGGGGACCAAGTCACTGTGGAAATGACCCCCTATGACCTTTCCAAGGGGCGCATTACCTTCCGATTTAAATAAAGGTCTATGGATCAGATGCCTTTGTCTATGTCCCACCTTTTTTGTCTGACTCTTTTGATGGTGACCTTCGGTGGCCTCGCCTCCGCGCAGGAGCCCATTTCTTTAGGCACCGTCACCCCCCCTCGCGCGGCGGCTTCCGCTTCCCCCGCCTCCCTTATGGACCTGCAAGACAAACTCACCACCCTTGAAAGCAGCCTGCAGGCCCAAACCCAGCAGATCGAAGACTTGCAAAAAACCGTTCAAACCCTCGAGCAAAAATTAGCCCAACCCCCCGAATCTGCCGCCCCAACAGAAAACGAAACAGCCACCGCCCCAGACACTACACCAGACAATACACTAGATGTATCTCCAGAAAACGATGCGGCGGAATCCTCAGATGAAATTTCCCCTGCCTTTGGGCAGGCAAAGCCCTCCCAACCTTTGGAATCAACTGCGGATGCCACCCCTGCGCAGGCCGACCCCTACCAAACCGGCATCGACGCCCTGAAACAGGGGCAGTATGCTAAGGCACGGGACCATTTCACCACCTTTATCGCAAACAATCCTGAGGATAAACTGGTCCCCAACGCCTATTACTGGATGGGCGAGGCGTATTATGCCGAGGGCAATTACCGTAAATCCGGCGAAACGTTTTTAAAAAGCTTTCAGGATTATCCGGACAGCCCCAAAGCCCCTGACAGCCTTCTGAAACTTGGTCTTTCTTTGCAATCCGCCAAACAAAACAAGCAAGCCTGCCAGAGCTTTGATGAACTTTTACGCCGCTACCCAAAGGCCAACCCGACCATCATCCAACGGGCTAAGCGTGCCAAAGCCTCCTGCGCCTAAGAGGTATCATTAAGGGCTATGCTTCCGCCCCTTACCTTTCTGCCCTCTGCCCGCCAAATGGCGGTGGCCCTGTCGGGGGGTGTGGACAGCTTTGTGACGCTCCATCATATGCGGCGCTCTGTGCCGCAGGGGACGGTGATTACCGCCCTTTACACCAACCACCACCAACGGGCCGCGTCTGATCTGGAATCCCGTGTGATTCAGGGGTGGTGCCAAAACTTGGGGGTTCCGTTTTACAGTCTGGATTTGGACACCCCGCCCCATAGCGATGCCGCAACGCTGCGGCGGGCACGTTATCGCGCCATGATCACATGGTGCCATGCCCATCACCATCCGGTTTTGATCACAGGACACCACAGCGATGACCAAAACGAAACCTTCCTGATTGCGGCGCAGCGCGGCAGCGGCGTGGATGGCTTGGCTGGTATGCGCCCCATCCACGTATGGTGGGGCATTCAGGTGGTGCGCCCCTTGCTGATGGTGCCCAAGGACCAGATTGTGGCCGAAGCCCGAACCCTAGGCCTGCGCTGGATCGAGGACCCCAGCAATGCCAAAATGGACTTTTTGCGGAATCGGTTGCGGGCGGCTTTGCTGGACACGCCCCATCATTTGGAAACCACCTTGGGGGCTTTGACGGCTGCCCGTGATTACTTTGACCGCAATGTTGACACGTTTTTTCGCCAGCATGTTCAGATTTTCCCCGAAGGCTACCTGACTCTGCCCTACCCCGCCTTGGTTTCTCAAGACGGCGAAATTGCCCGTCGTATTTTGAAACAGGCGCTGCGCCTGATCAGTGGAAAAGCCGTTGATCCCCGCTTTGCCCGCCTGAGCCGCGCCACATGGGCCCTGTATCAGGCCCCCAAACAAACCCTCAGCCTGCATGGCTGCATCATCACCAGCACACCCGAAAAAATCCTGATTTACAGAGAAGCCAAAGCCATAGACCCCACCCCCCTGCCCGCAGATCAACCCCATTTGTGGGATCAACGGTTTTTCTGTCAGGCCCATGAACCCGATGCCTATTGGTCTGCCTTGGGCACCGAGGGGTATGAACGCATCCGCCCCCACCTCAAGGCCACCCAGCGCCCCCTGCGCTACGCCGTGGCCCTGACACAACCCGCCCTGTGGTCCAAGCAAGATCATCGCGTTCTGGCCGCCCCCACGTTACACTATGAACCGGACGAGCGGTCCTTGCGGGTGTTTTTTTTAACTTAGACAGGGCCTTAGGGGGACATTTCTCCAAAGCAACCCTCCCGCGCCCGTGCCAGCACAATCCCCACACTCACCGCCAGATTCAGGGACCGCATCCCTGCCTGCATGGGAATGACAATGCGTTCATGGGCCGCTTGGTGCACATGATCCGGCACGCCCGCGGATTCTGATCCAAACAGCAACACATCATCCGCTTTGTAATCCAGGGCATAATAGGGCACCGCCCCCCGCGTGGTGGCCAGCACCAACCGCCGATTGCCCAAATTTTGGCAAAACACATCCCACGTTTGCCGCTGATAATCCAGATGATCCGCATAATCCATCAGACTGCGGCGGAGTTTTCGATCGTCCAGCACAAACCCCAAAGGTTCAATCAACACCAGCGGCACCCCAAAACAAACACACGTCCGCATAATGGACCCCGTATTTTGGGGGATGTCTGGTTGGTATAGGGCGAGGGTGGGCATGAAGGATCACGTCATAAACTGCTCATTCAAAATCCGCTCTTCCAGATTGTGTTCGGGGTCAAAGAGCAGGTGCAGACGGCGGTTGCGTTCCTCATGAATAAAAACACGCACGATGTCGCGGACCTCCACCGAATCCGCCACGGCACTGACAGGGCGTTTGTGGGGGTGGATAGGTTCCACAACAATGCAGGCCGTATGGGGCAAAATGGCCCCCCGCCAGCGCCGCGGCCGAAAGGGACTGATTGGCGTCATGGCCAGCAAATCAGCCCCCAAGGGCAAAATGGGCCCCGACGCCGACAGGTTATAGGCCGTACTGCCCGCCGGCGTCGTCACAATCAATCCATCACACACCAATTCCGGCAAACGCACCACGTCATCAATGCTGATGCGCAGTTTGGCGGCTTGGCGCGTTTCCCGCAGAAAGGAAACTTCGTTGATGGCCAGAGCCTCAAAAATTTCCCCATCCACCGTTTCGGCCTGCATATTCAAGGGATGCAGGATCACGTCCTGCGCGCGCTTTAGCCGTTCAAACAATCCATCGCGGGCATAGGTATTCATCAGAAACCCCACGGTGCCCCGATTCATGCCGTAAATTTTTTTGTTTTTTTTCATGGTTTTATGCAGCGTTTCCAGCATAAAACCATCGCCGCCCAAAACAACAATCACATCGGCCTCGGCGGGGCTGACAAAGGTGTAATGGGCCATCATGTCCCGCGCCGCCTGCTGTGCATCGGGCGTGCGTGATGCCAAAAGGGCCAAAGCGGGGCAATCAGGCAGCATCACGTCACCACCCGCATCACATCATGAATGGTGGATTGGGACCGCAAGGCTGCCAAAATCGATTGCAAATGATCCTGATTCCGCACATCCAGATCCAGCATGATGGAATAAAAATCATTCTGACGCTCGGTGATTTTTAAATTGTTAATGTTGGACTGATTTTGTCCGATGATATTACACAAACTGCCCAAAATGCCAGGTTTGTTTTCCAAAATCACCCGAATACGGGCCACGTACTGCCCCTGATCCCCAGACGATTCGGGATCCCACGACAGCGGCAACAGGCGGTCCATGCTGCCGTCCATAAAGGGCTTGAGGTTGGGACAATCGGATGTGTGAATGCTGACCCCCTTGCCCGTTGTCACCAAACCGATGATGCGATCCCCGGGCACCGGATGGCAACATTTGGCATAATGAATGGCCATGCCTGGGATCAATCCCACAACCGGCAATTTATGCCCACTTTTTTTCGGGGCCACTGTTGTTTTGGGCAGGCTGAGGCGGGCCTCTTTTTCCGTTTTTTCCTGATGCACGATTTCGGGGTGCAGGGTCAACAAAACCTCGCGGCAGGTCATATCGCCACTGCCGATGGTGGAAAACAGATCCTCTGTGTTTTTCAATTTGTGATGTCCACTCAGTTTGGGCAGGGCCTCGGTGAGTTGATAGAGGGAAACGGATTTCCCGTAATCTTTCAGCGTGCGCTCCCACATGGCCTCGCCCAATTTTTTGTATTCGCCTTGGCGTTTTAAACGAACATAGCGGCGAATGCGGGATTTGGCTTTGGCACTGACAACGAACTGTTCCCATGCGGGGCTGGGTTCCCTCTCCTTTTGGGTGATGATTTCGATTTGATCCCCGTTTTTCAAAACGGTATTCAGGGGGACCAACCGGCCATTGACACGGGCCCCGCTGCAATGATCCCCGACTTTGGTATGCACAGCGTAGGCATAATCCACCGGCGTGGCCCCGCGGGGCAGCACCATCAAATCGCCGGCGGGGCTGAAACAAAACACCTGATCCTGAAACATCGCAATTTTGGTGTGTTCCAGAAACTCCTCGGGGGAGGACGCATTTTCCATGACCTCCAGCAATTCCCGCAACCAGCGGTAATTGTGCTGTTCTTTTGTCTGCTGCTTGTAAACCCAGTGCGCGGCAATCCCCAGCTCGGCCACTTCGTGCATGGCTGTGCTGCGGATTTGAATTTCAACCCGCATGTTTTTGGGGCCAATGACCGAGGTATGCAGCGAACGATACCCGTTTAATTTGGGCACGCTGATGTAATCTTTAAATCGACCCGGAATAATCTGGTATTTGCTGTGAATCACCCCCAGCGCGGCGTAACAGTTGGGCGTGCTGTCCACAATCAACCGAAACGCCACCAGATCCGTCAATTGATCAAAGGACAAATCCTTTTTTTGCATCTTCATCCAGATGGAATAGGGCTTTTTTTCCCGCCCCTGAATGCGGACGTTCAGGCCCGCTTCTGCCATATCCTGTTTCAGCTGTTCAACAACCTCAGAAAAATTTTGCCGGCTGTCTTCCTGCAGCAGGGCCATGCGCTGAATGATGGACTGACGGGCCTCGGAATGCAATTCTTCAAAGGCCAGATCCTGCAGCGCATCCTTGATGTCATGAATTCCCAAACGCTCGGCCAGGGGGGCATACAGCTCCAACGTTTCATGGGCAATACGCGCCCGCTTTTCCGGTTTGGGCAAAAAGCTGAGGGTTTGCATGTTGTGCAACCGATCCGCCAACTTGATCATCAAAATCCGGATATCCTCGGACATGGCCAAAACCAGCTTGCGGAAATTTTCCGCCTGTTGCATGGCCGCCGTTTGCAGCTTGATTTTGGACAGTTTGGTCACCCCCTCAACCAGCTGCGCCACTTCATCGCCGAATTTTTTTTGAATGTCTTCGATGCTGGCCGATGTATCCTCCACCGTATCATGCAACAAAGCCGTGGCGATGCTGGCGCTGTCCAGATGCATACCGGCAAGAATTTCCGCCACCGCCACCGGATGGGAAAAATAGGGATCACCGGAAGAGCGCATCTGCCCCTCGTGCTTCTCCTGCGCGTAGTCGTAGGCACGCCCCACCAAGTCCAGCTGGGCCCGTGGATCATAGCTTTTCATTTTTTCCAGCAATGCGCTGCGTGAAAGCATGGCGTTTGTCGTCTCCTACCCTGCAGTATAACATACCGTGTATGAAAAAATGTACACTGCCTTTTAAAATATGCTACAGAATCCTTTGTGTTTAAAAAAATAAAAATGATGACCCAAAGTCTGGATATGCTGCCTTCCTGCGATGATACAGACGATGTGATGCGGGCCCAGAGCGTTTTAAAAACAGAGGCTGAGGGCCTGCTCGCCCTCGCCCACGCCCTGCCCCCCTGTTTTCCCGATGTTGTGAGCCTGTTTTTTCGCACCCGTGGCCATATCATTTGCACCGGCATTGGAAAAAGCGGCCATATCGCCCGCAAAATTGCGGCCACGTTGGCATCCACCGGAACCCCGTCTTATTTTGTCCATGCAGCAGAGGCCAACCACGGCGATTTGGGCATGATTACACAGGCCGATGCCATTTTGGTTTTGTCCGAATCCGGCAGCAATAGTGAACTTCAGGGGATTTTGGATTATGCCGGTCGCCTGAACATTCCGCTGGTGGGCATGACGCGGGATGCCCAAAGTGCCTTGGGTCGAGCTTCGGATTATGTCCTTTTGATGCCGTCGGCCCAAAACGCCTGCCCTTTGGGCCTTGCCCCCACCACCATGACCACCATGATGCTGGGGTTGGGGGATGCGCTGGCGGTGACATTGCTGCAGCGTCGCGGCTTTACACCCCAGGATTTTAAGGGGTTTCATCCCGGGGGAAAACTGGGCAAAAATTTACTGACCATTGCCGATTTGATGCACACAGGATCCGCCATCCCCACCGTGAACCAAACGGACACCATGAAAACGGTGATTATGGAAATGACCGAGAAACGCTTGGGCTGTACTGCCGTTTTGGATGACAAACAATGCCTGATCGGTGTCATCACCGATGGGGATTTGCGCCGTCATTTAACGCCGGATCTGCTGACCCAAACCGCCGAAAGCATCATGCACCCCCACGTGCGCACGCTGCAGTCCCAGACTTTGGTCAAAGACGCGCTGGCTTTTATGAACCGCCACCAGATCACCTCTGTTTTTGTTGTTGACGATCATGGGGTTTTGTGTGGCATACTGCATCTTCATGATTGCCTGCGGGCAGGTTTCGCAAAACAAGAATAAGACGCAAAGTCCCATGGCAAAAACCGCCAAAACGCTACCTAAGGAGAACCCATCCCACGGGGAATCCGCCCCTTTTTCTGTTGTGCCGCCACCCCTGAAGCCGGCTAATCAGGGGGCATTCGTTGTCTTAAAGCCCAGAAATCTTTGGGGGCTCACCATGATTCGCGCTTTGTTAACCGTGTCTACTTTGAGTATTGTGGCCTTGGGGCTGTATGTCTACACGCCGGCCTTTATCACAAAAACGATTCCCTTGGCCAATGTGTCCCTGATGGGCAACGACAACGCGCTGACAGGACTGGTGATTCAGGGGCTGGATCAACAGCAAAAGCCCTTTACCCTGCATGCCAAAAGCGCCCATGCCCCAACGCTGGAATCCGATGTTCTGCTGCACAAGGTGCGGGCTGATTTAACGGCTGGCGGGGGCAATCCCCTGTCCCTGACCTCTGATGAGGGGGTTTTTAATCAAAAAAAACAAACGCTTCATCTGAAAGGGAATGTCATACTGCTTAAAAAACAGGACTCTTTCCGCCTAAAAGACCTAATCATTGATCTGAAAACCCAGCAAGCCACCAGCCTATCCGGCGTGAATGCCGCTTTGCCCATGGGCCAGATCACAGCCGAAGGCCTGCGCATCACCGATCAGGGCAAAACCATCACGTTTGAAGGCAAAAGCCAGTTCACCCGAAACACTGCCCCCGCCCCCAGCCCCGCTACGACTGATCATCCCTGATGGTTTTGTGGGTTTTTTTTCTTTGGCTTGTGTTGGCTCCCTCTTCCTTTGCCGCTGAGGATGTCCCCTCCCCTGCCCCTGTTGGGGCTTTGCAGCTCAACGCCGCAAAGCAGCTGCAGTGGAAGCCTGAGGATCAAGCGCTAGAGGCCATAGGCAAAGTCAATCTAACCTACAAAGGCTTTGTTTTACAGGCCAACAGGGCGCGTCTGATGTATCAGGGTGATGGGGCGGCACCCCCCCAAAACCCAACCTCTGCCCCCGATATGACCGCCATTCGGGCGTTTGATTTAGAAGGGGCGGTCGTTTTGAAAAACTCCCTCTATGAAATCACCTGCCAGCGGGCCCGTTATCAGTTTTCTGACCAGCGCCTGCACCTGACCGGAAATCCCGTGGTGGTTAAAAACACCCGTGATACCGCCAAAATTTGGGGTACCGTCACGGTGGATTTGGGCCATTCCCGCATTGACGGCGTGGGGCCGGTGCATCTGTCCAGGGAAACCTATGACGTTAAGGGTCAGGATATGACCCTGATCTTTTTGCCGTGGGATCTCAGCCAACTTCAGGATGCGGCGCTCAGCACGGCGGCCATCCTCAGGGACGTCGTGCTGACCTATCCGGACCTGAATGTCACGGGAAACCACGGCCTTTATGAACAGGGGCCGCAAACGGTGACCTTAACCTCTAACGTCATCATCACCCGTCAAAACAGCGTGATTCGCACGGAAAAGGCTGTTTTGGATTTAACCACGCGTCGGGTGCGCCTGAGCAGCCCCAACCAACCCGTGACGGGCAACATCCATGTTCCTGATTTTGAAAAAGCCAAGGATGCCCCTAACCCCCAGCCCAAGGATACCCCCTAGATGCTTTCCCCTGTTTCTGCCCCTTGTCTGGCTGGCTATCATCTGGAAAAATCTTACGGCACAAAAACCATTCTGTCCGATGTCAGTTTGCATGTGAAACGGGGGGAAATCGTGGGCCTTTTGGGCCCCAATGGTGCGGGGAAAACAACCTGCTTTTATATTATGACGGGTCTGGTGCATCCCAGTGCGGGCCGCATTGTTTTGGATGGTCAGGATGTCACGGCCCAGCCCATCGACAACCGCGCCCGCCTTGGATTGGGCTATCTTCCCCAAGAAAGCTCGATTTTTCGGGGCCTAACCGTGGCGGAAAACATCATGGCCATTTTGGAAATCACGGAACCGAACAAAACCGTGCGGCAAAAAAAACTGGATCGCCTGCTTGAGGAATTCAAACTCACCGCCCTGAAAGGCGCCAAAGGCGAAATGCTCTCTGGCGGAGAGCGCCGCCGCACCGAAATTGCCCGCGCCTTGGCCGCCGATCCGGCCTATATTTTGCTGGATGAACCCTTGGCCGGCATTGACCCCATCGCTGTGGCGGACATTCGGGATTTGGTGCATCAGCTGAAAAACCGAGGCCTAGGGGTTTTGATTACGGACCACAATGTGCGCGAAACCTTGGCCATGGTGGATCGCGCCTATATCCTGCACAAGGGACAGGTCCTGCGCGAGGGAACGCCCCAGCAAATCATCCACGATCCCGACGTCAAAGATGTTTATTTGGGGGAAAGTTTTGCCTGAAAGCCGCTCAGGGCATCTTTTGGCACACTTTTTGAATCTCCATAAAGGACAAAAACCACATCCCCAATGGGAGATACCATCATGGACCACGCCCTAACCGCGCTTTTAGACGAAACCCTCCCTGCCGCGGGAGGAACATCACAGGATATCCTGCTCACCAACCATTTTGGGGATTTTGTGGTGCATGCCGATACCGTGCTGACCTTTGATTATGGCATCATTGGCTTTTCGGAATTCAAAAGTTTTGCACTGGTGAAACTTCCCCATCTGGACACCGAAACGCCGTTTCGTTTGCTGGTGTCGCTGGATGAACCCCATTTGTCCTTTATTGTGTTTCCCACCACATGCCAATCCCCTTTGATTGACAAACAGGATGTTTCGGCCCTGTGTGATCGGTACAAAATCAACCCGTCGGACCTGCTTTTGCTGCACATTGCCAGCATTCATGAGGATGCAGCCTTTGGCAACAGAATCACCCTGAATCTGAAAGCCCCCATTGTCATCGACGCCAGCACGCGCGGCGCAGAACAACATGTCTTTACGGACAAAGACTACGCCCTGCACTATCGCATGGATGGCCACCGCAAAGGCCTTTAGGGGCGCCCCGCCTGACCTTTAGTCCCGTGGCAACACGCCTTTTTCCCGGTAATACTGCTCCGCGCCGGCATGCAAAGGGATACTGGCCCCATCCAAAGCCCGCCGCAGAATCATAGATTTTCCCTGATGATGCCCGTTGGCCAAAAACGCCTGTGTCATGGGGTGCCATAATGATGCCGTCATATCATGAACTCTGGGCACCTTTTGCGTATCCGTCACCAGCCATAAGGCAGGAATGGCAAGGCTTGGCACCGCCTTCGTTCCGGGATAGATGTTTTCGGGAATCATCGCAGGATGATAAAATGTTGGATCCATGGGGGATTGAAACGGTATGGGCAACAAACGCAGGGGCACCCTTCCCCCCAAATCCACAATGGTCCCCAACGGCGTCCCCCCCACCAGCAAAAACCCATCCAATGTCCCTTTTTCCAGATCTTCCGTGGCCCTTTCCAGTTTTAAAAAAACAGGATGAAAGGATTTCAGGGAAACCCCATAATAGGGCAACAAAATCGGCAAACTGGCGGCTGTCCCCGAAAACGATTCCCCCATGCCGATTGTGCGTCCTTTGATGTCTTTTAAGGTATTCAGGGCAGAATTTTCCTTCACCACCCCATGAATCACATCATCATACAAACGGGAAATCATCCGCAAATGGGGCGCGGGCCCCTGTTTTTGAAACGGCCCCAAACCATAAAACGCGTAATAGGCCAAATCCGCCTGAACAATGGCCGATTCCAATTGCCCTTTTATCAGCAGATTGATGTTTTCCATGGACCCCTCTGTGGACTGGGCCACGGCCACCAAGCCCGGCACGCCGCAGCTGCCGCCTTTATCACAGGGTCGCGACCCCTCAGGATTGCTGATGGCATTGGCCAGCAATCCCCCCATCAAAAAATACGTCCCGCTGCTGGTTCCCGTGCCGATGCGCAAAAACGATCCGTCCGCTAAGCAGGGACCCGCCCCCCCCAGCACCCCCACGAAAGCCATGAAAAAAAGGAAAAAACGGCCGCCCAGGCCCCCCCCACCCTACCGTGACGAGGCGTCTTGCAGAACCGTCCGCAAATCCTCGGCCCGGGCATTGCTGACGGATCCTGTCATCACAATGTCCTGCAGGGAAATCGACTGGCCATAAAATTGACTGGCCAGATCCGAACGATTGCGGATGCTAGATCCATCCAGCGAAACCCCCACATACAAACCCGACGACTTGGCCACCACAACAAAATCCGTTTTTGATGACACATCCGTTCCCCCGCTGATATTCGCCCCCAAGGTGGCCACAGCAATCCCCGCATCGCCGCCAAAACGAAAATGGCCCTCCAGCACTTGGGACAACTGCTCTTTGGATTGCACAAAAATCATGGTTTCCGAAACAGACACCCCAATCTGCAGACCCAAACTGCCCCCACCAATGTCCACAAAACCAGGATACGACCACGATCCGTCATCCAGCCGGCCCAAAATGACGCCGCTGCCCCCTGATCCCCCGACAATCAATCCGCCCTTGTAAAACGACGGAATGATAATCACCGCCTTGCTTTTTTTCAGCCAATGGGGGGCTTTTTCAAAATTTTTGCTGTTTAGGATGGTTTTGGCCGCAAAATACGCATCGCTGACCAGACGATCCGATGTATCGGGCCCCGCCTGTGCGGCCGTTGCCCCCATCACAGTCATCATCAGGGTTATAATCCAGCGCATGGTGACCTCTCCTTTTTTTATAATGTTTATGGCGCGTCAGCCTGTGCAGGGGGTCCGCGGAATCCCTGCGCAATGATATAAAATTCTGATGATTCTTTGCGGCTGGCATCTGGCTTGTACCGAGACACACGATCAAAATCCCTGCGGCAGGCTTTTAAAAAATCCTGTGTTTCCGACCCATCAAAGGATTTTATGACCATACACCCCCCCACAGGCAACATCATCAACGCCCATGATAAAACCAAATCACACAATGCCATGACTTGCAAATGATCTGTTGCCCGATGGCCGGTGGTGTTGGGGGCCATATCACTCAGAATGACCTGTGGGACGCGCCCCCCTAGGGCTTCCTGAATCACAGCCTCCGCACTGTCGTCCTGCAAATCCGCGCACACAACCGTGGCGCCAGACAACGGATCCATGGGCAGACGATCCACCGCCACAACATGACATCCCTGATGAACGCACCACTGTGTCCAGCTTCCAGGGGCGGCCCCCAAATCCAACACCACCGTGCCCGCATGCAAAAACCGATATTTTTGCTGAATGTCCTGCAATTTATACACGGCGCGGGACCGAAACCCCTCGGCCTTGGCCTGATGAACAAAGGGATCCCGATCCTGACGTTTCAGCCAGCGATTCGTGATTTCACTATGCTGTTTGTTGAATTTTCGGATGGATTTTTCAAAACGCATGACGCACCATCACTCTTTCAAATCTTGTATAGCTTTTTCCATAATCTTTGCCCTTTCCGGTTTTTGGGCACGCAAAAACAAACTCTGGGCCCTGACAAATGCGTTGGCAGCCGCCGCGCGATCCACCGTCATCAAAACATTGCCGATGCGTTCGTGACATTGGGCTTGATTGTAAAGATCTTCACTTTGTTCGTAAAGAAACAAAGCCCGCGTATAAAACTCAATCACCATGGGCGTGGCCCCCCCGCTGTCCAGCACCTGATCCGCCGTTACAACCAAAAACGTTGCCGCCCGTTTCTTTTTTCCCTGAGACATCCACAGATCCACCGTTTGATCCACAATCCCAGGAATGGACGAAAACTGCCGATATTTCACCGCCACAGACAACAGCTGTTCATAAAAATAACCGGATAACAGGGGGTCATTGCGGGCCTGAATGGCCTCTTTCGCCCGCTGCATAATATAGGTTGTCATGATTTTATCGCCTTTTTTGGCGTAAACCAAGGCCTTCATAATTTCCACGTCTGCGGCGCCGTAGATATCATCCGCTTGACGATACAATGTCTCCGCGTCAAACAATGCCGTTAACGCATCATCCCAAGATTGTTTTTCCACCAGAGTTTCCGCCTGTCGATAGGCATGGTCCGCCTTTTTTTGATCCGTTCCCAAAACCCAGTAATCGTATACCGACGACCACCCCATGAACAAAACCCCCAGCGCGAAAAGAACCACAAAAATGATCTTTACGGTTTCGGGACCACGGAAAAACGACGCAGCAAATGCCTTCAAAGAAAGCCAAAAACGCCAACGCTGGAAATTTATCATTTCTTAAACCTTTTGCGCCATACTTTAAAACAGAAACCAATGACTTTCGAGAGTTTTTATGTTTTTTGGGATTTTGGAACAGTGCTTCAGTCACCTTAAAGATCTGGCGAAGTTTACCCGAAGCTCTCATACCCATCTGCGCAATCTGGAAATGCGCCAGCGGGCCCTGTCAGAGCTGATTGCCCAAGACGCCGTGGATCAGGACGAGCTGTTTGCCGAACTGGATGCCATCGAAATGGCCCTGATTGACGAAGCCATGTCCCTGTCCGAAGATATGCTGTGGCCCGACCCTGTGCCCCAGCTGAGCTACCCCTCGTTTCGCAAAAGCGGCAACGATAACAAGCGGCTTCGGGTTTTGGAAAGCGTTTAATCGCCCCCAGACGCATCCCTTTTTTTGGGCTTGCTCTTGACAGACGTTTGCAGGGTTTTGACCAAATCAAAAATGCTCTTGCGAACATCTTCATCCGCGATGGCATAAAACGCCTGCAGGAATTCCAGAGAATCCCGACGTTTCAACGGATCCACGTCGTCCCCGTAACCTTGGCCGTCCTCGTGCAGATGATACACCGTGGTATCATCCTGATCGTAGGCTTCCATATGCTCAAAGAAAAACGTGATGGGCACATCCAGTGCGCGGCTGATTTCAAACAGGCGGCTGGCACTGATCCGGTTGGCGCCCCGTTCATATTTTTGAATCTGTTGAAAGGTCAAACCAATTTTATCACCCAAATCCCCCTGGGTAATTCCCAACATATTCCGCCGAATACGGAGTCGCTGGCCCACGTGGGAATCCACAACATGAGGACTTGACATAATTTTTTTTCCTTGGTTTTTCCATAAAAAAATAAAAATACGATTGTATGGCGCCGTTGTCAATACCTATGATTGTATTTGTAGGAGCAACTTGATAATGTCCTCCTTAGCAAATTAGGAATGTCCGCTTTAGGTTTTTGTTTTGTCATGAAACAGGAGCTTGGAGATGGTAAATTTTGGGGTTCGGGAGATGGATCGTTGGGCG
>JBILMD010000033.1:0-7862 GCA_044375675.1 Alphaproteobacteria bacterium
CTTTAGATTCTTGTATTTCTTTTCGAACGCGAACCGTCGTCTTGGCGTTAGCATGGTGTACACTGCCCATAAATCAACCTCCCTAATAGATCCATACAGTATACCACAAGATTGTGGGGCTAAACATCTATATGTATATATTCGTCAAGAATTTTATTTTCTACGCGTATGGGGCCCCTCACCTTACCCAAATTTTTCTGGGCAGCGCGGGGGCAATGGCGAAGGGGCAAAAGAAAAGGGATTGCAATCGTGGGCATTCCCACGCCATGAGGTGGATTGATAGCACCCACGGGGCTTTGATGGCTTATCAGGGTTAAAAAAAGTGGGCGAGAGCCCCCCTAAATCACCACAGAAACAAAGGTACGATCGTTGGCTTTTTTGGTGAATACCACGGTGCCGGCGGCGGTGGCAAACAGGGTGTGGTCTTTACCCATGCCCACGTTGGTGCCCGGATGAACGGTGGTGCCGCGTTGGCGGATGATGATGTTGCCGGAAATCACAGATTCCCCGCCGTAACACTTGATACCCAAGCGCCGACCAATAGAATCACGACCGTTACGGGAACTTCCCCCAGCTTTCTTATGGGCCATAAATCATTTCTCCTTAAGCGACGGCAATATCAGTAATTTTCACAACGGTATGCCATTGACGGTGTCCGTGCTTGCGGCGATAGTTGTGACGACGTTTCTTTTTGAACACAATGATTTTATCACCCTTGGCGTGGGAAACAACCTCCGCCGTCAGGCATGCGCCATTCAGAAAGGGGGCACCCACAGAGACGGCCTCACCGTTCTGGCACAAAACAACGTTACCCAAGGTAATGGATGTTCCCACAGGGGCGTCGATTTTATCAAGAGACAAACGATCCCCCACAGAGGCGCGGTGTTGGGATCCAGAATGAGCAAAAATAGCGTACATGACAGAGGGGTTCCAAAAAAACCAAAAGATTATCAAGAGGCAGACATTGGGGGGTTTTCAACGTATTGTCAAGCGGAAATTCAAATGTGTGTTTTCAATCCAATTCGGCGCTGATCGCGGCGGGGCGGGACGATTTTCTTTGGGGATCAAGGGGCAAGGCGGAAAAAATACCAAACCAAAGACCGCGGCGCGGGCTGAGGAAGGATGATTTTTTTCGGCTTGGCGCAGCGGCCCCCTTGAACCCCAAAGAAAACTGTGGGGGCGGGAGCCGCGCTCGGATCATAGGAAAATCCCCCCCTAACCCTGATCCAATCCCAGATCCACAGCCTGTGGGTTCATGGTGATGGCACTGGTGGAGATGTAATCAACGCCGGTTTGGGCGTAAGCCCCTAATGTTTCCAAGGTGATGCCGCCCGAGGCCTCTGTGGTGGCTCTTTGATCCACAAAGGCCACAGCCACGCGCAGGGCTTCGGGGGACATGTTGTCCAGCAACAGATGATCCACCCCCGCGCCGAGGGCTGTTTTGATATCATCTATGGTATCGCATTCATAAATCAAAGGCAGGTGGGGGTGATTCTGACGCAGCTTGGCCACGGTTGCCGGAACATCCTGCAAAAAGCCGCGGTGATTATCCTTAATCATAATCCCATCATACAGACCCCTACGGTGATTCACAGCACCCCCCAGGTGGGCCGCATATTTGGATACGGCCCGCAAAGCCGGCCATGTTTTTCGGGTATCCATCAGCTGGGTATGGTATCCCTGCAGGGCGTTCACATAACGTCGGGTGGTGGTGGCAATGCCGCAACTGACGTAAAGGATATTCAGAAGAATCCGCTCGTAGGTCAGAATATCGCGGGCTGACCCCTTAAAAACCGCCAGCGATGTTCCGGCATCCACCATGCTGCCGTCCTGAATATCCACGCGCACGGTGACATCGGCCCCCACATGGGCAAACAGAACCTGTAGCCACGGCAATCCCGCCACCACCAAAGGGCTGCGGGCCACCAGATGGGCCGTCATCAGCGCATTTTCAGGAACACACCCCAACGTTGTGATGTCGCCAGCACCAACATCCTCGGCCACAGCCGCATCCATCAGACGCTTAAGATCCGGCAGGATAGAGGAAATCGTCATCATGCACGCCTGATTAAGCCTTATCAAAAAACCAGTCTCTTTGGATAAAGGGGCCAAACCCTTCTGTCAAAGGAATCCTCAATCCGCCGCAAACAACGCCCTGCCCAGACGGATCATGGTGGATCCGGCGGCTAGGGCGGCGGGGTAATCTTCGCTCATCCCCATGGACAGTTCAGGCAGGTTATGGGCCTTGGCCAAGGCCGCCAACGTGTGAAAAAACGGCAGGGGATCTTGGTCAACGGGGGGCAAAGTCATCAGGCCCGTAATAATAAGGCCATGGGCTTGACAAACTTTAAGAAAATCGGGTAGAGTTTCTTTTAGGATCCCCCCTTTTTGACTTTCCCCCCCAAGGTTCACCTGCACCAACAGGCGGGGCAGTTTTGCATTGTGGTGATCCCTGAGATCAGCCAGCTGTTCCACCAGCTTCACGCGGTCCAGCGTATGAATCACATCGCAGTGTTCCACAATGCTGGGGAGTTTTTTGCTTTGAATCTGACCAATAAAATGGACGGTGACATCGGGATAGAGGACTTTGGAATTCTGCCAGTGCTGCATCATATCCTGCTGCCTGTTTTCGCCAAAATGACGGATGCCGGCGTCATAGGCGGCCTTGATGGCCTGAGGGGGCTGGTGTTTGCAGGCGGCAATCAGAATTGGCATGGGGCGGGGGGGATGGCCAAGGGCCTTAATATCCTGCATAATCGCCTGATACTTTGCCGCCAAAGAAGAATGTTCAACCATGAAGCGCCCCCTGCCCTGTGTGTTTTGGTTATGGGACGATGATCGTCCGCAAGATATCGAGGCCGTGCTGCCCGCCCTGCCCCGCCGAAGTGGTTTGATTTTACGCAGCCGCGGGTGTTTAAAACCCCTGAAAGACAGGGTGGAAAAAACCCGCCCGTGGCGGAGACACCATAGCGTTTTTGTCACAGGAACGCCAGATTATCATGCCCACGGAATTCATGTGCGGGAGAAAGAGCGCCCTGCCCTGCCCCTGCGCCGTTTGCGCCAGCGGTTTTTGATCACCGTGTCCTGCCACAGCCTCAGCAGCGTGCTACGCCAAAACAAACGCCCCGTGCATGGCATTGTGGTCAGTCCTGTGTTTGCCACGGCCAGCCACCCAGGGGCGCGGCCTCTGGGAATTTATACGCTGCGCAAAATGATGCGGGTGGCCAAAAAACCCCTGATCGTCATGGGCGGCATCACCCCCGCCACCCGCCGCCGCCTCGGCCGCCCCGCTCGCTGGGCGGCGGTTTCGGGGCATGGTGGGAAAACAGGGGGCCCTGTTGCGGATTGACACCACTTTCTGATTTGCTATAACTGTACTGCCCCGTGGGTTGGCGGTCTTGGGGTTGCGGATTGACACCACTTTCTGATTTGCTATAACCAATGTGGTGGCAGAATTGATGGAACCTTTGTTGCGGATTGACACCACTTTCTGATTTGCTATAACCACAAAACTGAAAGAACAGATTAAAAAACCAGGGCGATTGCATTTGGAATTTCCAAGATTTTTTTCACTGATTTTTCTGAAAATCATATACTGAAACATGATCTCTCTGGGAGTTCCACAGAGGATTAAATTTTCTACCTTATTGAAAAATCTAGCATTGACTCCTGTGTATACATTTCTAATGCAATCGCCCTGATTAAAAAACTGTTGCGGATTGACACCACTTTCTGATTTGCTATAACTTGGTATGGTGCTTATACATCAACAACAAAGTTGCGGATTGACACCACTTTCTGATTTGCTATAACTCTCCTATTATTGACATGCTTGAAAATGCAGTTGCGGATTGACACCACTTTCTGATTTGCTATAACAAAGAACGTACCCCCCGCAAAGGTTCCAAAGTTGCGGATTGACACCACTTTCTGATTTGCTATAACCCCTGTTGCCCAAGATACGGTTGAACCACAGTTGCGGATTGACACCACTTTCTGATTTGCTATAACATGGACAGAACACTACAAAATCGTATCGTGGTTGCGGATTGACACCACTTTCTGATTTGCTATAACTGAAATGAAATAACCATCTGTAAAAAGATGGTTATTTCTTTTTTTGACTTTATAAAAATCGTTAATAGAGGTCAAAAAATGTGGGCTGTTCGGGCATTTTTTCCTGCTTTAGGTTGGTAAAATTGATGATGTCGCCGAATTGTTTATCCGTGAACACCAGAATGCTGACCCGTCCTTTGGGGGGGATCAGGCTCTTGATTTTTGTCACAAAGGGCCCTGTTTGTTCCCGCGTGCCACAGAAACGAAAATAAACCGAATACTGGCTCATGGAAAAGCCCATATCCAGCAATTGTTTCCGAAAATCCGTAGCCTGTTTACGCTCTGTCGCCGTCACCACGGGCAGATCGAACATCACCATCATCCACATCAATCGGTACCCTGTTAACATGCGTCTGTGCCATGGGATCATGGACCCGTCCCAAGATGTCAACGTGGATTTTGCGGGCGTTATGATTCCTTAATTGTTCAGGAGAGATCTTCCATGTATGAAATTCACGTGTCTCTTTTGTTTTTCCATTTTCTTTTATAGTCACAGTATCATGAGCAATATAGTGGGGTATAATAGAGATCTTTCCACCTGACATCTTGCGCACACGGCAAACAAGTCGCTCATTTTTTTTTAATTTATCTTCAAGCTTGAAGCCTTTTATAGCTTGGTCAGACAAAGTAATGGCTATCAAGTCTTGTTTGTGCAGTCGCATGATAAGCTTAGCAGTAGAGTTCTCCCGTTTCTCTTTACTTTTCCATTTTTGAATAAAGCCTCTTTGGTGAACATCGAACATTGACACTGTCTCCGCTTGCCATTTCTTGGCCATTTTTCCAAATGAGGATTGATATATTTCTGTATAAATATTGTCTCCCTCATAATACTTATAAATTTTTTCGTTTTTATTCCCTTTCTCCCGTATACCAACCATAGAATCTATTTTTTTGTCGGTTTTTATACGCAACCGCTTCATGCCTGTTTTTTGTATAAAACTGTCCAAGCCCTCTGGCCATGATGTTGCTTTTTGCATGAAATCTAGAAATTGTTGCCGTCTTGCTTTATCTACAACTTTCTGAATATCGTCGGCATTTTTAAAATCACCTACCTTTTTACGAGTAACAAATACTTTCTTTCCCTCGCATTCAATAAGCCCATAGGCAGTTTCTTTATGAAGTTTGCCTGTGGTATACGGCCTTTGCCCCTGCGGTGGGCTGATGGCGCGGCGTGCGTTGCCATGATCGGGTTTGTGGGAAACCACAATCTGTTCGACGGTGTGCTTACCCTCATCCCACTGAAAGCCCTCAAACGGTGGTGGCATTTGGTCCACCAACCTGTGGCTGAACTGGCTTTCGGCGTACTTGGCGGCGGCACTGATGCGCTGCATCATCCCCCGCGATATACAGGCTATGACAAAGGCATCCACGGCGTGATGGCGGTGGTCTTTGCGTTCCTTTGTCTGGTCTTTGTCGCCCAGCCAGTCGTTCAAACCCCATTTGCCCCGCAGCAGGGCTGTCATTCCCCCCGTTACCACATAAACATCTTGGCAAATGTGGGATAGGTATTCCTTGGTCAAGCGGCTTAAATACTTGGTATCATTCAGCAATCTGGCAATCACATCCTCCCCTTTGCCCCGCGCAATGTCCCAAGCATCCGGTTGAAACCGCCAGCGTTTTTCATATGGCAACAGCTTCACCCGCTCCATTATGTCCGCGTAATGCGTTGCATGACCACCAAAGGCTTCGTAGGAGGATTGATTGGTTTTTTCCCGATTCGCGGTGCGGCAGGCCAACACTTTGTTGGCCAAACTGTCATTATAACTGCGGGAAAATGGCAACAGGTGTTCAATTTCAAAGGGGCTGTCCTCTCGAAACACATCCTCCAGACGAATCTGTTGACCCGTAAAGGGGCATTGTCGTTGGGTGGCGTCTTTTGCTTGTGTGATCCACAGTTTGTATTTTTCTCTGTTCCTGTGGTTGGGGATATAGCCAAGACGCCCAATTTCCCGTTCCGCCTCTTCATTGAGTTTTTGATTTTCCTTGCGTCGTTTTGCGGAAAGGTTGGCCTGTTCTTGGTTTTCTTTCAGCTCTCGCGCCAGTTCCACCACAATCTGTGTTGGCCTGCCGTAACATTGGATCAGTTCATTGATCAATTTACGAATTTGATTCAGCCCAATATGTACGGTGGGGTTGTTGATTTTGCCATAGCGTTTTTCATGGGGGTCGGTGGCCTTGGGCGCAGGCATCACCCGCTTGGGCATGGCTTTTCCATAATAGGGCAATTCATCCAGCAGGTCGGTGGGACGAAAATCACTATGATGGGGATACACCTCAGCCACAGCTTTGTCATAGGTCATGCCGTATTCCAGATGGGGCAGAATCTCCTTCATGGCCTTCAGGCTTAAACGGCCATACCCTGCCTCTAACGCGATCTTACTGACATGCTCTGCGGTATCCCATGACAGGTTATGGTGCTGTTGCAGCCAAGCGATCAAAGTGTCTTCGTTGTCTTCTTCCAAAAGGTTTGTCACAATCTCCGCCTGCTGAGTGTCAGAGAATGCAAACCACTGTTCACCAAAAGCATCATTGCCTGACAATCGGCTAGCCGTGGTGTTGCCTTTTAATTTTGTGCGTTCTTCCGTTTCCAGATTGAATGTGGTGTTTTGTGAAAAGCCCAGTGTCTTGTTTTTGCGCAAGGTGTCGAATGTGACGTCCTTCTTTTTGTTTAAAAGCTTAAGGATCTCGTCCCGTTGTTTTTGTGACAGGGGCAACTTTTCCCCTGTCACAGTGTTGATCATGAGATGGTTGACATCCTCTAGGATCCGAAACTGCTGGAAAACAGGGTAGGCTTTGGGGGCGCGTTTTTCTCCCTCTTCAAACTGACAATATCCCACGTCTGGTTTCATCAGGGGGCGTTGATAAAATATGGCGTCAAAAACTTTGGCGTGGTTTTCCTCGGTCAGCAGCGCGGGATAATGGCGTTGCTGGGCCTGCCACAGCATAGTTAGTTCGTGTTGATAATCGCTGCGCTGGGGATAAAAGGCATAGTCATTTTTGTTGTTTTTCTTAACAGGGCGTATGCGCACGCCATCCCCCGCTTTCAGACGTTGATACAAAAACGCCCCGTAGGTGCGTGCCTTGGTTTCTATCATGGCATTGGCCAGTTTGCTAAAGGCCCCCTTCATAAGGCTTTTGTCATCATCTTTACTTTTTCCATCAGCACGGCGATTGCTTTGAAAGCCCCGCCGCTGCCCCAGATGAAACAGCGCCCGCCCCAGATGATGCAACGGTACAGCCTCGTCCAGAGCGCGGGCACGAATGGCGTAGGGATTGTTTTCGAGGGCCCCTGTTTCATCCAGCAGGGCTTTGCGCTGGTCCCGTTCTGCGGGCATTAACCCGATATCGGTCAGCACCTGCATCAAATGTTGCTGGCGAGACAGGGTGCGGTCCCGATTGCGCCGCATACCCCTAGCGGTGCGGCGTTCTACCGCCAAGGGTTCGCTGCTTTGTGCATCTCTACCATCGGAAAAAATTCGCACCCCCATGGCCATGATGGCCTGCGGTTCTCCCTTTTGGGTTAAGGGCAACATACACCACCCTATGGATGTTGCCCCAACATCCAGCCCCAGACGATACAAAGGTACGGAAACAGCATCCTGCATAAATCACACGTGTCTTTTTTTCTGTCAAAGCAAATTACAAATGTCCGCTTTTAGCAACTTAGGAATGTCCGCTTTTTGTTTTTTTAGGTGCAGGGGGCGGGGTAGGTTTTTATCCACAAATCCATAGCCCTTTTTTTAGGG
>JBILMD010000017.1:0-29004 GCA_044375675.1 Alphaproteobacteria bacterium
AAGAGCCCTAAAAAAAGGGCTATGGATTTGTGGATAAAAACCTACCCCGCCCCCTGCACCTAAAAAAACAAAAAGCGGACATTCCTAAGTTGCTAAAAGCGGACATTTGTAATTTGCTTTGACATTCCCCCTTTTGGCATTAGATTTGCCTCTCTCTTTGTGATAAAGTGGCCCGCTGTTGATAAAACCTTGATTTTTTCTCATGTCCTCCCCTGCTTTGCCATCCGATTCCGTTGCCTCTAAGGCATCTTTAAAAACACTTTTGCTGGGCACCATCGGGGTTGTTTACGGCGATATCGGCACCAGCCCCCTTTACGCCGTCAAAGAATCCATCGGAGGACACCAAAGCCTGCCCATCGATGAACCCCATGTTTTGGGGGTTTTGTCCCTGATTTTTTGGGCCTTGCTGTTGGTTGTGACGTTCAAATACGTCATTTTGATGATGCGGGCCGACAACCATGGCGAAGGCGGAAGCCTGTCCCTGCTGGCCATGCTGGATGAACGAACCAAAAACCCCCGTTTGCATGCTGTGATTGTGGTGATGGGGTTAACCGCCACCGGCCTGTTTTACGGTGATAGCGTCATTACCCCTGCCATTTCCGTTCTTTCGGCTGTGGAGGGGATTCAACTCGTGGCCCCAGGGATGGGGGGGTGGATCACCTATATCACCCTGTTTATTCTGGTTGGCCTTTTTCTGTTACAAAGTCGCGGCACAGAAACCATCGGAAAACTTTTTGGCCCCGTCATGGTGGTCTGGTTTGTGGTGATTGGGGCTTTGGGAATTCTGCAAATCATTGATAATCCTGTTGTTCTGAATGCGATGAACCCGCTGCATGCCCTCGTGTTCCTGAAAATTGAGGGGAAAATTGCCTTTTTGACGTTGGCCTCTGTTGTTCTGGCCGTCACGGGGGCAGAGGCCCTGTACGCCGATATGGGCCATTTTGGCCGCCGTCCCATCCGCATTGCATGGTACACGTTTGTGTGGCCCGCCCTGATTTTGAATTATTTTGGTCAGGGGGCCCTTTTGCTGATGAATCCCTCGGCCATTCACAGCCCCCTTTACGGTATGGTTTCCACAGAATGGCGTTTACCCCTGATCATTTTGGCCACCATGGCCACCATTATTGCATCCCAAGCGGTGATTACCGGCGCATTCTCTGTGACACGACAGGCCATTTTGCTGGGTTATTTGCCGCGGATGCGGATTATTCACACATCCCGCACAGAGCTGGGGCAAATTTACATGCCCACGGTGAACATGCTGATGCTGTTGGCTGTGGTTGTGTTGGTTTTGGGCTTTGGCAGCTCAACGAACCTTGCCTCGGCCTACGGCATTGCCGTGACAGGAACCATGGTGTTAACCACCATGATGACCATTCTTTTGATGCGCCTGAAATGGCAATGGAGTTGGGCCCGCGTTGTGCCCTTTATTGTTATTTTCAGCATTGTGGATATTACATTGTTTGCGGCAACCACCGTCAAAATCATCCATGGGGGATGGTTTCCCCTGCTGATGGGGGCACTGTTGTTTATTGTCCTAACAACATGGAAAACAGGTCGCATCAATTTACAAGAAACCGTTGAAAACGAAGGCATCACCGCCGTTGAATTCATCCAACAGAATCAACATCTGCCCCGCGTCCCCGGCGTTGCCATTTACATGAGCCGCCCCACCCAAGGGGTCCCGCTGGCCATGTACCAAAACGTGAAGCACAACCATATCCTGCACGAAAAAAACATTATTCTTTCTGTGGTTTCAACAAATGTCCCTTTTGTTTCCGCTGAAAAACAACTGGATCTGTTGCCCCGCGATGAAAACTTGGTGCGTATTATTTTACGCAAAGGATTTATGCAGGATTCCGACGTGCCGGAGGCCCTGAAAAGGCTGCCCGATAGCGTCTTGGGCTTTCATCTGGATCCCCAGACGGCTTCGTACTTTGTCAGTCGTATTCATGTCCAGCCCACAGAAGGACACCAAAACCGACAACCCATGTCCATGTGGCGCAAGTATCTTTTTGCATGGATGGTCCACCGCGCCACAACTGCCCGCGAGTTCTTTAACCTGCCCCACAACCGCGTGATTGAACTGGGAACGGTAACAGAGTTTTAAGCGTAGTTTTTTACCCTTTGCCTGCCCCGTGAAACACGTTACCATTTGGAACGCACCGCGAGCTTAGCCCCACCATGTCCCTTTCCAAAGACGACGCCCGTTATCTCTGGCATCCCTTTACGCAGCACGGACATCCCGAAACGGCTTTTTTGCCCATCCTTTCCGCCAAAGGATCGTTTCTTTATGACGAGGCAGGAACCCCCCTGCTGGATCTGATTTCCTCATGGTGGGTGACCACCCACGGCCATAGTCATCCAGAATTAATCAAAGCCATGGCCACACAGGCAGCCAAACTGGATCAGGTGATTTTTGCGGGCTTTACCCACGAACCCGCTGTGACTCTGGCAAAAAATCTGCAAAATGCTTTGGGTCGCCGCGATGTTTGGAAACTTTTCTTTTCCGACAATGGATCCACCGCCGTGGAAGTGGCCCTGAAAATGGCCCTGCATGCCCAAAGCAATTGGGGGTATCCCGAAAGAAAACGATTCCTGGCGTTTGAGGGCGGATACCACGGTGACACCGTGGGGGCCATGTCCGTTGGGCGCAGCAGTGGGTTTTTTGATCCCTATCAAAAACTTTTATTTCCCGTTCAAAACATTTGTTATCCAGAAACTTGGTGGCACGATTCTGATGTTTTACATAAAGAAGAGGAGAGCCTCTCAATCTTAAGGCAACACTTAAACAGTGGAGAGATTGCCGCCATCATTTTAGAGCCTTTGCTGCAAGGGGCTTCGGGGATGAGGATGTGTCGCCCCGCATTTGTTAACCACGTGGTGCGCCTATGTCAGCACGCGGGGGCCTTGGTGATTTTTGATGAAGTCATGACGGGCTTTGGGAGAACGGGCAGCCTGTTTGCCTTTCATCAAATTTCAGAAACACCGGATATTCTGTGTCTGGCCAAGGGCTTAACGGGCGGCATGATGCCCATGTCTTTGACCTGCGCCAGTGAGAAGGTCTTTGATGCCTTTTTATCCACCGATTTTTACCGCAGTCTGATTCATGGGCATTCCTTTACCGCCAATCCCATCGCCTGCGCCGTGGCCAACCGGTCTTTGGAACTTTTTCAGGAGGAAGACACACTCAAAAAAATTGCCGCCCTTGAAGATGTTCATCGCCGCGCCCTTGCAGCCTTAGAAAACGATGGCTTGGCCCACCGTCCTCGGGTTCTGGGCAGCGTGGCCGCTTTTAATGTTACACATGAATGCATGCAGTATAACACCGAAAAAAATCATGCGATTAGAGCCCTATTCCTTAAATCTGGTTTAATTCTACGCCCCTTGGGCGGGACGCTGTATCTGATGCCACCCTACTGCACATCGTTGGGTGATTTGGAAGAAGCCTATGGCCGCATCGCCAAGATCCTTCAGCAGGTTCGCCCATGACGGTGTCTTCGGTGGCTTTTAAACTGCTTGGGGTATTGTTTTTGGTGACCCTGTTTTGGGTGGCTTTGGGGTTGTGGCACCGCGCCCCGCCCCCTTCTCCGGCAGCCTTATGGCTTTCCGGTCCCGAAGCCACCGTTTTGATGCAGACATTGGGGAAAAATTTTAAAAAAAATCCAGCCATAGGGGATGATCCTGTTGCCAACGATTTCTTTTTTCCACCCGTTCGGGGGGGAAAAGATGGCCTTTGGGACGGTCTGGGGATTCTTTATCCTATAGAGCCTCTGCAGCCCATTTATGCCCCCGCAGGTGGACAGGTTTTGTTTAATCGATCTGTGGCCGATGTTGGCCATGTTTTTATGATTCGCCATGACGATCAACACATCAGCGTCATCACCGGCATGGCCCAGCCCCCCTTTCAAGAGGGCGATACCGTTAAAGCCAATCAAATCTTGGGCATCCCCGCAACACACACCAAAACCGTTTTTTACATGCTTCGCCGTCAAGGCAAGGCCGTTGACCCACGCAAAATGTTTGATACAGTAGATTCGCCTTTGTGATACAAGGATGATTTGATTCTTTTGGGACCCTCTTTCATGATCCGCACGCTTTCCGCCCTGTTAACCGTCTCTTTATGCTTTTCCGGCGGAGCGTACGCACAAGAGCCCAATCCAAAACAACCTGCGCCAATCACACAAGCCGCCCCAGAGGCCAACAAAAACGATTCTTTTTACGAACAGCTTAATGTTTTCGGCGAAGTTTTAGAGCGTATCCGCACGGATTACGTCAAAGAAACCGAGGAAAAGGACCTCATCGAGGCCGCCATTAACGGCATGCTGACCAGTCTGGACCCCCACTCTGCCTATCACAGTGCCGAAGATTTCAAAAATATGCAGGTTGAATTGCGCGGGGAATTCGGCGGTCTGGGCATCGAAGTGACGATGGAAAACAGTCTGATTAAAGTCATGAGCCCCATTGACGACACGCCCGCATCCCGCGCCGGTCTGTTGTCGGGGGATTTCATCACACACATTGATGATAAACCCGTTGTGGGCATGGCTTTGGATGATGCCGTTAAAAAAATGCGTGGCCCCGTCAACACCAAGGTAACCCTGACCATTCGACGGGCGGACCAAGCCCCCTTTGATGTCACGCTGACCCGAGATATCATCGAAATTCAATCGGTCAAATCAGAGGTTATTGATCAGGTCGGTTATGTGCGCGTGCGCCGCTTTAATGAAAATACCTTTACAGCCCTCAAATCTGCTTTGGAAACCATCGAAAAGAAAACCCCCAGCGTTTTGGGATACATTTTGGATTTGCGAAACAATCCAGGGGGACCACTGGATCAGGCTGTGTCTGTCTCGGATGCTTTTTTGGATGAGGGGGAAATTGTCTCCACCCGTGGACGCGACCCCAAGGAAATCCAGCGCTTTTTTGCCAAAAAAGGCGACCTGACAAACGGCAAGCCCGTGGTGGTGTTGATTAACGAAGGCTCGGCTTCCGCTTCGGAAATCGTGGCAGGGGCGTTAAAAGATCAGGGCCGCGCCATTTTAATCGGGGAAAAATCCTTTGGAAAAGGGTCCGTTCAATCCATCATTGCCATGCCTGGCCATGGCGCCATCCGTTTGACCACAGCGCTTTATTATACCCCCTCTGGCGTGTCCATTCAGGCCACGGGCATTACCCCTGATATTATTGTCCCCATCGCCCGCTTGGAAACGCTGGATTACAAAGCCAACCGCGAATCCGACCTGATTGGCGCCATTACAAATGGTCAAACACCCGCCAATGACCAAGAGGCCCCCGAAACCAAAGACACCTTGCCAAAAGACACACCCAAGGAAGACCAGAGCCCCAAAAAAGATAATGGCAACGACAAAGGCAAGCCAGATGCTTTTACGGCCCCTGAAAAACCCGCTGATGATTATCAGGTGTCCCGCGGTGTGGATCTGGTTAAGGCGCTGGCCCTGTATAATCGCCAGAAAAAGTAGGAAAACGCACCGTGCCCAACACATCCTCGGATGCTGTGGAGAGGGCAACGCGGATGGAATGGCTTTACGCCATCGTTTTGTACGGCACCGTTCTGGTGTGGTGTCTTCTGCTGGTTTCGACAGAAGACTCTCGAACCCTTCCCTACAGAGCCCTGATAGTCATGGGGTTCATTGGCTTTTGGCGCTATGCTTGGCTAACCTTGCACGCCTTGCGGGCCGCGACATACTTTCGGGGACATTTTCCCCTGTATCGTCGGGCTGCTGATGCCTACAAAAACAACCTTTCTTTGTCTGATTATCCTTCGGTGGGATTCATTGTTCCTTCCTATAAAATGTCCCCCGCAATTTTTCAGCGGGTCTTTTCCTGTCTTTTGGCAGAAGCCCACGGGTATCCCGGCGCCGTCACCATCATTGCCGCTGTCACCACACAGGAAGAGGCATCATGGATTCGGTCGAATTTTCTGGCCTATTTTGAAAACAAACCGTCCCTAACCTGTGAGATTTTTTTACAAAAAGGCACGGGAAAGCGGCAGGCCATGGCGCAGGCCTTATGGTGTTTAAAATCCTACACCCCCGTGGATCAGGTGATTTTGATGGACGGGGATACGGTTATTCAGGCAGGAACTTTGCAAAAATTGGTGGGTTTTTTTGAAACACAGCATGATTTAGGGGCCATGACCATGGACAATCGCCCCGTTTGCACAAACCATCATCGTCTGATTCAGGCTTGGCATAGCCTTCGGATGATTCAGCGGCACTGGCTGATGGCATCGATGAGTGTTTCTCGGCGCCTTTTGGTTTTAACAGGTCGATTGTCCATGTTTCGGGGGCAACTGGCCTATGAGGATGGATTTTTACAGGCCATTGCCTCGGATAGCTTGGATCACTGGCGGCACGGACGCCTGACAATGTTAACAGGGGACGATAAATCCACGTGGTTTTATACCCTGCAGCAAGGGTGGTCTATGCTGTATATTCCCGATACCGTTTGTGAATCTATGGAAGAGCCTGTTTCCCCCCATTTTCTGACGCATACCCGCCTTTTGATGACGCGCTGGTTTGGCAATATGATTCGCCACAGCAACCAAGCCCTAGCCTTGGGCCCCAAAAAAATCCCCTTTTTTGTGTGGTGGTGCCTGCTGGATCAACGGATATCGCCTTGGACAACGATGATTGGCCCCACCGGTGCCTTTTTTTTGGCCCTGATTTACCACAGCGCCCTGATTCCTTTTTATGTGTTATGGGTCCTGATCAGTCGGGCAATGTGGGCCGGCATCCTGTGTACGATGCGGGGGCCTTTCCACCCGTATTTTCCAGCCCTGCTATTTTTTGGACAAGTGTACGGGGCGGTGCTCAAAATTCACACCACCTTTCGTCTTCATCGCCAGCGATGGACACGCCAAGATTCTAGACAATCCGAAGACACCAAAGAGCAGCAGTGGATGGCTATCGTTCTGGAATCGACCTCTTATGGGGCGTTTATCCTCGCGGTGGCGGTGGCGTCAAAATTTTTGATTCTGCGGATGTAGAGTTAAGAAAAAATCCATCCAATACAGATCTTAAACCCAAAGGTAGATCGCTGGGCAAGGGCACATGACCAAAAATCATCGCCATCAGCTCAGGTTCGGGGCACTGCAAAAAAGCCTCTAACGCAGGCAAGAGATCAGGGGGGAGGTGGGGCAAAACCTCCCCCCTGACACGGTTCATCACTTGATCCAGCTCTTTGGTGCCGCGATAGGTTAAACGGTACGCTATTTTTTTTCTGAGAACGTCCGCAGAGTCCATAAGTTTTAAGCCACAGCCCGTTTCATCTGGGCATCCAAACGACCCAAACGAACATAAATATCATTGCTGCGTTTTAAAAGAATGCGCAATCCGTCAGGCAAAGTTTCCGAAGCCTCCTCTTCCTGAAAACGGCAAATGTCGTCGTTGGTGATGGTAAATCCCATGGCGGCAGCGTCTTCGCCACTCATTTCCCCTTTTTGAACGGCACGTTGGGCCAAGAGCCAAGACATCATTTCCAAAAGACGGGACGTTAAACGGGTGGCGTGATAGGTCATGGCCAAACGGTCCTGAACCTTGGCGTTCTGGCGCAGTCCTGGCAGGACGAATTTGATATAATTCTTGGCTTCGCAGAGCACGTCATGAACATCTTTGTATGTGTTGTCCAAAAGAAAGGCAATGGCCATGAAAAATCTCCTGATGGGGTTACGGTTTGTTTTAAGTATTCCCTATTAAATCATTTTTTAACTAAAATGTCAACGCTTTTTTAACCTTTGGTGGGCGCAGCGCTTTTTATTCTTTTGAACACCCAAAGGCCCCAGCCAAGCATGGCCCCAGAAAGCGCCATATTCATATCGGCCATACTCAAACCCGCCAACAGAAAAGCAGGTCGATCGCAGGGCGTCACCGTCGCTTGGCGGATCATCGCCTCCAGCTCCGCAATGCTATCCGCCCCTTGGGAAGAACTGGCGCAGGCTGGAAAGGTCCAGAGCCCCGCCTCAACCCCTGTATGATACCCCCCTAGGATCAGACTGATGGCCCACAACCCTATCAAAGCCAGAAAGATTGTTGTGCTTTGGCCTTTGGGCCCAAATCCTGCGACCAACCCCACCACCAAAACACCAAAATACGGCAACCTTTGGTAAAGACAAAGGGGACAAGGCTGCAGGTTGAAACCATACTGGGCCACAAAAACCACCAACAGGGCAGCGGCGGCCAAGGTGGCGCTGACGGCCGCATAGGAAGAAGGGTGCAAAAACGATTTCATGACGCCCCATTATGACACAACCGGATGCACGAAACACAAAAAATAAACAACGCCGCCCCCTTGAAACCTTAAAAAATTTCCCCATATTCTTTATCAAACGGAAATACGTTTATAATGATTTCAAATAAGGAAACACTATGTCAAAGATTATTGGGATTGATTTGGGAACCACGAACTCTTGCGTTGCCTTTCGGGATGGCAACCAAACGGTTGTGATTGAAAATGCTGAGGGTGCCCGCACAACCCCCTCGATTGTGGCTTTTGCTAAGGGCGAGCGCTTGGTGGGACAACCCGCGAAACGCCAAGCCGTCACCAACCACAAAAACACCATTTTTGCGGTCAAACGCCTGATTGGTCGCCGTTTTGACGATCCGCTGACCCAAAAAGATCAGGGCATGGTCCCCTATAGCATTATTAAAGGCAACAATGGGGATGCCTGGGTTGAGGCCGAAGGCACACCCTATTCCCCCAGCCAGATCAGTGCCTTTATCCTGCAAAAAATGAAAGACACGGCCGAGCGCTATTTGGGCGAAACCGTGACGCAGGCTGTTATTACCGTTCCCGCGTATTTTAACGATGCCCAGCGCCAAGCCACACGGGATGCCGGTAAAATTGCAGGTCTGGATGTTTTGCGGATTATTAATGAACCCACGGCCGCTGCTTTGGCCTATGGTCTGGATAAAAAATCCGGCGGTAAAATTGTTGTTTATGACTTGGGGGGCGGAACCTTTGACGTTTCCGTTCTGGAAATCGGAGATGGCGTTTTCGAAGTCAAGGCCACCAACGGCGATACATTCTTGGGCGGTGAAGACTTTGACAACCGGATTATTGATTATCTGGCGGCAGAGTTTAAAAAAGACAACAGCATTGACTTAAAAGCTGATCCTTTGGCCCTGCAGCGCCTGAAAGAGGCAGCAGAAAAAGCCAAAATTGAACTGTCCAGCTCGGTGCAAACCGACGTGAATCTGCCCTTTATTACTGCAGACCAAACTGGTCCCAAGCACCTGAATGTGCCCCTAACCCGGGCCAAATTGGAATCCTTGGTAGAGGACCTTTTGCAGCGCACGATGGAGCCCTGCAAAGCCGCCCTTAAAGATGCAGACCTGAAACCCTCTGACATTGATGAGGTCATCTTGGTGGGGGGTATGACCCGCATGCCCAAGGTCCAAGAGTTGGTCAAAGCCTTTTTCGGCAAAGAACCCCACAAAGGCGTCAACCCTGATGAAGTGGTGGCCATCGGTGCCGCCATTCAAGGCGGCGTTCTGCGGGGTGATGTTAAGGATGTTCTGCTTTTGGATGTCACGCCCCTGTCTTTGGGGATTGAAACCTTGGGCGGCGTGTTCACACGCCTGATTGAACGCAACACCACGATCCCCGCCAAGAAAGGCCAAGTCTTTTCCACCGCCGAAGATAACCAGAATGCGGTGACCATCCGTGTATTTCAGGGTGAGCGAGAAATGGCCGCTGACAATAAACTGCTGGGGCAGTTTGATCTGATGGGCATTCCCCCCGCCCCTCGCGGTATGCCACAAATCGAGGTCACTTTTGACATTGACGCCAACGGGATTGTGAATGTTTCGGCCAAAGACAAAGCCACGAACAAAGAGCAGCAAATCCGCATCCAAGCGTCCGGCGGCCTGAGCGATGCCGACGTGGAAAAAATGATCAAAGATGCTGAGGCCAACGCAGAGTCCGACAAAAAGAAACGTGAACTTGTGGAACACCGCAACCAAGCGGAAACCCTGATCCAAACGGCCGAAAAAAACTTGACCGAGTACGGATCCCACGTTTCAGACGCTGAAAGACAGGCCATTCAAACGGCCATTACCGATCTGAAAGCGGCGCGGGAAACCGATGATGTGTCTCTGATCACAGAGAAAACCAACACCTTGGCCCAAGCCACCATGAAGTTGGGCGAAGCCATGTATAAGGACCAGCAAGAGAACGCCTCTTCTGAGCAGCCTTCCAACACCAACCAAGGGGAAAACATCGTTGATGCTGATTTTGAAGAGGTCAATGAAAACGATAAAAAATCCGCCTAAAGATCGGGGGGGTCGGAAGGCCCCCTTTTTTTTACGCCCCTTTTCCCATCTCTCCCGTTTCTTGCGCCAGGTTTCGCCCCAGAGCCTTTTGGGGCGGTCTTTTTTAATTATGGCCATGCCCATCATTTTGGCACAGGGCGCCACCAGCTATGTTTTTTTCAACCATCATTGGGATACGCTTGAGCGACGCCTCGCCATAACCTTAGCCAATGAAATGGTCATGCTGGTGCAGGCAGAGGCCAAAGCCCATCCCCACGTCCCCGATATGGCCGCCGCTTTGGATATTGATTTCACCCGCAGCACCCCTTCCTCAAAAACCGATACCCGCCACAGTGTTTTGGGATGGCTGACCTCTCTGTTTGATCAGGAAGGCATGCTGCGGCGCGAGCTGGAAAGTCGCCTTCCCTATCCCCTGACGGTCGAAACCAGCAAAAACTGGGTCAGGGTTACGGTATTTTTGCCACAGCATCAAATCACCCTAAGCACCACACCCAAAAAGATTTTTTCCAGCACGGTCTTTGTTTATGTTCTGTGGTCTGTTGGGCTGTGCATTCTTCTGGTTATTGTGGCTTGGGGGTTTATGCGCAACCAGATGCACCCCATACGCGACTTGGCCATGGCCGCAGAGGCCTTTGGTCAAGAGGGAACCCCAAAACGATTAAAACCACGCGGAGCTTTGGAAGTCCGCAAAGCCACGCGCGCGTTCAACACCATGCAGGACAATATCCTGAAAAACGTGGCTGAGCGCACTGAGATGCTGGCCGGCATTTCCCATGATCTTCGCACCCCTTTAACCCGACTGCGTCTGGCTTTGGAAATGACACCACAGGATATTAAACAAGATATGCTGCCCGATGTTTTGGAAATGCAGGCCATGATCGATTCCTATCTTGCTTTTGCGCGGGACGATCAAGGGGAAGACTGGCAATGTGTGGCACTAAAATCTTTTTTAGACACCTTGGCCGCTTCTTTTGATCCCGAAACCCTAAAAATTTTGCCAATCCATCCTGTCAACGTCCGCGCAAAACCCCTGTTGTTGCGGCGATGTTTGGTGAATCTGATCAACAACGCCCTGACCTATGGCACCCTGTGTACCCTCAGCGTTCAGGACCATAAAGGCTATGTGGACATAACCGTTGCCGATAATGGTCCCGGCCTGACTCCAGAGGCCTTTGAGCGGGCCAAAACGCCCTTTGTTCGTTTGGAAGATGAGCGTCCCGTTGTGGCGGGTCACGTGGGGCTGGGCCTGTCTATTGCCGAAGATATTGCCAAACGGCATGGACATCCTTTGCGTTTAGAAACGGAAAAGGCCAAGGGCGCCAACATTACCCTCAGACTTTCCCCATGGTGATTCGTCCACACACTACAGACGATGGGCCCGCGCTTTGGGATTTACACCAAAAAACGGGCCTGTCCCCCTTTCATCAATCCGAATTTGGGGACTGGCTGAATCAACACACCACTTGGGTTGCCGTGTGCGAGGGACAGCTTGCCGGCTTTTTGGTCATCCAAGACACCCTAGATCATCAGGATGTGCTGCTTTTGGCTGTGGATCCCTTGTATCGTCGCCAAGGGATCGCACGCAGCTTACTGCGCACCCTTTTCCCTCTTAAAAAACCGCTTTTTGTTGAGGTTGAAGACACAAACACCGATGCCATGAACCTGTACCAAACCTTGGGCTTTCAACCCATAGGGCGACGGCACCATTATTATGGTGCGGGCCGCCATGCGTTGGTCATGCGTTTGCAATAAACATCCCTGCCGCAGCGTCAAAACAAATCAGAATATTGTGTCACGATATTTTCAGTGATGGCCTTAGGGGTTAATCCAAAATGGTCATAAACGTCGGCAGCGGGGGCAGACATACCGAACGTTTCAATACCAAAAATCATGCCCTTTTCCCCCACCAAGCGATACCACGACAAGGGCGATGCGGCTTCGATGGCCACGATGGGAAGGTCTTTGGGGAAGAGGGCCTCTCGATACGATTCGCTTTGCGCCCAGAACAATTCCTGACAGGGCATAGAAACAACCGTGGCCCCTGCCCCATGCTGGGCCAGCGCGTTTTGAACATCCACGGCCAAAGACACTTCCGATCCTGTGGCCACCAGGGTGATTTTGGGCGGCAAAGACCCTTCAGAAATCACATAAGCCCCCCGCGCACTGGCGTTGATAGAGAAATCTGCCTCAGGATTTCTCAGGGTGGGTAAATCTTGACGGCTGAGAGCCAACACACTGGGGGTGTGACGGTTTTTCAGGGCGATGTCCCAGCACTCTAGCGTTTCCAGCGCATCCGCAGGACGAAAATTATGAACATTGGGAATGGCGCGCAGGGCGGCAAGATGCTCTATGGGCTGGTGCGTTGGGCCATCTTCCCCCAGACCAATGGAATCATGGGTCAAAACATAAATGACGCCTTGCGCCATCAGGGCCGATAAACGCAGGGCTGGGCGCAAATAATCGCTAAACACCAAAAACGTCCCGCCGTAGGGAACAAAACCCCCGTACAAAGAAAGGCCGTTCATAATGGCCCCCATGGCGTGTTCCCGAACGCCATAATGGATATAACGTCCCTCTGGGTGGTTGACGGAAAAGGTTTTTTGACTTTTGGCGCGGGTGTTGTTGGATCCGGTCAAATCCGCAGATCCCCCGACCAACGCCGGCACCAAGGGGGCCAATTGATCCAAAACCAACCCCGAGGCTTTCCGTGTGGCCATGGTGGGGCGATCCATGAACCATTGTTTTTTATAGGACAAAAGGGTCTCTTGGGCATTCTTAGGAAAATCGGCGTTCATCCGGTTTTTCTGTTCGGGGGGAAGCGCCCCCCATTGTTGTTCCCACGCCAACCGCGCAGATTTTCCCCGCACGCCCAAATTGCGCCATGCCGTCAAAACATCATCAGGAATCACAAACGGATCATAGGGCCAAGAGAGGTTTTGCCGCATCTGGGCAATTTCCTCTTTCCCCAAAGGGGATCCATGGGTGGCGGCGGTCCCCGCTTTGGTGGGGGACCCCCAGCCAATGGTGGTGCGACAGGCGATAAACGTGGGTTTATCGGACAACAAAGCCTGATCCAGCGCCGCCCGTATGGCGGCGGGATCATGGCCATCCACGGCCAGAGTGTGCCAGCCGCAGGCCCGAAAACGATCAATATGATTATCCGAACAACTCAGATCCGTATCCCCATCAATGGAAATATGATTATCATCAAACAAAACCGTGAGTTTGCTCAGGCCCAAGTGCCCCGCAAGGGAAAGGGCTTCCTGACCCACGCCCTCCATCAAACACCCATCACCCGCCACCACAAAGGTTCGGTGGGAAATGATGTCTTTGCCCAGTTCCGAACGCATCATCTGCTCAGCCATGGCCATGCCGACAGCGTTTCCTAAACCTTGGCCCAAGGGGCCCGTGGTGGTTTCAATACCAAAGCCCAAATCATGTTCAGGATGCCCAGGGGTTTTGCTGCCCCGCTGGCGAAAGGCTTTGAGTTGATCCAACGTGGCCTCTGGATAGCCCAGCAAATACGCCAAGCTGTAAAGGGCCGCTGACCCATGTCCAGCCGATAAAATAAACCGATCCCGATTGGCCCACGTGGGACAAGAGGCATCAAAAGATAAAAATTCAGAAAAAAGAACCGTCAAAACATCCGCCATGCCCAGCGGCATGCCAGGATGGCCCGAGGCGGCCTTTTCCACCATATCGACACTCAAAAACCGTAACGCAGTGGCCAAAGAAAGAGTCATAAAAATCTCAAAAATCGGGTTGTTATTTTCGCCTGTTCAAGTGCCTTGCGAAGAGGAAAAAAGTCCCTTATGAATGAAGGTCTGAAACGTGCCACACCATACAGAAACACACGGTTTTCGTCAATGACCACCGCCATGGCTTTTGAATCTGATGTTGAATTGCCCAAAACTGAGGCGGCCCTCGAACGCGCCCATTTGGCCATTCGGGAATTGCAAAGGACCTTGGCTGAACGCCTGCTGGCGGAACAAGAATCCTATCTGGCGCTAGAGCGGGATTATAAAACACTGAAAGCAGAACGGGACGCTTTGGCAACCCGTTTAAAGCAAAAAGAGGGTTTATCCCCCTCCCCTGCCCCCAGCTCAACAAAGCCTGCCTCGGATCCCACATGGCGCACAGAGGTGGATCAGGCCTTAGCACTGGTGGATCAGGCGCTCAGTCTTCTGGCCCCCGATTCCAAAACCGAGGCCCCCCAATGACCCAAATCGTTGACGTTGAAGTTGTTATCCACGGCAAGCCCTATACCCTGTCATGCCAACGGGGACAAGAAGGGCATTTAAGAAAACTGGCTGAGGTTGCGGATGAGCGCGTCAACAAAATTTGGCGCCAAGTGGGCAAAAAGATGGTTCTTTCGGAAACCAAGCTTTTGGTGATGACATTACTGATGTTGGCGGATGAGTTGTTTGATGCCAAATCAGGGACCAGCCCCAAAGACGCAGGCGCCTTAAATGCCGCCTCCGCCCCGAGCGGACGGGATACAGGGGACGATGATGCCCATTACGAACAAAAAATTCAGGCCATCACCGATAAAATTACCCTGATCTGCAACAAATTGGCGGTGTCTTCTAACTAGCCCTGCCTCATGCGGGGTTTAAGAAGACTTTTAAGAAATCATCTTGGGAAAGGGTTTGCGTTTCTGTGCTGCCCAAACGGCGCAGGGTTACGGTGCCCTCTTCGGCCTCTTTCGCGCCGATGATGGCGAGTATGGGAATTTTTTTCAGGGAATGCTCCCGAATTTTATAGGACACCTTTTCACTGCGGGTATCCAGAACGGCCCGCACCCCTGCACCCTTCAGCGTTTCATAAACAGCCAGAGCCGCCGCATCTTGGGCGCTGGTGATGGTCAGAACAGCCACCTGCGTTGGGGCCAGCCACAGGGGCAAATGCCCTGCGGTGTTTTCCAGCAGGATCCCGATGAAGCGCTCTAAACTTCCCAAAATGGCCCGGTGTAGCATGACAGGGTGGACTTTATCCCCCGATGCATCCACATAATGGGCGCCCAAGCGTTCGGGCAAAATGAAATCACATTGCAGTGTCCCGCACTGCCAATCCCGCCCGATGGCATCGCGCAACACAAACTCCAGCTTAGGCCCATAAAACGCCCCCTCACCTGGGTTTAGGGTAAAATCAAGGCCCGAGGCCAGCGCGGCTTCTTTCAACGCCTTTTCCGCCCGATCCCACGTGTCATCACTGCCGGCGCGTTTTTCAGGACGGTCTGAAAATTTGATGCGAACATCGTGAAAACCAAAATCAGCGTAAACCTCTTTCAGCAGGGCGCAAAAGGCCACGGCTTCTGCGTTAATTTGATCCGGCGTGCAAAAGATGTGGGCATCGTCTTGGTGAAAGGTCCGAAGGCGCAGCAACCCGTGCAAAGACCCCGAGGATTCATTCCGGTGCAGGGTATTGAATTCCGTCAGCCGCAGCGGCAAATCACGGTAACTTTTGATGCCCTGTTTAAAAATTTGAACATGCCCTGGGCAGTTCATGGGCTTGATGGCAAAGGTTTTTTCGTCTTCGCCGTGTTGACAAACAAACATATTGTCACGGAATTTATCCCAGTGACCCGACTGTTCCCACAGGGTTTTATCCACCAGAATGGGGGTATTCACCTCTTGATACCCGTGCTGCTGCATTTTTTTCAAAATATAACGCACAACCCCCTGATAAACGGTCCATCCGGCGGGGTGCCAGAAAATGCTGCCGGGAGCTTCTTCCTGAAAATGAAACAATTCCATGGCGCGGCCCAGTTTTCGGTGGTCGCGCTTTTCCGCTTCCTCCAGCATGGTTAAATAACCATTCAGGTCCTCTTTGCTGGCCCATGCGGTGCCGTAAATCCTTTGCAGCATAGGGTTTTTGGCATCGCCGCGCCAGTAAGCCCCCGCCACCCGCTGCAACTTAAAGGCCATACCCACGTGGCCCGTGGTGGGAAAATGGGGCCCGCGACACAAATCGACAAAATCACCTTGACGGTAAAGCGTGATAACCTCGTTTTCGGGCAAATCACGGATGATTTCTGCCTTAAAATGCTCCCCCATCCCCTCAAAAAACGACATGGCTTTGTTGCGCTGCCAGACTTCCCGCACGAGGGGAATTTTAGCCTCGATAATCTGGCGCATTTTGGCCTCGATGGCGGCCAGATCCTCTTCGCGGAAAGGCTGCGGCGTATGAAAATCATAGTAAAACCCATTCTCGATAGAGGGACCAATGGTCACCTGAACATCGGGATACAGGGCCTTGACCGCCTGCGCCATAATGTGGGCGGCGTCGTGACGCAGCGTGTCCAAAGCCGCGGGATCATCGGCACTCAGAAGACTCACCCGCGCATCCTGCGTAATGGTGTGGGAAAGATCGTAAAGCGTATCATTCAGGGACAACAGAGCCGCCCGCTTGGCGAGGCTTTTGCTGATGGAATTGGCCAACTCAACACCCGTTAAGGGGACATCATAGGTGCGCTGGGAAGCATCGGGAAACGTCAGGGTTATGGGCATAACATGCAAAAAAAGTGTGAAAAAATCTTTTTAACAGAGGATGGGCAAAGACGGTAGAGAAATGTTCAAACACACCCCCTATGGCGCATACCCCCCTTGCACCTCTCCCCCGCAGCGCTTATATAAAGGCCTGAACGTAGAGAAAGTTTTTGGACCCTATGGCCGATTATTATCAACTTTTGGGTGTTGACCGCAATGCCAGTGCTGAGGACATCAAAAAAGCCTTTCGCAAACTGGCCATGAAATACCATCCCGATAAAAATCCCGGGGATGCCAAGGCAGAGGAAACATTCAAAGAAATAAACCAGGCCTATGAGGTCCTAAGCAACGCTGAAAAGCGCAAAACCTATGATCAATACGGCCATGACAATTATCAACGGGCCCAATCCGGAGGGGGGGGCGGGCCTGGGGGCTTTGATTTTTCTTCGGGATTTTCCGATATTTTTGATGAGGTTTTCAATGACTTCATGGGCGGCGGGCGCAAACGTCGCGGCGGTGGATCTATGCAGCAACCGGGCTCGGACCTGCGCTATAATTTGGATATTACGTTAGAGGAAGCCTTTAAGGGCAAAAAAACCACCATTAAATTTTCATCCCAGATGGCCTGCGAATCCTGCCAAGGAACCGGCGCCGCGGAGGGGTCGTCCCAAGTCACCTGTCCTGGGTGTCAGGGGGCGGGACGCATACGCTCTCAGCAGGGCTTTTTTGCCTTCGAGCGGACCTGTCCCCAATGTCAAGGGGCTGGGGTGATCATCGAAAAGCCCTGCCGCCCTTGCCAAGGCCAAGGCCGCGTGAATAAACAGCGCACTTTAGAGGTTACCATCCCCGTCGGGGTCGAAGATGGCACCCGCATCCGTTTGGCCGGTGAGGGAGAATCAGGGCTGCGCGGCGGGGGTTCTGGGGATTTGTATATTTTTCTTTCCATCAAGCCCCATACGTTTTTTGAACGTCAGGCCGAACATTTGTTTTGCCACGCCACCATTCCCATGGTCACGGCCACTCTGGGGGGGATCATCGAAATTCCTGGGATTGAGGGAAAACGCCTGAAGGTTCCCATACCCGAAGGCACCCAAGCCGGCCAGAAAATCCGCCTGAAGGGACAGGGCATGCCCAAATTGCGATCCACCCTGCGGGGTGATCTTTATATTGATGTCACCGTGGAAACCCCCGTGAACCTGACAGAGCGTCAAAAAGACCTGCTGAAGGAATTTTCCGGAATCGGCAACAAAACCAGCCCAAAATCCGAAGGGTTTTTTGATAAAATCAAAGGATTGTGGGGCGATTTGACGGAATAATTCCCAAAATCCCATCCTTAGGAACACCCCAAAATGTCACAACGAAAAAAAATCGCCATCATTGGGACAGGCATTTCTGGTTTGGGCGCGGCCTCTTTGCTGCACCCCCATCACGACATTACGGTTTATGAAAAAAATGACTATATCGGGGGCCACAGCCGCACAGTGGATGTGGCCATGCCCGAGGGGCAAATCCCTGTGGATACGGGATTTATTGTGTTTAATCATAAAAATTATCCCCTGTTGACCCGTTTGTTTGATGCCCTGCGGGTACCCGTGATCAAAAGCAATATGTCCTTTGCCGCCAGCGTGAACCAAGGATGGCTGGAATATGGCACTCAGTCGGTGGGCAGTGTTTTTGCCCAAAAACGCAACCTGCTGCGCCCGTCGTTTTGGCGGATGGTGGCCAACGTCTTTCAGTTTAACGCCCGCGCTTTGGCCTATGCAAACAAAGATCCCGCAGTCACCCTGAAAGACTGTTTGGATGATCTGGGCATGGGGCCATGGTTTCGCGATTACTTCTTGCTGGCCATGGGCGGGGCGATTTGGAGTACCCCTTTATCAGAAATGATGAATTTTCCCGCCCAAACCTTTGTGCGTTTTTTTGAAAATCATGGCCTGCTGAGCCTAAATGACCAGCCGCAATGGTACACCGTCCAAGGCGGCAGCCGCGTCTATGTGGCCCTGCTGACAGAGCCCTTTAAGGACCGCATTCGCCTTTCCAGCGGGGTTACACGATTGTGGCGCGAGGCCGAAGGAGTCATGGTTCAGGACGTTTCCGGAGAGCAACACCTTTATGACGAAGCCGTTTTGGCCTGTCATGCCGATCAGGCGCTGGCCATGATGGGGGATGCCAACACCAAGGAACAAGAGGTTCTGGAGGCTTTTTCCTATCAACCCAACCATGCGGTTCTGCACAGCGATGTTGGGTTTATGCCGAGGCGTCGGGCGGCGTGGGCCAGCTGGGTGTACCTTTCCGAAGCCAGAAAGGATCAATCCCCTTCTGTTTCCCTGAGTTACTGGATGAACAATCTGCAATCCCTGCCCACACCAACCCCCCTGATGGTGACATTGAATCCGGGGAAGCCACCCGCAGAGGCTTTGGTTCATGATGCTTATACCTTTGAACATCCTGTGTTTCATGCAAACGCCATTAAAAATCAAAGCCATATCGGCACGCTGCAGGGTCACAACCGCCTGTGGTTTTGCGGCGCCTATCAACGGTATGGCTTTCACGAAGACGGTCTGGCCAGTGCGGTGGCCGTCGCGCAAACCATGGGAATCGACCCACCATGGTAAAGGGCCCCCAGATTTACACCGCCCGCATGATGCACAGACGCCTGTTTCCCAAAGACAATACATTTTCCTACGGTGTGTATTACATGGCCCTGCCCTTGCCGGCAGAGAAGATTTCCAGCGTCTGGGGAACCTTTGATCCCCATGATGTGGGTTACCGCGATGGTCGCGATCCTTTGGGATGGGTTAGGGATATTCTCAGCGCCCAAGGCCTTTCCGAACACGTACACGCCATAATCCTGATCACCATGCCCAAAGTTTTGGGATATGTGTTTAATCCCGTTAGTTTTTATTTGTGCCTAGACACCCAAAATGCCCTAAGAGCCGTTGTGTGCGAGGTTCATAATACCTTCGGGGAACAACACAGTTATTTGTGTTTCAATGCCAATCATCATCCGCTGGATTCTGAAACATGGATCTGTGGCCAAAAGGTGTTTCATGTCTCCCCCTTTTTGGAAAGAAACGGCACCTATCGCTTTCGGTTCGACTGGCAAGAGGATCGTTTGGGCGTCTGGATTGATTATTATGATGAAAACGACAACAAACAACTGATCACGGCCCTTTGGGGAACGTTTTCACCGCTGACCAAAAAAAACTGGCGCTTGGCATTTTGGCGCCACCCCCTCGTCACACTAAAAGCCATTGTTTTGATTCATAGACAGGCCCTGCGTTTGGCCCTGTATGGCATACGCTATAAACCCAAGCCCCCCCAACGACCAGACACTGTGAGTGTCTGTGAAGGACAAAAAACGGATGTTTGATCCGTTTTTATCCCTTCATCCGTGATGTTATTTTTAAGGAGAGGCCATAGGGTAAGGCCCGAAGAAATTTAAGAAAAAACGTAAACCTTTTGGGAAAATGGATTTCAAACCGTTTGGATAACAGGCCATCGGCAATGGCGAGGGCCGCTTGATCTGGCTCGATAATCATGGGCATGGAAAAATCATTCTTATCCGTTAGGGGGGTGCGGACAAATCCGGGGCTGATGAGTTTGACATCACAATGATGGCCCTCTTCGGCATGCAGGCTTTCGGCCAGATTGATGATGGCGGCCTTGGTTGCGCTATAGGGCTGGCCCTCTGGCAGTCCCATATATCCCGCCACACTGCCACACAGGGCGATTTGTCCCTGACTTTCCCGCAAAAAAGGAAGAACAGCCTGAATCAGATGAAACGCCCCCATCAGGTTTGTGGTGACAATTTGATGGGTCAGGGGGATATCGAGGGCGCTGAGTCGCATGGGATCATAGCCCGCGGCCATAAAAATCACCCGATCCATGGAACCCATCGTTGTTTTGATGCTATGGGCCACCGTTTGCGTGGCCGCAGGGTCCGAAATATCCAAGGGAAAAACACGGTGGCGATCCGGTCCCAAAGAGGCACAAAGATCCTGCAAAGCCTCAACCCGCCTGCCCGACAGGGCCAATCTGGCCCCCCTTTGCGATAAAACCTTGGCTAGGGCAGCCCCGATGCCACTGCTGGCCCCCACCAGCCAGACAATCTGACCCTGATAGGTGTTTACGGTCATGGGTTTTGCTTTTGCATGAACAACGTCAGTTCCGCCACCGTAAAGCCAAATTTTTTCAGATAGGATCGATTCACAACCACACCATCATTCATGGCCCACATCCAATCATCAAAACGAATGCGATACGTGCTGCCGTCCACATCCAAATCCATCACATAATTCCAGCGCACGGCACTGCCCAAGGTTTCCCCTTTAGCGATGCCCAAAATGTCCGACGCGGTGCCTTCGTACTGGCCATCCGCTATTTTTTTAATGTGCCAAATGCGCTGTTGTGTTTTTTGGGTATCATAATACACAAAATTCTCGGTCAGGGTGCCTTCGTCCCCTTCCCATTTTCCAACCATGGTGACATCAAAACGGCTGACCACGCGGCCGCGCCAGTCTTGGATAATGCCCCAGCCCTTGATGGGGCCGTTAAAATAGGTTTTGATATCAGCTTGGGGCTTGGTGTCTTTGTAAGTATCCATAGAATGTCCGGCGCATCCACTAAACATAACCAAAATCCCCATCAGGCTTAATAATTTTGTGACTCTCATACTGTCCTCTTAGACGTTCTGATAAAAAAACCATACAGAAACCCTGCTGCAATCAGCTTTAAAAGACAAGGAATAAACGCATAGCCTAGGGACAGGGCCCCGAGAGCCTCAGGGGTATTGACCGCCTGAGGTTTAAAACCTGCGACATCCAGCAGCGGCAGAGCCACGACGGAGGCCAGAGCCAAGCTGGCCTTTGTCATAAACGCCAAACAGGCATAATGAATCCCTGAAAAACGATGGTTTTGGTGATGATGAATGTCATCAGATAACAGGGAAGGGGGCAGCGTCAAATCCGCCCCCAGGGCCATACCCGAAACCACGCAAACCATGGCATAGGGCCACACATCACCCGCCCCCAAGAAAAACGCCCCCGCAAAGCCCAAAACCGCAAGAATTTTTGAAAAAAACCACGCCCGATGTTTTCCATGGCGCACACTGATTTTTTTCCACAGCGGCATACCCAAAGCGCCGGATAAAAAATACAGCAGCAGAAACGGCCCCGTTAGGTCCTCTGCCCCCAAAAGATCCCGCACATAAAAAATCACCAACACGGCGGGAATGCTGGAAGCGAGCATGCTAACCCCATACACAAAAAACAACCGCAGACTGGCCACGGGCAACGCGCGTAGCCCAAGGAAGATGGATCCATGCTCAGGGGTATCTTTGGTCTGTTGTTCGGTTTGCTGCCTTGCGCGGCGCAGGGTCGGCGCAACGGTTAAAAAGGCCCAAACCCCAAGGAGCATCAAAAGAACCAAAATACCAGAATACCACAGAAAGACAGTTTCTTTGGGAACCGTCTTTGACAAAAGAGAGGGCAGCGACACCGCAATCACCAAACCGATCAGGCCAAAGGCCTCCCGCGCCCCCGCAATACGGGTTTGATCGTTAGGATCACGGGTCCACAGCGTGGCCTGCGCCCCCAAAGTAATCCCCAAAAGGCTATGGGCCGTCACCGCCAACAGGGTGCACAGCAAAAACCAGACAGGGGCCGAAATAAGGACAACATTAAAAAGCCCGGCCAGAGCAAGACACAAGACAATTCCCCCAATGATCATAAACAAGCCAAAACGCCCATGCTGGCGATCAATCAACCACCCCATCAGGGGATCCTGAACGGCATCCACCAACCGAATGGATAGCAGCAACGCCCCCAGAAGGGTCAACGAAACACCGTGCTGCGTGGCATAAAAATCAGGGGCCAACACATACAGGGGAAAGCCCGCAAAGGCCATGGGCAAAGCCATCAATCCATAAAGCCAAAGGGATTTTGGCGTTACCGCCATGGACGACATCACAACCCCAACAGAGCTTGACGCAAGTCCGGCTCTGACGTGGTTTCAGCCAACCAAATCCCAAAAAACTGTTGGGCAAAGGCCCTGCCTGCGATGGTGCCGATGGGGGTTTCTCCATCGTAAAAAGAGGTTCCCTGTTCGGGGCTGTACACAGCGGAAAGCACAGACCCTTTTTTGACGTCAGGAAAAATGGCCCGCATTTGCTTTTCCCACTCAGCCAGTGTGGCGATTTCATTAAATCCCTGTTTTTTCATTTCTTCGATGGATCTCTGGGCAATATCTGCACCTTTCAGATCACGGTAATATTCCAAGGACAAGGCAAACGGACCCTTCGGATCCCACTGACCTTGCGGGGCATAAAGGGTGGCCTGATACACATCCCAAAACACGAACGAAAGAATCCCTTGGCCGACTGTTTTCCCCTGAGGGACGCGCTGTTGGATAAAAGGGGAGGCCACTGCCACCAAAGACCCCATCATCAAAAACAAGAGCAAAAGCCCAAAGGATTTAAGCATGACGCAGCTCCCATTGCACAACATCGGTGCGGCCATTGCGAAACGCCGCAATACAGCATGTCAAATAAAACCGCCACAGGCGAATGAATTTATCATCAAAACCCATGGCTTTGATGTCTTTGAGTTTATTTTCAAAATTTATCAGCCAGTGGTTTAACGTCACGGCGTAATCTTGGCCGAATGAAAAGGCATCGGTGATTTTCAGGCCTGCTTTTTCTGTTTCTTCATGAAAGCGACGCGGAGAAGGCAACATGCCGCCAGGAAAAATAAAGGTCCGAATGGCATCCCCCCCCTGACGATAACGATGAAAAAAAGCATCCGCAACGGTGATGCTTTGAATCACCGCTTTTCCTTTTTCTGCCAGCAACTCTTTGATTTTTGAAAAATAAACCGGCCAAAAGGCTTCGCCCACGGCCTCGAACATTTCAATGGACACGATGTGCTGATAACGGTCTTTTTGGTGCCTGTAATCTTCAAGGGCAATATCCGCATTGTTTCCCACCCGCTGACGGGCAAACGCTTGTTGGGCGGGGGAAAGCGTCAGGCCCTTAATGGCGTAATCCCCCCGTGTCAGGGCGCGTTCCACAAATCCCCCCCATCCGCAGCCAATTTCTAGAACACTGCCCGACGGGTCCAATCGATCCAGAATGCGGTCATATTTATTGGTTTGGGCCTGCTCTAAAGATTCCTGATGATGCTGAAACAACGCCGAAGAATACGTCATGCTGGGATCCAGCCACAGGGCATAAAAATCATTACCCAAATCATAATGGGCCTGAATGTTTTTGGCACTGCCGCGCAGCGTGTTGCGATTCAGCAAATACCCGATGCGGGATGCCAAGCGTCCCCAGATATTGCCAAAGATATAACGCGCCAAGGCGTCTTGGTTTTGCAATCCAAAAAGGAAAAAAGCACTGGTGTCCGGCGAATCCCAACGTCCATCGCGATAGGTTTCTGCCAAACCAATATCTCCCCGCTGGATCATACAGCGGGCGACATTCCAGTCATGCAGCACAAGATGGGCCTGCGCCCCCGATTGCTTCCCCTGAAAATCGTGGCGTTGACCATCGGGGGTTTCCACCGTGATGGCCCCATAATCAATACGGCTGAGGGCACGTAGAAAGGATCGTGTGATATGGCGATCAAGCATCATAAAGGCATCACAGTTTATACAGAGGATATGAGAATCTTTCGGAATTTTTTATATCATGTTTTCAAAAAGAAAAAATCATAAAATCAATCTTAAGGGTCCCCTTCAGCCCCCCCATCCCCGCACCAGTTTCACTTTGTGGGGCCATTGCAAAAGAATGGTCTGGTTTTTCCCCACAATGCGAAAAAAGAGGGTTGTTTTTCCCCGTTGCAGGTCCTGGGCGGCCTGATACCAGCGGGATAAATCCTCGGTCCGGTTGATGGTCACGGTCATTTCGGTGTGGTGGGACAGGGTCCGCTCCTCTAAACTGGCCACATCCCGAACGATCAGGCGATAGCCATTGTCATCGTGGCTGAGGGTGGCGCGGATGAGCAGGGGGGCCCCCTCTTCGATCAAAGGCCGCGCTGCGTCAAGGGCCTCTGAAAAACACGTCACCTCAAAGGATCCCGTCCAGTCCGAGGACTGCAAAAACGCATACCGATTGCCTTTGGCTGAGCGTTTTTCTTTTTTGGCGGTAATCACCGCCGCCAACGTTAATTCACGATCCCCGCCCGCTGCAACCAAATCAGAAATTTGCGCCGCTGTAGTGATATTCAGCATATCGGCAAACGATGCATACCGGTCCAGAGGGTGCCCCGAAACGTAACACCCCAGGGCTTGGTATTCATGCTGCAACAGATCCGCCTGCCTCCACCGCGGGCCGGATTGATCCAATTTGGGGGTGGCGGAGTGCAAATCCAAATCCCCCAGCAGTGTCATTTGACCCCCTTCCCTGCCCTGATCTTGGGCATAATCCAACAGCAAAGGAACATTATGATACAAAATATCCCGCGCAATCCCAAAACCATCCAATGCCCCCGAAGCCACGAGATTTTCAAGAAAGCGTTTGTTGATCTGCCCCGTCATACGTTTAAGGAAGTCAAAAATCGTTTTGAACGGCCCTTGTTCTTCCCTGTTTTTGACCACAAAGGCCGCGAATCCTTCCCCGACACCCTTAATGGCGGCCAATGCGTAACGGATGCTGCGGGAAAGGGCTTGGCTGTCTCCCCCCTCCACCTGAAACAACACCCCAGAGTGTTGCACATCCGGCGGCAGAATGGTTAAGCCAGAGGCCACAACGTCTTGTTTAAAAAGGGCTAATTTATCGGTGTTACTGAGTTCATAACTCATGGTGGCTGCCATGAAAATGGCAGGGTAATGGGCTTTCATCCAGGCCGTCTGATAGGCAATGAGGGCGTACGCCGCCGCATGGGATTTGTTAAATCCATAACCGGCAAACTTGGCCATTTGATGAAAAACCTCCGCCGCCTTGGCTTCGGACACGCCTTTGGTTTTGGCTCCCTCAACAAAGCGGGCGCATTGCTGATCCATTTCGGATTTGATTTTTTTCCCCATGGCGCGACGAAGCAGATCCGCTTCTCCTAAGCTATATCCCCCCATAGCTTGGGCAATTTGCATGACCTGTTCCTGATAGATCATGACGCCAAAGGTTTCTTTTAAAATGGGCTCGCACAGGGGATGCAAATAATCGGGGTTTTCCCGCCCATGTTTACAGGCCACATAACGGGGAATGTTGTCCATGGGACCCGGGCGATAGAGGGAGACAAGGGCGATGATTTCCTCAAAACGATCCGTCTCCATGGTTTTTAAAACCTCACGCATGCCTGAACTTTCCAGCTGAAACAGGCCCATGGTTTGACCGGTGGCCAACAATTCAAAGGTTTTGATGTCATTCAGGGGCAGTGCGTTCAGGTCTATATTGTCCCCTGTTTCCCGCGCAATCATTTCACAGCCCAAACGCAAGATGCTGAGGGTTTTCAGGCCCAAAAAGTCAAATTTAACCAACCCCGCCTGTTCAACATATTTCATACTGTACTGCGTCACCGGCATATCGGATCGCGGGTCACGGTAAAGCGGCACAACCTCTTGCAACGGCTGATCCCCAATCACAACACCGGCGGCATGGGTTGAGGCATGACGATACAGCCCCTCCAGCTTCAGGGCGATGGTCATCAAATCCTTGGTTTCTTCGTCGTTTTTCAGGGCTTTCAGGGCGGGTTCACTGCTAATCGCCTCCGCCAAAGTCACAGGATGCGCAGGATTTTGGGGGACCATCTTGCAAATACGGTCCACTTGTCCATAAGGCAACCCCAAAACACGCCCCACATCCCGCAGCGCCGCGCGGGCCTGCAGCGTTCCAAAGGTGATAATCTGGGCCACGCGGTCATAACCATACCGCTGCTGCACATACCGAAGGACCTCGTCCCGACGATCTTGGCAAAAATCGATATCAAAATCGGGCATGGACACCCGCTCGGGATTCAAAAACCGCTCAAACAGCAAATTCCAGCGCAGGGGATCCAGATCCGTGATGTTCAAACACCACGCCACCAACGATCCCGCCCCCGATCCCCGACCTGGGCCCACGGGGATGCCCTGTTCTTTGGCCCACGTTATAAAATCCGAAACAATCAAAAAATATCCGGAAAATCCCATGCTGATGATCACATCCAGCTCGTATTTCAGACGCTCTTCATAGACCAAAACCAAAGCGCCAATCTCCTCCCCTTCCCCCTCTGGGGGATGCTCAGCAAGACGATTTTTTAGGCCATCTTTGGCCTTTTCCCGCAACATTTCCGCCTCGTCCTGCGCAAAGGCCGGCAGCATCGGGCTGCGCTTTGTGGGCATAAAGGCCGTACGCTGGGCAAAAACGTGGGTGTTGGCCAACGCCTCTGGCACATCCGCAAACATTTGGGCATAAACCTCGGGCGATTGCAGGGCGTAATCCTCTCGGGAATGTTGGCGGTTGGATTCGGCCAACGTCACCCCCGCCGCCACACACAGCAAAGCATCATGGGCGGGGGTGTCTGATGGATCCTCAAACATAACTGCCGGAAATGCCAACAACGGGATATTCTGGGCATAGGCCAGATCCATCAGGGCTGTATCTTTGGTCGCGTCTTCATGTTGACGGTCCAAACCGATAAAAAGACGATTGGGAAAAAGCCCCGCGAGTGTTGAGATGTGCGAAGCATCGCGCAAAACATGGGAAAACAGATAACTGCCCGAAAACCCCGTCACAGCCAACAGATCATCGGTATGCAGGGCAAGGGTTTCCAGCGACAGGGCATCATCCAGATAATACAGCTTCATCAACTGCAGCAAATGCTTAAACCCTGTTTCCGTTTGGGCAAACAACGCCAGCGCATCAGTTTCTTTCCCCACAGGAATCGGCAGCAGGCATCCCATAACAGGCTGAATGCCTTTGGGGGCCAGCGTTCCGGCAAAATCCATGGCCCCAAACAAATTGTAACGATCACACATGCCCAGAGCCGTATAGCCATAACGCTGGGCCAGCTCCGCCAGACGCTTAATGGGCAAAGCCCCCTCGGCCAAGGAATACGGGGTGCGAATGTTCAAAGGAAGCATAAAAATCAGATCGCCGAAAACAAAACAATCATAGCTAAACCCGCTTGGCCAGCGCAATGGCCAGACGGGATCCTGTCTGAATCAGGGCGGAAAGCAGGGGATAGCCTGGGGCGTCTTGGCCATGGTGGGCAGAGGCGGTGTCGTGGTGTTCCCGCTCTTCCGCCTGAAATTGCACTAAAGTTTCACGCAGGGGATCGTTAAGGGGGAGGGCCTGAATTTGCTCTTGATAATGCTGGTCAATCACCGTTTCCACCGCCATGGTACAGGCCATGGCCGTTTTGGGTCCCAGAGCTGCCGTGACCATACCCAACACCTGACCGGCGCTATACCACAAGGGAGAGAGGGCAGAGGGGCGGACCCTTTCCTGCACACAGGCCTGCTCAAAAAAACGCAAATGGACGGCTTCCTGATCCAGCATCTCCTGCAAAACAGGGGCGCAGGCGTGATGTTTTAAAACCCGCAGCTGACCCTGATAAATGGATCTGGCCCCATACTCGCCGGCCAAATTCACGCGCAGCATCTGGGCGCGTTCTTCAGGAAAAAGGGGTTTAGAGGTCATCCTCGGTGCTGTCCGGCAAATCGGCATCGGCTTCGGCGAAGTCCTCAGCGTTCAAATCATCCGATTCAATCAAAATCGAGGCAGCCCTAGTGGGGGCCTCAGAATGCTCTCCGGCCAGCAAGGCCTCCAGCTCTTCTTCATCTTCGGCCAAGGAAATGTTGCGCTGCATGCCACGAATGCAATCCTCGCGCAGGGTGTCCACAGAAACGTTTTGCACACTGATTTCCCGCAAAGCCAAAACAGGATTTTTGTCATTGTCACGGGGCAAGGTGACCATGCTGCCCGCCGACAAATCCTTGGCACGTTGGGCCGCCAGCATAACCAGCTCAAACCGATTGGGAATCACATCAATACAATCTTCAACAGTAACGCGGGCCATAAGGATCTCTAAAAAAATAGGGTATGAAAAAGAAAAAATCTTTTGGTTGCGGCATACTAACGATTTTAAAGGCCGATTGTCAATCCTTTGTATGAGTTATGTAGGAGCAACTTGATAATGTCCTCCTTAGCAAATTAGGAATGTCCGCTTTAGGTTTTTGTTTTGTCATGAAACAGGAGCTTGGAGATGGTAAATTTTGGGGTTCGGGAGATGGATCGTTGG
>JBILMD010000005.1:0-81620 GCA_044375675.1 Alphaproteobacteria bacterium
AAAGAGCCCTAAAAAAAGGGCTATGGATTTGTGGATAAAAACCTACCCCGCCCCCTGCACCTAAAAAAACAAAAAGCGGACATTCCTAAGTTGCTAAAAGCGGACATTTGTAATTTGCTTTGACAATGATTCTGAAAAACAGGATTTTGATTTCCCCCCCCAACGTCCACCTTGCCCCGCGGGGTAACCTCTGATAAGGTTACGCCTCTTTTCTGGATATAAGGATACAAACCACCATGACCTTTGAAAGCAAACGTTCCGTAACCCGAGATCAGGCCGAAGCCGCTGTGCGCACTTTGTTGCAATGGGCGGGGGATAATCCGGATCGCGAGGGTTTGATTGACACCCCCGATCGCGTTGTGCGGGCGTACGAGGAATTTTTTGCGGGATATGACGACAACCCCACCACCATTTTGCAATCGGCGTCCTTTCATGCGGAAGGCTACGGCGATATGGTGATTTTGCGGAACATCCGCTTTGAATCCCACTGCGAACATCACATCAGCCCGATTTTGGGGAAAATTCATCTGGCGTATATCCCCCATCACCGCGTGGTGGGCATCAGCAAGCTGGCGCGGGTGTGCGACGTGTTTGCCAAGCGGCTGCAGATCCAAGAGGCCATGACCAACGGCATTGCCCATGCCATCGAGCAGGCCCTGAGTCCCGTCGGCGTGGCCGTTTATATCGAGGGCGCCCATCAGTGCATGACCACACGCGGCATTCATAAAATCAACATGGACATGGTGACGCGGTGTTTTCTGGGCGCTTTTGCCAAGGATTCGGATTTGCGCCGCGAATTTATGGATATTGTTTTATCGTCCCGTCAATAAAGGAATGTTGCGATGACCATGCGGGTTGCGGTTGTGGGGGCCACGGGGAACGTGGGCCGTGAAATGCTCAAAACGCTGGCCGAGCGTCGTTTTCCCGTATCCAAAGTCCATGCGGTGGCGTCCAAGCGATCCGCCGGCAAGAAAGTTTCCTTTGGCGAAAACGATGTTTTAACGGTGGAGGATCTGGAAACCTTTGATTTTTCAACGTGTGACATCGGGCTGTTTTCCCCAGGCGGCAAGGTCTCTGCCGAATATGCGCCCAAGGCGGCGGCGGCGGGGTGTGTGGTCATTGACAACACGTCCCATTTTCGTATGGATCCCGATGTGCCACTGGTGGTGCCCGAGGTCAACCCAGAGGCCCTGAAAGATTACAAAAAAAAGAACATCATCGCCAACCCGAATTGCTCCACCATTCAGATGGTGGTGGCGTTAAAGCCCCTACACGATCTGGCGACCATCAAACGGGTGGTGGTGTCCACCTATCAATCCGTTTCGGGGGCCGGTCGGCCGGCCATGGATGCCCTGTTTTCCCAAAGCCGAAGCGTCCTGACCCATCAACCCATTGAAATTGAGCCGTTTTTCAAGCGCATTGCCTTTAACGTCATTCCGCAAATTGATGTGTTTATGGACGATGGCTTTACCAAAGAGGAATGGAAAATGCGCGTGGAAACCCAGAAAATTCTGGACCCCCGTATTGAGGTCGTGGCCACCTGTGTCCGCGTGCCCGTTTTTGTGGGCCATGCAGAGGCCGTATCCGTGGAATTTGAACGTCCGCTGAATCCGGACGCCGCCCGCCGCATCCTGAAAAACGCCCCTGGGGTTTTGGTGGTGGATACGCTGGACCCCGAAGATGGCTTCATCACCCCCATTGACTGCGCGGGGGAAGATGCGGTTTATGTATCGCGCATCCGCCGTGACCCCTCCATCCCCAACGGCCTGATGCTGTGGATTGTCGCCGACAACGTCCGCAAAGGCGCCGCCCTGAACAGCGTGCAAATTGCCGAGGCGCTGTTGCCGATGTTGAGGAAATGATGAACATGAATAAATATATTTGCTTTTTGCTTTTACTTTTTCTCGCAAGCTGCCAAAGCATCGGGAGTAGAAATTTAGGGGGCGAATTTAACTTTTTGGACAAAAACAAAGATAGAATTGTAACATGGGATGAATACTCTGATTTAGGCCATAACTTATTCAAAAAAATGGATTATAATTCTGACCTTCTTATTACAGGAAAAGAAGATTATGGCATGTATGTTGGTCCTGATTTCGTCAATGAACGTGAATTGGCAGATTCACTTCTAACAGCGTCGCTTAAAAACCATGCCTTACCCAGAGAAATTTACGATGTTAATCATGATGGTGCTGTTACTTTAGAAGAATACGATGCTATCGAGAGGAAAGCTTATAATAAAATAGACATGAACAAAGATGACAGCATTACGTATGACGAATATCTTACGTATTACAGTGTTAAATAACGGCCTGCTCCTGTGGATTGTCGCCGACAACGTCCGCAAAGGCGCCGCCCTGAACAGTGTTCAGATTGCCGAGGCGCTGTTGCCGATGTTGAGGAACGGGTGAGGGGTTACAGGTGACGGGTTACAGGTGACAGGTGACGGGTTTACAGGGGTTTAACCCTTTGTCTTCATCCATGTTGACGCATCGGAATGGCCGGCAACTCTTCAGGGTTTTTCCGTAAAAAGGCAATCAGGGATGCGCGGGGGGATGTTAGGCGGGTGTATTCCGTTTCTGAGAGCAAAACAACAGCCTCCCCCCGCCCGCGCACAATCTGGGGGCCAGAGGTTAGGGCCATCTGGAAAACCTCGCTCAGTTTGTTTTTGGCCTCAGCCAATTTCCATTCCATGGGGGACCCTTTGATATTTCGTCACCGTGGCCTAAGATAACACAAAAAAGGGATAATTGTCCAGCGTTTCAATGTTATACCGGCCCCACCGCCCCAGGGGCCTTAATGCCCTGAAGCAGGCCCTGAATGCTCAAATCTTCATCCACATCGGGCCGGAGTGGGGAGTGGGGAGTGGTGAGTAGGGAGTGCTGCGTCGAAAAAGCTTAAATTCACCCTGCCGCGTGCAGAGAGAGAGATTTTTACTCCCTACTCCCTACTCACCACTCCCTGCTTACCTACGAATTCATCGCATCAAAGAAATCGGCGTTGTTTTTGGAATGTTTGATTTTGTCCAGAATAAAGTCCATGGCCTCGGACGGGCCCATTTGCATCAGCAGGCGGCGCAGCACCCACATTTTGGACAGGGTGGTTTTGTCCACCAGCAATTCCTCTTTCCGTGTGCCGGATTTGGTGATGTCGATGGCGGGGAATGTGCGTTTGTCGGAGAGTTTGCGGTCCAGAATCAGCTCGCTGTTGCCGGTGCCTTTGAATTCCTCGAAAATCACCTCGTCCATGCGGGATCCGGTATCCACCAGCGCGGTGGCGATGATGGTCAGGGACCCGCCTTCCTCAACATTTCTGGCGGCCCCAAAGAAACGCTTGGGCCGTTGCAGCGCGTTGGCATCCACCCCACCGGTTAAGACCTTTCCCGAAGACGGCACCACCGTGTTATACGCACGGGCCAGACGGGTGATGGAATCCAGCAAAATCACCACATCGCGTTTGCTTTCCACCAGACGTTTGGCTTTTTCAAGGACCATTTCCGTGACCTGAACATGGCGGGTGGCGGGTTCGTCAAAGGTGGAGCTGATGACTTCCCCCTTGACAGAGCGCAGCATGTCGGTGACTTCCTCGGGCCGCTCGTCAATCAGCAGCACGATCAGGTAAACCTCAGGATGATTCGCCGTGATGGAATGGGCGATGGATTGCATCATCACGGTTTTTCCCGTGCGCGGCGGCGCAACGATCAGGGCCCGCTGGCCCTTTCCCATAGGGGAGATCAGATCAATAATGCGCGGCGTGCGGTCTTTGGATTGTTCAATTTCCAAATTCAGTTTTTGGGTGGGAAACAGGGCCGTTAAGTTATCAAAATTCACGCGGTGGCGCGATTTTTCGGGGACGTCAAAGTTGACTTTTTTGATGGTGTTGATGGCAAAATACCGTTCGTTTTCCTGCGGCGCAATCAAATCGCCGTACACGGTATCACCGGTGCGCAGGGCGTATTGTTTCACCAAATGCGGGGCCACGTAAATGTCATCGGGGCCGGGCAAATAATTGGATTCCGGCGAACGCAAAAACCCAAAGCCATCCTGCAAACGCTCCATCACGCCGCTGGCGTGGATGGTGACTTCGTTTTCGGCCAGTTGTTTCAAAATGGCCACCAACAATTCCTGACGGCGCATGTTGGCGATGTTTTCTAAATCCAAATCCTCGGCCATTTGCATCAGCTCAACGGCCGTTTTGCTTTTCAGTGTCTGTAAATCCATAGGGGGGAAATCTAAAAAAATAAACGTGAACGAAAACAGCGAAGATCCGATTGGCAGGACGCCCATCTTTTCAAAAAAACACAACCCCAAAGCAATACCCAAAAAAGAATCCGCTGGGAGGGTTCTACCTACGCCTTGGGTCTAACTATTTCCTATTTGGGGCGGTTTTGTCAAGGGGGATTTTTTTGGGGCTGTTCCTTTCTGCCAGAACCTAACGATTCTGCGTCATTCCGGCCCAGCGAGCGATAGCGAGCGCCGAGGCGGAATCCAGCGCAAATGCCAAAACGCGAAGCGTTTTGTTCCTTAGTTTTCATAATACAAAGGCAAAAGGCTGCGCCTTTTGACAGTGGCGCTGGATACCGGATCAGCGGTCGCTGCGCTCCCTTGTCCGGTATGACGATGCATAGACATGAATAGCCCTGGGGGATTTTTGATGTCTGTTTTTCCCCATCCTTGCACCCCCCAAGGAAATATGCTAGTGAGGTGCTTCAGTTTTGTCTTTGGACCTTTTTTCAGACATCATGTCCCCCTATCATCGTTTTTTCGATCATGCGTTATCCCAGATTCGGCAAGAGGGGCGGTATCGCACCTTTCATGCTCTGAACCGTCTGCGGGGGGAGTTTCCGCAGGCCCTGCATGATCATTTCCCGCCCCATGAAAAAGTCACCATCTGGTGCAGCAATGATTATCTGGGCATGGGCCAGCATCCTGTGGTTTTGGACGCCATGCAAAACGCCATTGCCACCGCCGGCGGCGGCGCGGGGGGAACGCGCAACATTTCCGGCACCCATCGGTATCATACGGTGTTAGAGGCGGAACTGGCCGACCTGCACGGCAAACAGGCCGCCCTATTGTTTGCCTGTGGATATTTGGCCAATCAGACAACCCTGTCCACCCTGACCCAAGTTTTGCCCGATTGCATTGTGTTTTCGGATGAAAAAAACCATGCCTCCATGATTGAGGGCATCCGGCACAGCCGCGCGGAAAAGGCCATTTTCCGTCATAATGATCTGGATCACCTGCGCACATTGTTAAAAGCGCAGCCGAAAGAGCGCTGCAAGCTGATTGCCTTTGAATCGCTGTATTCCATGGAGGGAGATTTTGCGCCCATCGCGGATATTGTGGCGCTGGCCAAAGCGTATCACGCCATGACGTATCTGGACGAAGTCCATGCTGTGGGCCTGTATGGGCCCGAGGGGGCGGGGGTGGCGGCGCGGGACGGCGTAGCCCAAGATATTGATATTATTCAGGGGACGCTGGCCAAGGCCTTTGGTTTGATGGGCGGATACATTGCGGGGGATGGCCCTGTTGTGGATTATATCCGCAGCGCCGGCGCGGGGTTCATTTTTACCACGGCCATTCCCCCCAGCCTTGCGGCGGGGGCCCATGCCAGTGTGTCCTATACCCGCAGCCACCCCGAATTGAGAGAGCGCGTTTTTGACACGGTGAATTATCTGAAAAACGCCATGAAACAGGCGGGCCTGCCCATTTTGGACCACCCCAGCCATATCATTCCCGTGATGATGTACGATCCCGTGCGGTGCAAACAGGTCAGCGACAGCTTGCTGAGCGATCACAAAATTTATGTGCAGCCCATCAATTATCCCACGGTGCCCAGAGGCCAAGAACGCCTGCGCGTCACCATCAGCCCCCTGCATACCCGCGCCATGGCGGATCATTTGGTGCAGGCCCTAACCCACGTTACCCAAGGAAACCTTCCCGTGCCCGCCCTTGCCGTTTAGGGGATGTTCATCTTTTTTCGGCATGGTACAAAACAACCTATAGGAGAAACCATCATGACATCGCAACACGGATACTACCTCGAAGACCTGTCCGTCGGTATGGCCGCCGAATTTTCCAAAACCATCACAGAGGATGATATTACCCTGTTTGCTGAGGTTTCCGGCGATCACAACCCCGTTCATATGGACGAAGCCTTTGCCAAAACCACGTTGTTTAAAACCCGCATTGCCCACGGGTTGCTGTCCGCCAGCTTTATTTCCCGCGTTTTGGGGGTTCAACTGCCCGGGCCCGGGGCCATTTATCTGAAACAAAACCTGAGTTTTCTGGCCCCCGTCAAAATTGGTGATACGGTTACGGCCATCGTCACCATCACCGCCATCGACCCCGAAAAACGCCGCGTGACTCTGGACACCCAAGCCACCGTCGCCGAAACCCCCGTGATTAAGGGCGAGGCACTGGTGATGGTGGATCGTCGGGGTTAGAGTTCTATCAAACTGTCTTTATTACCAAATACAGACATCATCTCTTCTACTGATTTTGGATAAACAGGCCACGTAGTTGCTTGACTTGCTGATTTTAGGGTCGCCCAGTTTATCTTTGTTAGAAGTTCCCAGCTTTTCCAAGCCTCATGTTCCTTTAGTGTATCTTCGGGTATTTTTTCAAAAACCTTTACGGCCAGCCGAGCCAGCGTTGGTGGCAGCATGGGGGGTTCGAAGCGATTTTTTGGAATTTGGTGTTGTGTTCCATGGGCTTTATTGTACGCTTCTGTGTAATAAAGCATAGGAGTATTTAGATTTTTATAAAGCCCTTGGCTAATCTTGATGAACTGAATTGCTTCTATCAGGCTTTTTATATCTTCAACGCTTAGATCGGGAAAATAAATCCTCAAATCATCATTCTCGCTTTCGGCCTGCGCAAGGCCATAATTTTGTGAAGATTTGGCAAGCCACTCTTCTAATAGTGCTGCTCTCATAGAAGAAAGGTATTCTGATTGTTCAGTGTTTGAAAAATCCCCGAGGGCATGAGTTAATTCATGCACTAGTATAAGATGAGCGACATTTGAATCGGAAAGTTGATCAAAGGGAGGCAATATTATTGTTTTGTTTGATACATTATAGTGCGGATGAGCATCATACTCAAAAATCAATCGTTTCTCCTTTATAAATCTCTGGACATGTTCGATGATAAGCTCAATATACTCTGGAGGGTAACCAGATTTCCGAAGAGCATTAAGATAAGGATCTATGGGTTTTAGGGGTTCTAGCATAAAATAAATCTGATCATAATACATTGACGCCGATCCTAATGCATGCGGCGTGACAGCGCCAAAACAATGAATCATTTTTTCCAAAAAAGCAAGCCAAAAATAAGCCCTTTTGACAGTGTTTATGGTTTTGTACGCGCTGTATCCTGTTGAAACGCTGGACAGTTATCCCTTTTTTGTGTTACCCTAATTCATGGTCATGAGCTATCAAAGGATACCCCATGGAATGGAAATTGGCTGAGGCCAAAAACAAACTGAGCGAGGTTTTCCAGCTGGCCCTAACCTCTGGCCCCCAGATTGTGCGCGGGCGGGGGGAGGCTGTTGTTTTGCTCTCAGAAACGGAATACACCCGCCTAACATCCCCACGTCCATCCCTGATTGCCTTTTTGCGGAAAAATCCTGAAGCGTTGCCGGCCATTCCGATGCGTCAACATGACGATTTTCGGCCTGTTGATTTATGAATCTTCTGCTGGATACATGCACGCTTTCTGAACTTCGCAAGCCTTCTCCAGATGCCGGTGTTATTGGGGCTTTGACGGATTTGCCCAGTGATTGTGTCTATATCAGCGTTCTGAGTGTGGGTGAAATTGCCAACGGCATCACAAGGTTACCGGACGGTCAAAAACAACGGGGATTATTTTTATGGCTGGATCATTTGTTACTGGATTACGAAAATCGTTTATTACCTTTTGATGCTGCCTGTGCTTTGCGTTGGGGAGCCTTAACGGCCACCTGTAGGGCCAAAGGTCAAACCCTGAGTACCTTAGATGGGATGATCGCAGCCACGGCATTGGTGCATCATCTGACGGTTGTCACAAGGAACGTTCGTGATTTTCAGGCCACAGGGGTATCTGTATGGTCACCTTGGGATCAAAATGGATGAAGACAAGGATTAGATCACTACTCCCTACTCACCACTCCCTACTCACCCCCCACCCCCCCCAACACATCCCCCGCCAGATACAGGGATCCTGTGATGATGACGCCGGTTGATGCGGGGTGGGGGGTGGGGGTGGGCAAAGACGCCAGTGCCGCTGACCACGTTTCGTGCAGGGTGATGGGGATGGTTTGGGGGGCGAGGTGGGCCTTGACCTCCCTTAAATCCCATGATGTGTCGTGGCCTGTGACGGGGACCAGATGGATCTCTGTGGGCCAAGAGGCCAGCGCCCCCACAATGGTGCGCCAGTCTTTGCGGGCCAAACAGCCCATGACCAAAATGCGGCGTTGCCACGATTGGGTATCTAAGAATGCCCGCAGCGTCTGTGCCCCCGCCGCGTTGTGGCTGCCGTCCACGATGACACTCCAAGCGGGGGGCAGGTCCAGCGAGGCTGGGTTCACCGACTGCAGCCGCGCCGGCCAGAAGGTTTCGCGCAGGCCCCGCGCCAACGCCGCCTGAGACACAGGAAAAACCCCCTGCAACCCCAAAACGCAGGCCGTGGCCAAGGCCGCATTCTGAATTTGGTGGGCCCCGTGCAGAGAGGGCGCGGGTAATCTGAGGGCTTCACCCGTCCGCAAATCCCGCCACAGCATAGCTTGCTCTGTGGATTCCGCTATAAAATCAATATCATATTGTGTCAGGGGGGCGTTTAGGGCCGATGCGGCATCCCGCACCAGCGGGGTCACATTCGGGTGCTGCAGGCCGCAGAAAATGGGGGTGTTGGGGCGGAAAATGGCGATTTTTTCCCGCGCGATTTTTTCCAGCGTATCCCCCAAACGGTCCTGATGATCCATGGAAATGGGGGTTAAGAGGGTGGCGCATTTGTCATCCACCACATTGGTGGCATCCCCCCGCCCGCCAAGGCCGGTTTCCAGAATCAACACATCCGCCGGATGGGCAGCGAACAGGTGAAAGGCGATGATGGTTAGGGCCTCAAAAAACGTGGCATCATAAAAGGTTACGCGCAAAAAATCATCAATGGCATCGGCCAGAACTTGGGGGGTCACGTCTTGATTGTTCAGGTGAATGCGCTCGCAAAACGACACGATGTGGGGGGATGAATAACTGTGCACCCGATACCCCGCCGCCCTATAGATGGACCGCAAAAAGGCCAAGGTTGACCCTTTGCCATTGGTTCCCGCCAGATGAATCACGGGGGGCAGGCGTTTTTCGGGGGATCCCAACAGGGTTAGCCCCGCCCGAATGCGGTCCAAAGACAGATCAATGGCCTTTGGCACCGATTGGGTTAAACGTTCCAGAGCGGGGGCGAGGGGGTCCACGGGGCTGGGGGTGTCCTTAAAGGGGGCCTTTATCGCAGGGGCATCATGACAAACAGGGCGCTGTCTGATGACGCATCCCTGAACATAACCGGCGTCATGCTGTCGCGGATGTTGAGCACAGTGGTTTCGCCGCTGATTTGGGACAGAATATCCATCAAAAAGCGGGCGTTAAAGTTAATGGTCATGTCATCGCCGGTGAAGGTGCAGGAGACTTCCTCCGTCCCCTCGCGGTAGGCGCTGCTGGTGGCGTTGATGACAATGTGTTGGCCCTGAATCGCAAAGGAAATGCCGTTGAATTTATCGCTGGTCATGGTGGCCACACGGTCCACGGCCTGTCTGAGGGCGGTTGTGTTCACACTCAGGATCAGGGTGTTGTCCTTTGGCAGGATTTGTTTGTAATCCGGAAACGCATCATCAATCAGTTTGGTGGACAGGGACAAACGATCCCACGCCACGGCCATTTTGGTGGCGGAGAGGGACAGGGTGACGCGGGTTTCTTGATCCTCGAGCAGGCGGCAGAGTTCGTTGACGGCCTTTTTGGGGATGATAAAGGGTTCAAAATCCGGACAATCCTGAATCACGGCATCGGCCATGGCCAAGCGGTGCCCATCCAGCGCCACCATGCGAATGCGCTTCTGGCCGTCTTCACCGGTGATGGTGTGACAGTACACCCCGTTGAGGGCATAGCGGGTTTCCAGTGTGGACATGCAGAATCGGGTTTTTTGCAGCAGGGTTTTCAGCACGATGGCATTCAGGCCAAGGGTGTGTTTCACCGCCATCTGGCTGATGGTGGGGTATTCTGAGGCAGGCAAGACAGGAATGCTGAATTTCGCGCGATCGGACGTTAATTTGATGTGGGTGTCTTCACACAGAAAGTGCATCATGGCCTGATCGGGCAGTTTCCGCACAATGTCGTACAGGGTATGCACGGGCACGGTGGTGCTGCCGGATTCGTGGGATAGGACGGTGACGGCCTCGATCACATCCAGTTCCAAATCGGTGGCGGTGGCGGACAATTGGCCATTCTGAAGACGCAGCAACACGTTGGAAAGAATGGGAATTGTGGTTTTCTTTTCCACAATGCTTTGCAGGTGGGACAGCACCTTGGCCAGCACAGAGCGTTCCAAATCAAAAGAAAACGTCGTGCTATCGGTTACGGGCATCAGGGTATCGGTGGCGCTGCTCATGATCAAATCCTTCGTTGTGTGCCTTTTGGCATACACAAAATTTGTATGGGATTCAAGGGGGATTAGCGTTCATTACAAGGTGAAGAAGATCGTTTATCCAGCTCAACATGAAGGCATGACGCCACAGTATAGGCAAGAAAGGATATCAATTTCCATACATCATGTTCTGGACCCAAAACGGACATCATGGCATCTACTCCTGCTGTTGGGATATCTGTGAGAAGGCTGATGATGGCATAAATTGTGTTGCCGTTCACCAACAGGGAATCCAAGGATTTTAGAACAGGATTTTGATTTTTAGATATTTTTTGATAATCAAGCCGATAGGTCTGCATCTCCTGCACCGTGTCGGCAACATTTTTCATGGACCCTGCAATAATCAGGCATTTCAGGGCCAAACTGATGGCTGCGTTCAGGGATTCCAAAGGGTGTGTTTGTCCCGATGGACTGGTCTGTAGACCGGAAAAAATGCCAAGAATTTCAGAAACACATCCGAGGATTTGGGTCACCCCTATGGGATTACGCTTTGGGTCCCCAAGACTTTGTACCGCCCTTAAAGCAGGATTTTTATAATACGGGGCGTGCGCTTGGCAAAACAATAAAAAGGCTTTTTTAGGGTTTTCAGGATAGATCTTTGTGTTTAACACATCGTCATTATTTTTATTTGCTTTTGAAAATTCCTTATATGCCTGATTGATGGCCCTTTGAGTGACCTCAGAATCCAAAGGATTCTGTTCTGTAAGGGCCCTTATACCCTGAGCAACATCCAAACATTGCATTGGGGTGAGAAGAATTATATTATCATCACTGATTTGTAACGCTTGCGGCCAAGTCAAGCTCTGAAAGTTTGCCTTAGGGTTTAAGGGGGAGAAAATATCGCTTATTTGATTAAGGGGGATGCTGGTGGGTTCATTGAGATGATGTCCATTGAAAAGATACATCAGTGCGTCGGGTATGGAAATAAGACTTTCACTGATGCGATAAAAATTCTGATTCCCAAGACCCGAAACCATCTGACATAAAGCCCCACAAAGGCTATACATACCCATAGCGGTCAGGGGTGATTTTTTGGCATCAATTTTAGGGTTGATGGCCCAAAAAAGGGGATTTGCCCATGCCGCGACGCGCATTGCAACCCCCAGAAAATAGGAAACATTCCTACGATCCTGCGTTGAAGTCATATTGTTTATAATAATTTTTTAAAATTATAATGTTCTTTTTTCTGCCAGATGTTTTTGGGAATGTCAAAGAAAATTGACAAGAAAATGACAGGGCGACGTTTGTGTTTCCCACCCCCACTCCCCTGCCCCCAAAATTTTTATTGTTTTCAAATCGTTAAATCATCAAAGGAATCATTTATGTCATTGTTCAAATCCCTTTTTTCCCCAGTATCCAGCAAAAAATCCAGCAGCGTCGGGGGGCTGGTGGCGCAGTTTCAGGTGGGCAAGCCTGTCTGGACCCCCAAAAATTATGAATGTTTGATCCGTGAAGGCTATGCCCGCAACGGCATTGCGTATCGGTGTATGCGGGATATTGCGGTGAATGTCGCCAATGTGCCGTTTTTGCTGTATCAGAATGGGCGCGAGGTGATGGACCACCCTGCCCTGTCGCTGCTGCGGCATCCGAATCCGGCGGAATCGCAGGGGTTGTTTTGGGAAGGGGTGGTGACGTCTCTGCTGGCCACCGGCAATGCGTATTTGGAAATGATCGGACAGGCGGACCGCCCCAGCGAGCTGTGGCTGCTGCGGGCCGATCGGATGAAAGTCATTGTGGGGGAACACGGCGTACCTGCGGGGTATGAATACACCGTGGGGGCCAAGAAAAAACGCTGGGCCACGGATCCCACCACAGGGGCCGGACCCATTGTGCACATCAAATTGCCCAGCCCCGTGAATGATTGGTATGGGATGGGCCCGTTGGAGGTGGCGCGGGATGCCATTGATCAATACAACACGGCCTGTGCGTGGAATCAGGCTTTGTTGCAAAATGGATGTCGCCCCAGCGGGATTTTGACGGTGGATCCTGATAAAAATGCCAGTGGCTCTCTGAGCCCTGAGCAGTGGGAACGCCTGCGGGATCAGTTCGAGGAAAGCTATACCGGCGCGGCCACGGCGGGTCGGCCTTTGTTGTTGGAGGGGGGCCTGCGCTGGACGGATATGATGATTTCCCCGCGGGATATGGATTTCCTGAACATGAAACACAGCGCGGCGCGGGACATTGCCTTGGCCTTTGGGTATCCCCCCATGCTGCTGGGGATTCCGGGGGATAACACCTATAGCAACCAAAAAGAGGCCCGTTTGGCCCTGTGGGAGCAAACCATCCTGCCCCTGCTGGTCAATCTGATGGCCGCTTTGGAACAAAGCATCGTCCATCTGTTTGATCCCACGTTGGTTTTGTCCTATGACGAGGACAAAATCTCCGCCCTCTCCCCCCGCCGCGAAGACCTGTGGTCCCGCGTCAGCGCCGCCGACTTTTTAACCGAAACGGAGAAACGTCAGGCGGTGGGGTATGGGGAGTATCAGGTGACGGGGGACAGGTGACAGGTGACGGGGGGTGGCCCTTGGTGGGGGCAAAGGGCCATTCCCTTTTTATGGTTTGATTTTCAATTTTTTCAATAGGTTTATGTTTTTTCAGAAACACAGGAAGGCACTAAAAAAGCCCAAACAGGATCACCTGGCAGCGGCACCGGAGCAGGAGAAGATTTTTCCTCAAGGGCCGTATCTGTTGCTGGGGTGGTTTCTGGGGATGGCTCAACAACCACAACCTCATCCTCTAAGCTGATTTCTGGGATTTCTAGAGTCTTTGAATCATCAAGGGCGTTGAAGACTGTGAGTAGGTTTATAAGTTTGGATAATTCCTCTCTTTTTATTTGCAAATGAGTATTATTAACACTAACAAAATGGTCTCCTAAAATATCCTGACCCGCCATGGCGTTTAACTTGACGAAGATTTCTTCGAGTTTTGTTTGTAGTTCTGGCCAAGAAATATTGGGGGTACTGTCATCTTTTTCCCCATTACTAGGGGGCTCTATGCTTTGCCAAATGCTTACGATCTGATTTGCTAATTCGATATACTTTTGTTCTTTCTCTCTAAGATTCGGATCAAATCTTTGGCCTGCCTGTCCTTCGGAGGGAAAATCAAGAGCTCTGATCTCTGCGAGAGTCTCTGCAGTACCGTTCGCACCAAAATATTTGGGAATTCTTTCCTGAAAAATAAAGACACCTGAGATGGAGCTTTTTAAATTTTGTCTCAAATGAGCCAAAATATCTATTTCAGATTTTTGAATTTTTTCATTATTCTCTCCAAAAGAAAACTCTTCGGATATGAAGGTATCGATGAGAGCAGAACACTCGGTGGCCTTTCCTAAACATTCTGTTAGAAATTGTCTATTTATTCCTTGCGTGAAAGAAGGAAATATTTGCTGTATTTTCCGTAGGTTTGTTGTGATCGCCTCTATTGTTTCCTTCAATTTTTTGGGATCACCATCAGAGTTGATTATAGTTTCAAACGTTTTCAGATGAACAGATATCTCAATGGCTAAGGGTACGACCCTTAACTTATCTAAGAGATCTTTGGGTTCCAGATTAGAAAATTCTTTTTCAAATTGATACCATGAAGGTGATGGATCTCCTAAATATACGTGTTTCAAATGAAGAGTGTATATAGCCCAAGCCTTACGGATGATAGCATCGAGTAAAGTCGTTCTTAGATTTTCTCTATGATCCGAATGATCTTGTGTAATCCTGCCTGCAAAGGCTATTTTATAGTCTTCAATATCAGACACACCATACCCCCATTTTTTAAAAGATATTAAAAAAAAACCAAAACCACCCTATCACAAACGCCATGGGTTTTCAAATAAAAACGATTGTTTTTTCAGAATAATTTTGTGACATTTTTCACAAAGGGGGGGCCGTTTAGGAATATGACGATACAAGGGTTGTCAGGGGTTTGGGGCATCCACAACAATCACAGGCGTCCCTGATTCAGGGCGTCCTGAATGTCCTCCTCTGTCAACGGGTCCATCACAGGACGCAGGGCCCGCAAACGATCCAAACGATTGCCCGAGGGTGTTACGGCATCTGACGCAGACAAAGCCCGTTCAAGACAATAAATCGCCTGAGCATTCAAAGAGCGATGCTCTCTGTGCGCCGCTGCTTTTAAAGCCACGTACAAAGATTCGGGTATATTTTTGAGCGTGAGGGCTGTCATAAAACCTCCAAAACGGAACCATTATGCCTCTTTTTTGGGAATTTTTCAAGGGGGGTATTATTTAAAAAAACCCTTGCTATGCCCCTGACAACCCCCTTAGATAGGAAAGATTTTTTATTCTGTTTTCTGTGTTGTTATGCCCAAATCCCCCCTGAAATCCAAAGCCTTGCCTGATGCGGTGGCCTCTGTGGGGCGGGGGGTGGTCAGCAGCACCACGTTGTCCGTGCGGGGGGCGCGGGAGCATAATTTGAAAAACATCGACGTGGACATTCCCAAAAACCAATTAACGGTGATTACGGGGGTTTCAGGGTCGGGGAAGTCTTCGCTGGCCTTTGATACCATTTATGCTGAGGGGCAGCGGCGGTATGTGGAAAGCCTGTCGTCCTATGCCCGCCAGTTTTTGCAGCTGATGGAAAAACCCGATGTGGATCACATCGACGGATTGTCGCCGGCCATTTCCATTGACCAGAAAACCACCAGCCGCAACCCGCGCTCCACCGTGGGGACGGTGACAGAGATTTACGATTACCTGCGGTTGCTGTTTGCCCGTGTGGGGGTGCCGCATTCTCCGGCCACGGGATTGCCCATTGCGCGGGAAAGCGTGTCCCAAATGGCGGACCGCATCGAAACATGGCCCGAGGGCAAGCGCATTTTGATTTTGGCCCCCGTGGTGCGGGACCGCAAGGGGACCTTTGTGGATTTGTTTCAGGATTTGCGGAAAAAGGGGTTTGTGCGTCTGCGCATCAACGGCAAACAGGTGGGGATGGACGAAATTCCCGCGCTGAAAAAAACATTAAAACACGATATTGAGGTCGTGGTGGACCGTCTGGTTTTGGGCGGGGATATCCGCACCCGTTTGGTGCAATCGCTGGAAACCGCCACCAAGCTGAGCGAGGGGATTTTGTGGGTTTTGGATGCGGATTCCGATGAAAAAACCGTGTTTTCTGAGCATTTTTCATGCCCCGAATCTGGCTTTGCGCTGGATGATATTGAACCGCGTTTGTTCAGTTTCAACAGCCCCCACGGCGCTTGCGCCACCTGTGACGGTCTGGGGGTGCGGGTGGTGATTGATCCGCGGCGGATTGTGCCGGATCCCTCCCTCAGCCTCAACGATGGCGCCATTGCCCCCTGGGCGGGGAAATTCCACAGTTATTATGATCAAACCCTCGCATCTGTGGCCAAGCATTTTGAGGCGCGGATGACCACCCCCTTTGAAAAACTGCCAAAGGGTATGCAGCATGCCCTGATTTACGGCACCGAGGTGCCCATTGCCATTCACTACAACGACGGGTTTCGGGCGTACAAAACCAACAAGCCCTTTCCCGGGCTGGTGGGGTATTTGGAAAAACGGTATCAGGCCAACGAACTGTCCTCGGACGATCAGGAACGGTACTGCGTGGAAAAGGACTGTGATGCCTGCGGGGGTACCCGTCTGAATGAAAAGGCGCTGTGTGTGAAAATTGCGGGCAACACCATTGCGGGCGTAACGGCGTTGTCCATTGGGGATGCGTACCTGTGGATTGCCGAAACCCTGCCCCCCCAATTGGGTAAGCAAGATCACGCCATTGCGGATCGGATTTTGCGGGAAATTCGGGAAAGGTTGTCTTTTCTGAACAACGTGGGCCTGTCGTATTTGACCCTGCACCGCCATGCCAGCACCCTGTCCGGTGGGGAGAATCAGCGGATTCGCCTAGCCTCCCAAATCGGATGCGGCCTGAGCGGGGTTTTGTATGTGCTGGATGAACCCTCCATCGGCCTGCACCAGCGGGATAATGACCGTTTGCTGGAAACGCTGCGCAATTTGCGGGATTTGGGCAACACGGTTTTGGTGGTGGAACACGACGAAGACGCCATGCGCACCGCCGATTATTTGATTGATATGGGCCCCCGCGCGGGTCGCTTTGGCGGTGAAGTCGTGGCCGCCGGCACGCCCGATGTGGTGATTGCGCATCCCAAAAGCCTCACCGGTGCCTATTTACGGGGTGATCAACAGATTACCCCCCCCGCAACACGGCGCAAAGGGAATGGAAAAACCCTGTCCCTGCGCGGGGTGCATTATCACAATTTGCAAAATGTGAATGTGGACATTCCGCTGGGGACCCTGACCTGTGTCACGGGGGTGAGTGGATCGGGCAAGTCGTCCTTGGTCATGGACAGTTTGTATCAGGGGATGTTGGCCCGTTTTTGGCGTTCGGACCTGCAACGCTATATGCACAGCATCGAGGGCGGGGAATGGATCGACAAAGTCATCGAAATTGATCAATCCCCCATCGGACGCACGCCGCGGTCCAATCCCATTACCTACATCGGGGCCTTTACGCCCATTCGGGACTGGTTTGCGGCCCTGCCCGAGGCCAAAGCCCGCGGGTACGCCGTGGGCCGCTTTTCCTTTAATGTGAAGGGTGGGCGGTGCGAGGCCTGTCAGGGGGACGGGCTGATTAAAATTGAAATGCACTTTTTGCCCGATGTGTATGTGGAATGCGAAACGTGTAAGGGCAAACGGTACAACCGCGAAACGCTGGATGTGACATACCGCGACAAATCCATTGCGGATGTCTTGCAAATGAGTGTTGAGGAAGCCCTATCCTTTTTTCACCCCATACCCGCCGTGCGGGATAAAATCAAGCTGCTGCAGGATATTGGGCTGGATTATATCCAGCTGGGACAGGCCGCCAACACCCTGTCCGGCGGGGAAGCCCAGCGCATCAAACTGGCCAAGGAATTAACCAAACGCGCCACCGGCCGCACGCTGTATATTCTGGATGAACCCACCACAGGATTGCATTTCGAGGACGTCCGCAAACTGCTGGCCATCCTGCAACAGCTGGTGGATCAGGGCAACACGGTGGTGGTGATTGAGCATAATCTGGACGTCATTGCCTGCGCCGATTGGATCATCGATCTGGGCCCCGAAGGCGGCAGCGGCGGCGGCCACATCATCGCCGTCGGCACCCCCGAAGACGTCATCAAAAACCCCAAAAGTTATACGGGGCAGTATTTGGGGCGGAAGACAGGTAACAGGTGACAGGTAACAGGTAACAGGTAACAGGTAACAGGTAACAGGTAACAGGTAACAGAGCATTTCTCTTTTTTTAAAAAGGGTCCATAAAAATGTGAATAAAATGCTTGACTAATATATATATATATTAAGGTAAATTTAATGACATAGTTTGACTTCCCCTCGAACAAACTTAGAGGTTTGCGCAACTTTGCGTTCAAATCGTAACGTTAGTTTTGCAAACTCTTGGATTGAACCGAGGGGTTGAAGACTTGTCAGCGTCCCGTTGCCTAAGTTCCTTGACTGAATTTTCTATAGAAGACATCCTGTCACTCGTGACAGGAGTGTCATTCGTGGATGGCTGGCAGCCATTCCCCCTACTTTGTCACCTATACGGTAATGATGAGGGGGGGGCTCATTTGGCGATGTACATGCTTTCTGACCAAGAAAAGGTGGATCAACACCTTTATTCTCAAGTCCCCAGCTTGGAATCTATTGCCAAGCTGCCTTTTCGGGAAGCCGTTGCTCAACTCAACGCCTTCAAGGCGGAGCACGGGGAACGATTTGAGATTTCCCCTCTTCCCTGACCCTGACCGCCACCCCTTACGGGGGGCTAAGAAGCACCCCCGCAAGGGGGTGTTTTCGTTTTTGGGGGGCTAGGAAGGGGGGGGGTGTTTGAAAAATATCTTTATAACGCCCTAAAAATGGGATATTATGAACAAAATCATGAACCTGTGATGAACTGCCGATCTATGGGGGAAAGGTATGGACGGCATTTTATACCCCCCGTGGGGGCCGGATACGGTTGTTTTCGGTGCGCCGTGCCCGTTTAAAGGAGGAAGAGATTTATGCCCAAAAAAACCCCTGATTTTCCCCTGACCGCCAAGGCATTGGAGGAAAAATTTGACAATGGCGGGGATACGGACGCGGATTTTGATTGGGCGGCGGCCCAGCGTCCCGCATGGGGGAAACAGACCCGCATTCAGTTGAACGTTCCGGTGTGGATGCTGCAGCGCCTGGATGAAGAAGCCCAGCGGGTGGGCGTACCCCGTCAGTCCGTGATCAAAATGTGGCTGGCCGATCGCTTGGGGGCATCGGGGGGTGCTTGAAAAAGACATCACCATGACCAATATTGACAATAATTGCCATTTATGCCATGATTATGGGGAAAGCATTTGGAAACATAGGCAGAAAGATACCCCATGGCCAGCACGTTGAACATCTCCCTGACTGATGAATTGCGGCGATTTGTGGACAGCCGCGCCAGCGATCAGGACGTTTATTCCACCCCCAGCGAGTACATCCGTGATTTGATCCGTCGGGACAGAGAAGCCACAGGCATCATCACCCACCTGCAGCGGGGGTTAGAGGATATCAAACAGAATCGCTTTTCCAAGGACAGTGTTTTGGATATTCTCAAGGATTATCAATAGTGTCCCATGCCCGCTATGTTCTGACCCAGAGTGCGGGGGAGGGATAGGGAGGGGGTGCCGCCCCAATTTAGGCCTTTGGGAGTTTCGGCCCCTCTCCCCGACGGGGAGAGGGTGATGTTGGGTGCGGGGCGGAAAGGGGTGCGAGCGTGAGGGTTTTTGAGATCCTCTAGGCTTCCAAAATCAAGGTTCGGAAATCCACAGGTGTAAGGATGGGAATACCGTGATAAGGATTAAGCACCAGCAAATCGCGGTCGCCTGTCACAATGGCGCGGGCTCGGCTCTCGATGGCGATTTCCAAAATCATATTATCTTTGGGATCTCGGCAATCCGTTATGTCGGACTGGGGCTCTATCCATTCAACACTATTCTGTAATTGCTGAAGAAAAGCACGTCGGTTTTTTTGGGAAACGTAACGATCAAACTTTGGGCGCAAAAAAACAGAATGGTACTCTTTCATCAATGAAGGTGAGGCCACAAGAATTCCATGATCAATAGCCATAAAAAGCGCAAACGCCGCAGAACTATCGGGCATCAAGACAGCACTGACCAACACATTGGTATCAAAAACAAAACGATTAAGCATCCCGATCCAAAATCGCTTTCAAATCCTCTGGCGTTAATCCGTTTTCTTTGGCTTGGCGGCCCAGCTGTTCGGCCATGAGTTTCAGACGCTGATTTTTCAGATGCACCAGTTGTTCATAATCCTGCATGGAAATGATGGCCACATAGTCCCGATCATGCTTGCGGACGATGACGGCCTCTTTTTGGGCATTATCCATCACTTGGGCAAAGTCCCGTCGCACACTGGAGGCAGGGATCTGAATCATAATCAACCTTTTGGATGTCCATGGATTGTTCATAATATACAAAAATTACAAAATAAGCAAGGGGGTGAAAACGCACACCAAGGCTGTTCATTTCTGCCAGAACCTAAAGATTCTGCGTCATTCCGGCCCAGCGAGCCATAGCGAGCGCCGAGCCGGAATCCAGCGCAAATGCCAAAACGCGAAGCGTTTTGTTCCTTAAGTTTTCACAATACAAAGGCAAAAGGCTGCGCCTTTTGACAGTGGCGCTGGATACCGGATCAGCGGTCGCTGCGCTCCCTTGTCCGGTATGACGATGCATAGACATGAACCGCCCTGCCAATCAGGCATCATGCAAAACCTTCGTCATTGCGAGCGCAGCGAAGCAATCCAGAAATGCCACGATCGAGAAAAGTGGATTGCCGCGCCTCCTCCGGAGACTCGCAATGACAATGGGTAAGTGCTGAAATGGTTTTTGGGACAGAAAAATATCCCCCTGTCACCCGTCACCCGTCACCTGTCACCCGTCACCTGATCCCCCCCTATACTTTCTAAAAAACCCCGTCAGCAGAGTCTGGCTTTCCGTTTCCATGACACCGCCGGTGATGAGGGGTTTGTGGTGGGTGTGGTCCAGAACGCGGGCGCCGTGGATCAGGCCGCCGCTTTTGGGGTCATAGGCGCCGAAGACAACATGCTTTAACCGCACGGCGGCGCAGGCGGCGGCGCACAGGGCGCAGGGCTCCAGCGTCACATACAGGGTACAATCGGGCAAATACATCTGCCCCAAAATCCGTAGGGTATCCCGAATCACCAGCATTTCGGCGTGGGCGGTGGGGTCTTGGCGGTGCATGACTTCGTTATGACGCAGGGCAATCATGGTGCCCCCCTGCACCATCAGGGCGCCCACGGGGACTTCGTTTTTGTCCTGTTTCGCCATTTCCAGCGCCAGACCCATAAAATGCTGCAGCGGTGTTTCGGTCATGATGGGGGGCTTTCCACAAAGGCATCCCGTGGTTTCAGGGGACTGGTTAAGGGGTCAGAGGCCAAGGGATCGTGGCGCAACCGTTCCCACGCGGCCCAAGCAATCATAATGGCATTGTCCGTGCAAATGTCCGGCCGCGGGGCCACAAAGGTGCCGTGATGGTCCTGAACCATCTGCGTTAATCCCGCCCGCAGGGTTGCATTGGCCGCCACCCCCCCCGCCACGACGAGGGTTTTGGGGCCATCCGGCATGGCAAACGCGCGGGCGCACACGCGCATCAGGTGCTGGGCAATGGCCTGTTGGAACGATGCGGCCAGATCACAGCGGTCTTGATGGGAAGGGGTGCCCTCCCACTGGGCCAAACGCTGGGCCAAGGCGGTTTTTAACCCCGAAAACGAAAACGCAAAGCCCGTTTTTTGGGTTTTTAGGGGGATCTCAAAGGGGTATCTGTTGGGGTCCCCCTGCGCGGCGGCTGTCTCGATGGCGGGGCCCCCGGGAAAGCCGATGGCGAGCAAACGGGCGGCCTTGTCAAAGGCCTCCCCCGCCGCATCATCCAGCGTTTCGCCCAGCAGGATGCTGCTGCCCAGCCCCTGAACCCGAATCAACTGGCAATGCCCGCCTGAGACCAGCAAGAGCAGATAGGGAAAGGGCACATCATGCTCCCACCGCACAGACAGGGCGTGGGCCTGCAGATGATGCACGGCCAAAAAGCGTTTTTGGTGCACCATGGCCAAGGTTTTGGCAAAGGTGGCCCCCACAATCAGCCCCCCCATCAACCCGGGCATGGTGGTGGCGGCGAAGATGTCAATATCCCGCAGGGTGACGCCGGCCTCGTTTAGGGCCTGCGTGACAAGGATGTCCAGATGGTCGGTATGGGCGCGGGCGGCCAACTCGGGCACCACCCCGCCGTAGGGGGCGTGGGTTGACACCTGCGAATACAAAGCATGGGCATGAACCCGCCCCGTATCATCCATCAGGCACACCGCAGTTTCATCACAGCTGCTTTCAATGGCCATGAGCAAGGTCATATCAACGACGCAGCCCCGTGCCTGAGGGGCTGGACACGCGGTAGGTGGTGGTGGTCAGATGCTGCGCCCCCACAGGGCCCCGCACGTGAAAACGGTCGGTGGAAATGCCAATTTCCGCGCCAAAGCCAAACTCCCCCCCATCCGCAAACTGGGTGGAGGTATTGTGCATGACAATGGCGCTGTCCACGTGACGTTGAAAAAAGGCCACGGCATCAGCATTGTCCGTAATAATCCCATCGGTATGGTGGGAACTGTGGCGGACGATGTGCTGCACGGCGTGTTGTAGGCTCTCAACCGTGGCCACGGACAGAATGGGGGCCAGATATTCGGTATCCCAGTCCTGCGGCGTGGCCGGAATCACGCGGGGATCTAGGGCGACAATATGGGCATCACCCCGAATTTCGCAGCCCTCGCCCAGCAAAACCTCAATTAGGGGGCCGCCGATAGAGGCCAAAACATCCCTATGAATCAACACCGTTTCCACGGCCCCGCACACCCCTGTGCGGCGCATTTTGGCATTCAGGGTGACGGAAAGGGCGCGTTCCCTGTCGGCGTTTTGATCAATATACAAATGACAAATCCCATCCAAATGCTTAATCACCGGCATGGTGGCGTTTTGGGTAACCTCGGCCACCAAAGAGCGCCCGCCGCGGGGAATGATCACATCAATCACATCCCGCTGGCCCAGCAACAGGGGCACCGCCGCCCGATCCGGCGCAGGAATCACCTGCGCCACATCCCGCGTGATGCCGGCCTGATCCAGGGCGCGATGCAATCCATGAATCAGGGCCAAGCTGGTTTGCAAGCTGTCCGATCCACACCGCAGCAGCACCGTATTGCCCGATTTCAAACACAACGCCGCCGCATCCAGCGTGACATTGGGGCGGGATTCATAAATCATGCCGATGACGCCCAGCGGGATGCGGACCTTTTCAATGTGCAATCCATTGGGGCGGTCCCATGATTCCAAAATGGCGCCGATGGGGTCGGGCTGATCGGCAATGGCGTGCAGGGCATCCTGTATACCCCGCAAACGGCCTGCATCCAGATACAAACGGTCCAAATAGGCGGCGTTGCGGCCGCCGGCCTCGGCTTCGCGCATATCCAGCGCGTTGGCTTTTAAAATGGCGTTGCTGTCTTCGGCGCAAAAGGTGGCAGCCTGATGCAGGATGGTTTGCTTTTGATGCGATGACAACAGGGCCGAAACAGAAAAGGCCGCGCGGGCCCCATGGGCCATAGCCGTGATCAGGTCCCCCAGATCTTGGGTCATGATTTCAGCGCCCCCCATAGATAGGTTTCCTTGACCCAGCCCGTAAAGGTTTTCACCTGAATCAAGCACCAGCCGTTTTCGCATTCCTCAAGAACGCCCACCACCGTGGGGGATAGGCGGGCCACGGGGGGGCTTTGTTCCGATGGGGCGCTGCGCATGGTAAAGCCGTCCTGAATCACGATGGCGGTGCGGGTGCCAGAGACCATGGCTTTGTGAACCCAGCCCTCGGTCCCCTCAAAATCCCGTATTTTGCGCCAGTGTTCGTATTCCCCCACAATTTGCACGGGCATTTGGGCCCGCTGAAACACCCACAAAATGGGATAGCGGGTGCCCGGGCCGGTGCGCACATTGACCTCAGCACTTTTCAGGGACGCATACCGCCCCAGCGGCATACCCGTGACCTCCCCCACCTCCGCCCCATGGGCCAAGCCGGAAAAGACCACAACAAAAACCATCAACCAAAAACGCATAGCGTTATGATTAAGATAGTTTTGGGGGGAGTGCAAGGTGTCAGGTGACAGGTGACAGGTGACAGGGGAGTATAATGGGATTGGAGATGGTGTGTTGGTTTGGGGGGGGTATACTTTACCCGTCCCACACCTCTTGATACAATCGTTCCAGAGAGAGGGCTTCTTCAGCGGTCAAGGTCGAGAATTCTTTGCTTTGTTTGCGTTTTGAGAGCTTTCCGTTGTTTTGTTGCAAAAAACGAATCAACAGATCCAATCGGTAATCGGGCATATCAAAACGTGCCGCAATACGGGTTTTTAGGGTATCATACCGCTCTAGATAGCGTATTTCTTCGGGCAGAATGGTCTTGATCGTTTCCTGAACGCACGCATACAGGAACTCCGCCATTTTGGTGGCATCGAAATAGCGATACAGCGGCGCCGTATCATTCAGCACCTCCACATTTCCCCGTGCCGTTGGCTGCCAACGGATCAGGGGAAGGCGCGGCCTTGAATACGTTTCCAGCACAGCTTTGTAGGCATGGATATTCCGTAAAATTGCGGCTGAAATGGGGAAAACCACGCCCTTTGGGGCAAATCCCCGTTCGGCCAAGACATGGTGGATCAGATAGCGGTGCAGGCGTCCGTTTCCGTCCTCAAACGGGTGAATAAACACAAATCCAAAGGCCAGCAGGGCTGCCGCGATGACAGGATCAAGGGGGCTATTGTTCACGCGCCTATCAAGCGCCATGAGGCCACCCAGCAGGCTCTCTAGATCCTGCCAGCGGGATGAGATATGATCGGGCAAGGGGGTGCCTGTTTCCCGATCGTGCGTGCCAATAAATCCCCCCTCTTTGCGGAGTCCCAGTTTCACAAAACGACTGTCGGGGATGATGAGACGTTGCAGGCGCTCCAGCTCTAAGAGCGTTAAGGGGCGTTCGCCCGCCTGACCAATGGCCTGTCCCCAGCGTTCTGCCCGTTGATGACTGGGGCGCTCCCCCTCAATGGCAAACGATGCCCTGGAGTCTTTGAGCAATAAAAAGGCCGCAGCGCGACTGAGGACATCGGGATGAACGGCCCCTGTTAAAGTCTTTGCTGCAGAGGGGAGGTTTTGGGCGCGATAGCTCTCCAGCGTTTCCGTCACAAACACCAAGGGGCAAAAAGCGGGCGTCCCCGGCAAATTATCACGCACGCGGTGACGCGACGAGGGTATGGGTGTGCTTGCATATTGTTTGGCCGGATCGAGGGCATCGACGTAGTTGCTGGTGGTGGCATCCGTGATATTCAGCCGATTTCCCGTCAACCATTCATAAAAAAACCAACAGCGGCGGGCATATGCGCTCGTGGGTTCTTGCAGCAGCCAATCTTCCAGAACCGCAGAAGGCAAGACGGAGAACAGGGCATTCAGTACCCCTAAATCAACCCCCTCATACCGCAAGGCCAAGGCAAGATGCCCAGCCGCTGTATTTTCTGGCGCGTGGCGCGGTGTCAGCAGCAACCAAGACTCCTGCGCTTTGCGTTGATGCTTATGGCTGATGGCCACCAATTTTTCCGGTAACACAACGTCAAGTCCATAGTCCTGAATCAACCAAGCATAACCCGCCACCATCGCCGCATCCTTTGGCAGGGGACGATCATGAAAAACGGTTACAGAACGTGAAAAAAGGTTATCCATGTGCAGTTTTGTGAATTTTAATTATAAAATCACGTTTTCATGAAAAAAGCATGAGGATTTTTGCACCGGCAAACGTGGGTAAAGGCATCACCCCTCCCCTGTCACCTGTCACCTGTCACCAGCACCCCCCAAACCCCCGCGGACAGGGCCATAAAGGGGGGGTTTTCTAGGGTTTTGGAATCGTATTTCAGGGGGGCGCCTGTGGCGTCCATGACCATGCCGCCCATAGAGCGCAGCAGGGCATCACCCGCGCAGGTGTCCCACATCATGGTGCGGCCTGGGCGGGGGTAGATGTCGGCCCGATCCTCCGCAATGCGGCAGAATTTCAGGGAACTGCCGGCGTGCAGCTCTGTGGTCACCTGGGCCATGGGGGCGATTTTGTCCAAAAAGGCTTGGGGGGAGGCCTTGGTCTGGCGACTGGTGATCATCCGCAGCTGATTCAGGGGGCGCGTGCTGGCCGTCAAAGGGATTGCGATGCCATCCCTCTGCATCATGCAGGCGCCTCGGCCTTGACGGCCAAAAAACAGCAGGCCCTCCACAGGAATATACACCATGCCAAACACGGGGATGCCTTGGTGGACCAAACCTATGTTGACGGTGAATTCGTCGGTATGGCTCAGAAATTCACGGGTTCCGTCCAGCGGATCCAACAGCCAGAATGTTTCGTGGGAAACATCCAGTGCCAGTTTCCCCTCAAAGGCTTCCTCTGCAATGATGGGGAAAGGCTGAGGTAGGGCGTTTAGGGTGGCGCATAAAATGGCCTCGGCCTCTTTGTCGGCCACGGTGGATGGGGAACCATCGGCCTTAACCTCGGGGGTTAAAGCGGCTTTGTAATGGCGCAAAATCAAATCCCCCGCATCAAAGCAAGCGGACACCAAACGGGGCAGGCTGTCATCCAGAAACGCGTATAGGCTCACAACGTTTCCTCGTCATGCTTTTGAACATCGGCGTCTTTGAAAAACGGCAGGGCCGCTTGGACGTACCCCATAAAACTGTGCATGGTGAGCAGGGCGGCCAACACCAACAGCACTTGCCCAATGATGTTGATGGTTTCATCCCCTCTGATGTTGATGGTTTCATCCTCCCGCGCAAAGGCCAGCAACAATAGGGTTATGGCCAAAAACTGCACGGCGGTTTTAACCTTGGCAATCCATGTGACCTCAACAGGGTGGCCTTTGTGGGCCATGGCCTGACGCAGGGCCATGATGCCGACCTCTCGCCACAGAATGCACAGGGCGGCCAGCAGACCCACCATACTGAGTTGATGCACAAAAACCAACATAATCAGGGCGGTTAAGGTCAACAGTTTATCCGCCACAGGATCCAAAAAGGCGCCCAAATCCGACGTCTGCCCCAACTTGCGGGCCAAAAAACCATCCAGAAAATCCGTCAAAGCCGCCGCAACAAAAACGATCAAAGCCCCGTAAGACGCCCAAGAAAAGGGCAAAATCATCAAAACAAAAAACAACGGCAAAATGGCCAAACGCGTCAGCGTCAAAATCATGGGCACAGTCATAGCGTAAAAATCCTAATAGCCTGAAAAAAACCCATTATGAAAAGCTGCGCTGTGTTTGTCTAATGAAAACTGGTTTTGAGGGTGCGTTTTAAGGGAAAATCCCTGCACTCCTTCACGTTATCTTAACAGATACATCCTAAAGTTGGATTATCTTACAAATGAACGTTTTGGTTGTTCCCGAGGTGTTTTATGCAGCTATCTGTGGATATGGGTTTGTTTCAGGCGAGGGAGGTTCTGACTTGGCTTCAGAAGGCCCTGGAGGATACGCCGGCGCGCCAGACATGCACGCTGGATGCCAGCAAGGTGGGAAAAATCACCACCCCCGCTGTTCAGGTTTTGATTGCGGCAGCCTTGGGATTTCAAAAGCAAAGCAAAATTTTGCGTTTGGCCCACCCGTCCTCTGTGATGGAACGTGCATTTTCGGACCTTGGCTGCCAAAGCCTGTATCACCAAATGACGGAGTAGTTCCTTATGTCAAAAACTGTTTTAGCCGTTGATGATTCCAAAACCATGCGGGATATGGTCAGCTTTGCCCTGACTGAGGCAGGCTTTTCCGTCACCACCGCCGATGACGGGGCGCATGGCCTGAAAGTCGCGCAGGAAGGCACGTTTGACGTGATCATCACAGATATCAACATGCCCAATATGGATGGTATCACGTTGATCGGCCATTTGCGGGGTCTGTCCCAATACCAGAGTACCCCCATTCTGATTTTAACCACAGAATCCGAACAGGGAAAACGGGATCAGGGGAAAAATGCGGGGGCGACGGGCTGGATCGTCAAACCCTTTAACCCTGAAAAGCTGATTCAGGTTGTCAACAAGGTTGCCGCGTAGGGGATCACGATCATGGATATGCAATCTTTTCGCAAAACGTATTTCGAAGAATGTCACGAGCGTCTTCAGGAAATCGAGACATTGCTTTTGTCTTTGGAATCCGGAGATTATCAGGACGAACATCTGCATGCGATTTTCCGCGCTGTGCATTCTATCAAGGGGGGCGCAGGGGCCTTTGGATGTGACCACATCGTGTCCTTTGCCCATATTTTTGAAACGGTTTTGGATTCTGTGCGGGATCACCGGCTGACGCTGGATCCCGAATTGATGGAGGTTCTGGTTACATCCTCTGATGTTTTGGCGGCCATTGTGGGGGCGGCGGAACAGGATCAAATCTTGGCCGAAACTTTCGATGCCAAGGCCAAAGCGGACCTTTCGCAGTATATGGATGGGGCTGAACATGCGCCCCTGCCCGCTGCGCAGGCGTCGTCCTCTGATACGAAAAAAGGGACGAGTCGCACCTATACCATCGTTTTTAAACCCCACAGCCGTTTGTATGAAAAGGCCAACGAGCCCCTGCTGTTGCTGCGGGAATTGGGGGGTCTGGGGGAAATGATCCTGTCGGTGAATGTGGATGCCTTGCCGGATTTATCGGCCATGGATGCCGTGGGTGGTTATTTATCATGGACCATCACGCTGACCACCACCCACCACAAGGATGCCATCACAGAAGTTTTTGAATTTGTTTTGGATGATTGTGATTTAACCATCACCGAAACAGACAGGACGGTTGCCGGAGAGATGAAACCCACACCCCCCTCTGATGCCTCTCCGGCAATCGAAACAGGGGAAGCCAAAGTGTCATCCATTCGGGTGGATCTGGATAAAATTGATCGTTTGGTCAACATGGTGGGCGAGCTGGTCATCACCCATGCCATGCTGTCCCAACAGGCTGAAAAGCTGGCGCGGGATGGATACCCCCATCTGGCACGCGGGATCGAAGAGCTGTCCACCCACACCCGTGAACTGCAGGATCATGTCATGGCCATTCGGGCCCAGCCAGTCAGGATGGCTTTTGCCCGTATACCGCGGCTGGTTCGGGATGTGTCCAAAGATGTGAGCAAACAGATCAAACTGATCATGACTGGGGAAGAAACCGAAGTGGACAAAACAGTTATTGAAAATTTGGCGGACCCCCTGACCCACTTGATTCGCAACGCCATTGATCATGGGATTGAGGATGCTGAAACCCGCAAAGCCGCCGGTAAAAACCCAGAGGGTACCATCAGCGTGTCTGCCGGTCATCGCAGCGGGCGGATTTTGATTGAAATTCGGGACGATGGCGCGGGTTTAAACACCAAAAAAATTGCTGAAAAAGCCAAAGAGCGGGGCCTGATCGAAAACCCTGATTTGATGAGCCCCGATGAATTGCACCAACTGATCTTCAACCCTGGCTTTTCTACGGCGGAGCAGATATCGAACATCTCGGGCCGCGGCGTGGGTATGGATGTTGTGAAACGCAACATCCAGTCCATTGGCGGCAAGGTTTACGTGAAATCCGAAGCTGGTGTTGGGGCCCGTTTTGTTTTGTCCTTACCCCTGACGCTGGCGGTGATGGATGGGATGATTGTGCGGGTGGGATCGCAAAAATTGATTTTGCCCATCAGCAACATTTTGGAATCCCTACGCCCCAGACGCCAAGACATTGCCACCATCACAGAGGGCGGCGAAGTTCTGGATCTGCGGGATCATTACATCCCCCTGTTGCGCTTGAACCGTTTGTTTAACATCCCCGCACGCTATGACGAACCATGGCAGGGATTGGTTTTGATTGTGGAAAGCGAACAGACCACCTTTGCCCTGTTCGTGGATGAATTGGTGGGAAAACAGCAGGTTGTGATCAAAAGTTTAGAGGAAAATTATGATCCCGTCGAGGGCATTTCATCCGCCACCATTTTGGGGGATGGCAGTGTTGCCCTGATTCTGGATCCTGCGTCGCTGTATGATTTGCACACCAAACAGGGCGATTCCCTAGCTTTCGCCGCCTGAACACAACACGAAAAAGGAGAATGTTATTATGAACAGCCTTGCCAAAACCCTGAACGAAAACGCTGTTGAGGAAGATCAGCAGTTTGTGACCTTTTACGTCGATGGAAAGCATTATGGCCTGAACATCAAGGATGTGCGGGAAATTAAGGCCTGGACCCACGTGACCCCCCTGCCCAACACGCCCACCAGTATGCGGGGCGTTTTAAACCTGCGCGGGGCAATTGTGCCGATTTATGATTTGCGGGCTGTTTTTGGCCAAGGGCTAACCCATCCCAGCACAGAGCACGTGAATTTGATTGTGTGCATTCAGGGCCGCATCGTTGGGTTTCTGGTGGATGCGGTTTCGGACATTTTATCGTTTTCCCAGGATCAAATCCAAGCGCCCCCCCGCAACCGCGGCAAAGAGCTGGAACGCATGAACAGCGTCATGGGATTGGGCGAAAGCAACGGTATGATGACCATGCTGCTGGATATTCAAACCCTGATTGGCAACCAACTGCCCGTCAATGACGATGATTTTCTGGCCAAACCAGAAAAGAAACATTAGGAATCCCCATAATGGCCATCAGCCCTTTAGCCAAAATTTCTTTTTCTGACGGCGAGTTTCTGGATATTGCCGGCCGCGTAGAGCGCGAGACCGGCATCACCATGAAGCTGTCAAAAAAAGATATGATGTATGCGCGGCTGGTGAAACGGCTGAAGGCCCTGAATCTGGAGAATTTCAACGATTATCTGATGCTGCTGTCATCCCGCAAAGGGGACGATGAAATATCATTTTTAATCAACAGCATGACCACAAATCATACCCTGTTTTTTCGCGAAGAGCATCATTTTGATCATTTGATTGAGACCTTTTGCCCCGTGAAACGGGGATTGTCCATCTGGTCGTGCGGGTGTTCTTCGGGGCAGGAGCCCTATAGTTTGGCCCTGAGCCTGGCGGGAAACAACAGCGAAACGGTGGCGCGAAGCATCCGCATTCTGGCCACGGATTTGGACAGCAACGTTCTGGCCCACGGGATGAAGGCGCAGTACAGTTTGGATTTAAAATCCCAAATTCCTGAAAGCTATTTTCAAAATGGCATGGTGCGGAAAAATGGCACCTGTCTGGAAATGAGTCCCATGGTCAAATCCATGGTGCGTTTTGATCAACTGAATGTCATCAAGCCATGGACCCTGCGGGATAAATTTGACATCATTTTTTGCCGCAACATGTTGATTTATTTTGATCATGAATTGCAAAACAAAATCATTTCGCAGTTTTGTGATGTTTTGCAACCTGGGGGGTATCTGTATTTGGGGCATTCGGAAAGTGTACGGAACAAACATTTACCCCTGAAAATGGTCGGGCGCACGATTTACCAGAAAGTTGCGTCATGACACCCACCCTGTCCAAAATCAAAATCAAAAAAACCCGTGATGGGCGCGAGGCCTATTATGATGCGCAGCATGATGCCTATGTGGTGAAAATTTTGCCCGGGGATCATTATGTCAGCCATGCGGTTGATGAAGTGCTGTCCACCGTTTTGGGATCGTGCATTTCCGCGTGCATTTATGACCCCAAAACCAAACGGGGGGGGATGAATCATTTTATGCTGCCCAAAAGTGATTCTGGCACGTGGGGCGGCAGCAGCGCGGGGATGCGGTTTGGCAATTTTGCCATGGAGGTTTTGATCAACGAAATCCTGACCCTGGGACGCAAACGCACGGATCTGGAACTCAAAATTTTTGGCGGCGGCCAGATCCTGGGGGATATCATGGGGGTGGGGGATAAAAACATCGCCTTTATTAACGATTACGTCCGATCTGAAAATTTACATGTTACCCAAAAAAGTTTGGGGGAACGGTTTGCGCGACGTTTGTTTTATTTTCCGGCCACAGGCACCGTGATTGAAAGGAAAGTGCCTGTGGAAGGGGAAAATCAAGACATTATTAAACAAGAAACACGCTACCAACGTGCCTTTAAACCCAAAGACTGTGAAATTGAATTGTTTTAGGTGATCCCATGACCCCCATTAAAGTTTTGATTGTCGATGATTCCGTGTTCATTCGGAAGCTGTTAACAGAGATCCTGCAGGCGGATCCCGCCCTGCACGTGGTGGGGGCAGCCAATGACCCCATCGAGGCCAAAGAGATGATGAACACCCTAAATCCGGACGTTTTGACGTTGGATGTGGAAATGCCCCATATGGACGGGGTATCCTTTCTGGAAAAAATAATGCGGTTAAAACCCATGCCCGTGGTGATGATTTCCAGCAAAACCACAGAATCGGCGGATGTGACGTTGCGGTCTTTGGCGCTGGGGGCGGTGGATTTTATCACCAAGCCATCCAATTACGCCTTTAAAGAAATCGAAGAAATGGCGGATGTCATTCGCGAAAAGGTCAAAAACGCGGCCAGAGCCAATATCCAAACCCAGCGCAGCAAACCACCGGCACGCGCGGTGGCCCCCATTACCATTAAACAGAATATGGTTGTGGCCATCGGTTCATCCACCGGTGGGGTCGAAGCGCTGGAAACCATTTTCAAACATCTGCCCGCCATCATGCCACCCATTCTGGTGACCCAACATATGCCGCCCCATTTTACCGAGAGTTTGGCCAAACGTTTGAACGCTTTGCTGCCCCTGAACGTGGTTGAGGCCAAAGATGGGGAACGTTTGCAGCCAGGTTATGTCTATATCGCCCCCGGGGGCCGTCATTTGATTGTAAAGAAAACAAAATATGATGCCATCGCGTCCCTGCTGGATAGCGAAAAAGTTAACGCCCACCGTCCGTCGGTGGATGTGATGTTTCAATCTGTTGCGGATGTTTTTGGATCCAAAGCGCTGGGGATCGTTTTAACAGGCATGGGCACCGATGGGGCCATGGGCCTGAAAGTCATGCGGGATAAAGGGGCCCATACTCTGGGCCAAAACCAATCCAGCTGCGTGATTTACGGTATGCCCAAAGCGGCCATGGCCGCGGGCGGGGTTTGTCAGGAACTGGCCCTGAATGATATGGCCCCCAAAATTATGAAATACTGCGAGGCCGCATCATGAACCCCGCTTTACACCCCCTGCCCCGCATACCGCAAAAGACGCTGGATACCAGTCATCACAACGACATTCTGTGCTGTGTTGCCGCTGGCAGCGATTTGGAATCCTCCATTTTACAAAATTTGTCATCGGATGTGGAATCCCTGTCCAACCATTTGGAGGACGAGATCAGCCGCATGGTGGGAAATTTTATGGAAATTTCCAAAATCAACACCGCGCAGGGAAATTTTTTAGAGCAAGTGGTCAAACAAGCCAATTCCATTCAGGTGGAAGACAAAGACATGAACCTGGATGAGTTCACCGATTTTGTCACGCGCACGTTTTCAGAAATTATTGATCTGAATATATTTTATTCCAAAGAGGCCATGAATCTGGTGTTTGTTTTGGGCAACGTCATGGTGCAAATGGAACGTGTTGAGGCCATGGTCAACAAAATCGGGGTTTTGAATTCACGCACCAACATGGTGGCCATCAACGCCACCATTGAGGCGGTTCGTTCCGGAGCCGAGGGCAGCACCTTTAAAGTGGTATCGGACGAACTGCGCGAGCTGGCCGAGGGGATCAACGGCTTTGCGCACAATCTGGGCGCAGAAATCAACACCATCCGCCAAGGCATGACAGAATCCCACAAAATCATGATGCGGCTGGCCAACAAAGATATGATCCCGCAAATGATTCTGCAGGAAAAAACCGAACGCATCACCAAAAATCTGGTCAAACAAAGCCAGTATTTTTCCGAAACGGTGAGCAACGTCATGGAAAACACCATCAAATGCAAAGAAATCAGTAAGCTGGTTTCGAATTTTCAGGTTCAGGACCGCGCCAAGCAGGCGCTGGAATACGTCACGGACACCATGCGGGCCTTTGCGAAGCGCAACACGTTGCAGTCGCATTCTCTGGAAGCCCTGATGGGAACAAAGACGGATAAGCAAGGTTCTGAACAAGAGGCCTTTCAAGCCCTAAATCAGGGCATTGCGGCTTTGTCGCTGGAGGAAAGCCGCGAAAAACGTCTGCGGGCCTTTTTAACCCGCGGACAGGACGGTTCCCTGAAGGATTTGGTGGGTTTGAATAAGAAAGAAAACAAAACCTTCAGTGGTGAAGATATCGAACTTTTTTAATGAGGTGAGCCATGAGCAAAGTTGAAGTTACAACACAAAGCAATACCAAAAAAATCGCGCTTAGCGGCCATTTTACGGCCATGGATCACGATCAGTTTCGGGGGATTCTGGATGATTTGCAGTCCGGACAGGGATGCACATCCTGCACCGTGGATTTGGAACATCTGGATTTTATTGATTCCGGGGGGCTGGGGATGCTGTTGTTGCTGCGGGATGCGTGCATCAAACAGAAAATGGCCCTGTCGCTGAACAATGCCAAGGGGGATGTTCTGCGGATTTTGGACATTGCCAAGTTTGATCAGTTGTTCAAAGTGGTTGGATAAACCCACAGGATCTATGTTTGGGGGTTATGGTGTTTGCCTTTTCGAGCCATGCCATTCTGGGGAGTGACTGTGCCACCCGGGTGATTTCGGCGTTGCCACCCATGGATGATGATACCCGTTTTTGTGTCAGGGTCTGCCTGCACGAGGCGCTGTATAATGCGGCCCTGCACGGCAATCTGGAATTGATGGACATTCACCACAGCGGGATCACAAAGCAGGTGCAGGACCGTTTGGACGATCCCCGTTTGGGATCCCGCCCCGTTTTTGTGACATGTGATGCGACGGCGGAGGGATTATCCATCGTTGTTAAAGATTTTGGGGATCCAGAGGTTTCTTTACCCACAGAGGATCGTGGGCACGGCGTTGGGGGATTAACTTTGATTCGCCGCCTGACGGAGGCGATGAGCTTTGATCCCAAGGTCAAAGAACTAACAATGCGGTTTTGTTGGAAAGAGGCCATATAATGCAATCCCCGCACTATTATACCAACGCCCGCATTTTGATTGTGGATGATGACAGGGTGAACCGTCATTTGATCCGCGCCCTGCTGGCCACCAAGGGATACAGACAGGTTTTTGAGGCCGCCGATGGCATCGAAGCGCTGGAGATGAAAAAGCAGCACAATCCAAACCTGATTTTGCTGGATCTGCATATGCCCCATCTGAGCGGGTTTGACGTTTGCCGCATCATCCGGCGGGACCATGATCACGAGGATATCCCCATTTTGGTCATCACCCAAATGGACAGTACGCAGGACCGCGCGGCGGCTTTTGAGGCCGGCGCCACGGATTTAATCACCAAACCCGTTCACAAAGACGAATTGCTGGCCCGTGTGTCCATTCATTTGGGGCATCAGTTTTTAACGCAGGATTTGATGCGTTATCAAAAGCGCGTGGCGCATGAACTGCGCCGTGCCTATGACATTCAACGGTCCCTGTTGCCATCACCCCATAAAATTCAGGCCATCCATGGGCGTTATGGGGTTATGGTGGATGGGTATTGTCACCCCTCTACCGAGCTGGGGGGGGATATGTGGCATGTCTCTGGTTTGGATGGGCATCGCGTGCTGATGTCTTTGGTGGATTTCAGTGGGCACGGGGTTCATGCGGCGTTGCATACGGTGTGGCTGCAGGCCTATATGGGGCATAATCCCATGCTGCCGGATGAAAATCCGGATGCGTATCTGGCCAAAATTAACAAAGCCCTGAAAGCCTATATGCCGCTGGGGCATTTTGCCACCATGATTGTGATGGTTTTGGATACGCAGCAGCATACCCTGACCTATGCCTCGGCCGCCCACCCCCAATTGATTGTTTGGGATGCTGAGGGACATTGCACCCATATCGCAGAAAGCCAAAGCCTGCCGCTGGGGATTGTTGAGGATGCGGTTTTTGAGGCCGTCACCGTGCCGCTGCCGGATGGGGGATGTTTTTTTGCCTATAGCGACGGCCTGTTGCATCCGGATTTGTGCGAAACGGCCTTTACCGAAGCCTCCTTGAACACGCTGGCCCAGCAAAGCGCACCGGAGTTTTTTCTGGATTTGATCAAAGCCTACCTGAACATCACCCGCCCCAATCACGTACCGGATGACAACACGTTTGTTTTTGTCAGCTGCAGGACAGAGGACGCACAGCCCCAAACCCAAGCGGCGGCGTCATGACAATCCCGCCCCCCCTGTTGGATTCTGCGCGTTTGCAAACGTTGATTCAGGATGTGGGGCAGGATGTTCTGATGGCATTGATTCAGGAATTTTTGGCCACGGATTATGAAACGCCCCTAAAAACCTTAGCCACGCAAAGCCCCCAGCAACAACGCGAAACCCTGCACGGCCTGAAAGGCGTCGCCGCTAATATGGGGGCGATTGCACTGGTGGATGCGTGCTGTCAGCTCAGCCAACGCCCCCACATCACCCCCGATGATCAGGCGTATATTTTGAGGGTTTTGGGGGATACGCGGGGGGGGATCAGAGGGCAGCAGGCGCTTCTTCGCTGAGGCTGAATCCAACGTGGGTGCCCAAACGGTTACAAACATAAAGCAGGCGATCCAGCGTCAGGCGGGAAAGATCTGCCTTAGCAATACGGGAAAATTCCAAACGGGGCACGCCTGTTAAAGCCTCTGCTTGGTAAAGGGATAACCCCTGGCATTCCAGACGGTTCAGAATTTTTGCCGCCAACAGGGCCTTTGCCTGACGGATATCCGCATCCGAATAACCAAAATCATAAAACACGTTACCACTGCCGTGGATGAGTTCGAAAGGTTCTTCTTGATTCATGATAGAGCCTCTTTTAATGACTTTAAACGTTTTCGTATAACATCAACCTCTTGATGCGGGGTTTTAATGCCTGTCTTTGATTTTTTTTGAAAGGCATGCAGCACCCAAACGGCATCTGCTAACTTAACAGCATAAACGCATCGATAGGCATCCCCCTGATAAGGGAGGGCAATTTCAAAAACGCCGGAGCCCATTCCCTTAAAAGGCTTGGCCAAATGGGGCATTCCCCCATCAGCAGCCACGGTAAGGCCGGAGAGAATGATTTCTTGCGCCCCCAAAGGGAAAGCACAAAACGATTTTCGCGCGGCCGATACCCAAGAAACAGGGCGTATGGTTTTCATACAAAGGATCCCTTGACAAGGATTGTTATGCCATAAATCCCTAAAAGAGTCAATGTTTATGGAATTCGGGGGGGGGATCAGGTTACAGGTGACGGGGGACAGGTGACAGGGGGATTGTGTTTCCCCTCCGCTGGAGGGGTGCCCCGCAGGGGCGGGGTGGTTGGTTATCGCACACAAAAAACCACCCCGTCAGGCTTGCGCCTGCCACCCCTCCGAGGGAGGGGAATACAAGGACACCCCCATTTCCCTGCCCCGCAGGGGCGGGGGTGGGTCTTGGGGTTTTTGTTTCTTGATCGTCCGCTTCCTTGTTAACCAAGAAAAAAGACGGTAAGGTTTTTAGAGTCTGTTCGTGATCTCATGATTCCACCCCCCCTCATCCCATGCATTTGCCCCGAATCCTTACGCCCACAACGTCAATCCGAATTGGCCTGCTCGGGGGGTCGTTTGATCCCCCGCATGTGGGGCATTTGGCGCTGGCGCAGCAGGCCATGACGCGTTTAAATCTGGACCGTGTGTGGTGGATGGTTGCCCCCACCAATCCGCTGAAGCACTTTGCGGGGGGATACGCGCCGCCGCCGCAGGATGTGCGGTGCAGCGCGGTGCGCCGGATGCTGAAAACCCACCCCAACATGGATGTTTTGGGCTTGCCAGAGGACGGCAAAACCTATTTCACCTTGCAAGCCCTAAGCGCCGCGTATCCCAAAGCCCAGTTTGTCTGGCTGATGGGGTGGGATTCCTTTTGCCATATCCATCGTTGGGATCGGTGGCAACAGATTATGACCCAGCATCGCCTTGCGCTGTTTGACCGGATGGGTTACAATGGCGTTATGAATCCCGTTGCTGCTTTCGCATTTTCTGATTATCAGACCTCCCCCCAAAGGATTTTTGAAACCCCTGCCGGCTGGTGCCGGTTGCGGTTGCGGTTACCACAGATTTCTTCGACTGAACTTCGCGCTGCGTCCTGATTATGAACCCTTCTTTGCCCCAGATCCCTGTTTTATCTGCTGTTCCCTCCACAGACCACCATGCCCTGCCCCCAGAGGTTCAGACCCTGAGGGCCTTTTTGGAGGACAACAAAGCCCAAGAGATCACCATTCTGCCCATTGCCGATAAAACGGTGATGACGGATTTTCTGATTGTGACCACGGGGAGTTCACGGGCCCAGATTCACGGCCTGGCCGATAAGATCATTGAGACCTTTGCCACCCCCACCCATCCCATCCGGCGTGATGGTTATGGGGCCACGGATTGGGTGGTTTTGGATGTGGGATCCGTCATGGTCCACCTGTTTCGTCCTGAAGCGCGGGCGCTGTATAATCTGGAGGGGATGTGGTCCTAACCCTGCCCCCCTTGGACACCCTGCAGGAAACCTATCGCGCCTTAACCACCGAGGGGTTGATGCACCGCGCCCTGACGCAGGATTTTCCGTCGGGTCTGGCCATGGTGTCGTCCTTTGGCACCGAATCCGCCGTTTTGCTGCATCTGATGGCGCAGGTGAATCCCGCCCTGCCCGTTTTGTTTTTGGATACAGAAAAACTGTTCCCCGAAACGCTGGACTATGTGCAAACCCTGACCCAGCATCTGAATCTGACCAACGTGCATTGGTTAAAGCCTGATCCCCTGATTCATCAGGACGATCCCGATGGCACCCTGTGGCAGCGGGACGTTGACCGGTGCTGTGAACTGCGAAAGGTGTTGCCGCTGCAAAAGGCCCTGACCCCCTACCGCGCATGGATCACAGGGCGCAAGCAATATCACGGCGGCAGCCGCACCGCGTTAGAACCCATCGAATACGACGGCACCCATTACAAAATCAATCCCCTGTACAACTGGCCCTTTGCCCGTTTGCGGTATTCTATGGAAACCAACGGCTTGCCAGATCATCCGCTGCTGGATAGCGGGTATTTGTCCGTGGGGTGCGTTCCCTGTACCCAGCCCGCCACCAACACCGATGACCCCCGCGCCGGCCGCTGGATCGACCGCGAAAAGGATGAATGTGGGATTCATTTTTAGGGGTTAGAAGAACACTTTGTTCTTTTCATAACAACTAACAAAACAATACGCTGTCATGCCCAGTGCCCCGAACCATGGGGGCGTAAAAAATATGAATAAAATTCTTGACAGATATATATATATATTATGGTAAGTGTGTTCTATCTTGGAGGATTTTTTTCACCTTATCTACCCTAGTGCATCCTGTGCACTTGCTTGACTTGTCAACCTTACCACCAATCCAATCAATCCAATGTCTACTTTTGCTGTTCAATTGGGTATGGAGTACAACCCTGCTGCACCATTCGGCGCAGATCCACCGTCTGTACAAGGGATCCTGTCCCTGTACAAATTAGGGTTGGAAATACGCGTCACTCTCAAAGAAGGGAAAAACCTCGCATCTGTGGACGTAGAAGTCTCAGGCTCAGTGTACACCCTTATGGTGAAAAAAGAAGACGCTCGCTACTTTGTCACCGCCGCCTGTGGTCGCCACTGCAAACGGTCCTTTTTCCCCCTCTGGGGGAGAGGAAGGCATTGGGACACATCCCAATAACCCACTTGTAACACACTTGTTGGGTTTGCAGCACCCCCCCCCGCCAACCGGCATGGGGGGGTTCTTTTTGGGGGGTGTGCCTTGAAAATAAATTTATGTCAAGGCGGTGTCCAACTCGAAGTGCATCATCCCCTGCTGGATAGCGGCTATTTGTCCGTAGGGTGCGTTCCCTGTACCCAGCCCGCATCCCAAACCACCGATCCCCGCGCCGGCCGCTGGATCGACCGCGAAAAGGATGAATGTGGGATTCATTTTTAGGGGATTAAGAGTAAAGAGCCACCATTTCCCGCTCTTTTTCCTCTTTTTTTGGGTGCTGCTGGGGGCAAGACGGGGAATCAGAGACCAAAAAAGGCCTGAGATTCTGGGCAATGGCACGGATAACGGGCACACAAACACTGTTGCCGAATTGTTTATAGGCCTGAACATCGCTGACGGGGATTTTAAATGTATCGGGAAAACCTTGTAGGCGGGCGGCCTCTCTGGGTGTGAGTTTGCGTGGATTTTTCGTGCTTCCTTGATCAATTAAAATTTCTGATCCATCTTTGTAATAACGTGCCGAAAGGGTGTTGGTATAGGACGATGCGTGATGAAACAGCGTGTATCCAAAGCCGTTGCCTTTGGTGATATGGCTTTGTTTTCTTTTTTGATGGCCTTCCCATAAACGATCGGACAACGTATAGCGGTCGTGAACCGTGTTTTCCAAAATATCCCCAACACAGGTTTTTTCCAACGTGGGACGGGGAAAGGAAAACGTTTCGCCCTGTTTCAGGCCGACGATATAAATGCGCTCTCGGTTTTGGGGGATGCCAAAATCCTTGGCTGCCAATATCTGACTGGACACTGTATAGCCGCAGTCTTGCAACGTTTGCGCGATGACGCGGTAGGTATGACCCTTGTTGTGGGTTTTGAGTCTTTTGACATTTTCCAAAAGAATCACGTTTGGATGGTGTTCTTTAACAATTTTGGCAATGGAAAAAAACAATGTGCCCCTGGCATCGTCAAAGCCCCGTTGCAAACCCGCCTGGGAAAACGGTTGGCACGGAAACCCCGCCAACAACAGATCAAAAGGGGGAATGTCTGAGGGATGAATTTTTGTGATATCGCCGTGGGGAACATCCCGAAAGTTGGTATAATAGGTTTCTTTGGCAAATTTATCGATTTCCGATGAAAACACGCATCGCCCGCCCAGTTCGTCAAACGGCAGACGAATGCCCCCAATACCCGCAAACAAATCAATAAACCGAAAGGTCATGATGGTTTCCAATACTCTAACGTTTGAGGAATTTCACTGAAGAAAAAATCTTCAAAACTGATAACATTTCTTTTGTTAAGCAGGGATGAGTGTTCCTTAACGCTTTTATAGACAACCAGAATGACGTTATGATTGGCCATTTGCTCGACTTTGTTCAGGCTAACGTTTTCATCCACCGTGAGCAGATAAATGCTGGGCAGGCCCGTTCTGTTAATTTCTTCGATGACCTCTTGCCAGCGTTCGCGCAGCGTGGTTTTCATGGTTCCGATGATGACTTTATCCCGTCTTTGTTCAAAGGCCTCAAGGCTTGGCAAGAGAGAATCAACAATTTTCCCTAATTTTTTGGATTTAAAATTTTTAGATCCCACGCTGGTTTGGGATGCATAGGAATATCCCAAAACATCGTATAGTCCATAAACAATCCCCTCAAAAATTTTCCCTGCTCGTGCCCGTCTTGATTGTGTGTTGCTTAACGATAGGCTATAAATATAGGGATAAATTTGACTCGAAAAATCCCCAAAAAAATCCCGCAATCTGTGTTTTATGTCTTTCTGGCTTTTTTCAAAACAATCATAAAGAGCTGTAAATTTTTCCGCAGGAACAGCGAACTTTTCAGAAATATGGTTCAGCACATAGGCGTTCATTTGGGCTTCTTGGATAAGGAATGAACGAAAAGATTCATCCCGCAAGCGGGAAATCAACGATGATAAATGTTTGCCCTCTCGCAGATTTTCCATGAATTCCGCGTGATCCCGCAACACAATTTTCACGGTTTCTTTAGGGGAGAGGATAAACGTTTTTCTGGCTGCCTGTACGTATACATCAAATTGTTTTTGTTCGTTTTTTGGTATTTCTGTTAAAAAAGTTACATCGTTCATAAACACCCCAAACATACCCAAGGAATGTACAAGATCAAATCAAATGAATCAATCCCAAAGCTATACCCCCATCAAACCCATATCATTCACCTATTTTTTCAAGGAGATACCCTTATGCCCACCAAACCCAAACTTAGCCGCCAAGATTTGATGGCGTTTTTTCAGGACATTATGCAGGGGGATCCCCTGATTAACGGGGAGAATACGCCCAGCATGGAACAGAGGATGAAGGCCGCGGTGACCCTGATGGCTTTGCTGGATAAGCAGCCCGAGGACGAGGATGGCTTAATCACCTTCAAGGTGGCCCCGCACCAGATCGACGCCATGCAGGAATCGCTGTACCGATGCTGGGAAAAAAACCTAAGGTAAAAAATGCGGCGGGGGGGCGTCCTGCGCCCCACCAAACCCCTTCCTTAGGCCGGCAGAATCCTGTAGAAAGGGGCATCATGGAAACAGAAGGATGATGGTATGAAAACCAAAGTTGTGCTTGCGTATTCTGGGGGTTTGGATACCTCGGTCATTGCCAAATGGTTGCAGGTTGAGAAGGATTGCGAGGTTGTGACCTTTACCGCCGATTTGGGGCAAGAGGATGAAATCGAACCCGCCCGCGCCAAAGCCGCCGCCATGGGCATCACGCAGATTTTTATTGAGGATCTGCGCGAAACCTTTGTCAAAGATTATGTCTTCCCCATGTTCCGCGCCAATGCGCTGTACGAGGGGGTGTATCTGCTGGGCACATCCATTGCCCGCCCCCTGATTGCCAAACGGCAAATTGACATTGCCCATCAGGTGGGGGCCCGCGCTGTGGCCCACGGGGCCACGGGCAAGGGGAACGATCAGGTGCGCTTTGAACTGGGCTATATGGCCCATGATCCGGACATTCAGATCATTGCCCCGTGGCGGGAATGGGATTTGACATCCCGCACAAAGCTGCTGGAATTTGCGGAAAGAAACCATATTCCCGTTCCGTCGGACAAAAAGGGCGAGGCCCCCTATTCCGTGGATGCCAATTTGCTGCATACGTCCTTTGAGGGGAAAGCCCTAGAGGACCCGTGGGTTGCCCCCGAGGAATCCATGTTTTTACGCACAACCTCCCCCGAGGCCGCCCCTGATCGCGTCAGCGAGATTGTTGTGTCTTTTGAGCGCGGGGACCCCGTGGCGGTCAATGGGCAGGGTCTGTCGCCGGCGGCGTTGTTGGCCACCCTGAACCGTTTGGGCGGGGATAACGGCATTGGGCGTTTGGATTTGGTGGAAAACCGGTATGTGGGAATCAAATCCCGCGGGGTGTATGAAACCCCTGGGGGCACAATCCTGTTAACGGCGCGGCGGGCGTTGGAAAGCCTGACGCTGGACCGCGGATCGGCCCATTTAAAGGACGAGATGATGCCGCGTTACGCCGAGTTGGTGTATAACGGCCACTGGTTTTCCCCCGAACGTTTGATGATGCAATCGGCCATTGATGCCAGCCAGCATTATGTCACGGGGGATGTGCGCCTGCGCCTGTATAAGGGGACGGTCACCGTCACGGGCCGCCGTTCCCCCCACAGTTTGTATTCCGAGGCCCTAGCCACCTTCGAAGACGGCGGCGCCACGTACGATCACCGCGACGCAGGGGGCTTTATCCGTCTGGTGGGACTGGGGGCACGGGTTGTGGCACGGCGGGGGAAGAGTTTTGTATAAAATTCTTGACGTATGCAGGGCTTCTGTATTAGGGTGAATTATCGGTAGCTTCACAGAAAACAGGTTCTTCTTGTTCCTGTGGGGCGTGCACCTCTCGGTGCTCAACTGTCCTGTCACAGCGTTTTTTACCGATTACGTTGTGGCTCTAAAACCTGTTCTCATGGAACCGTTCTTCATTGTCTGCGAACTGTTAATCATTATCTGCGCTGCTGTTGGCGTGATTTTAGTAGTAGCCATCCTGATTCAGGATGGCGGGCTCTCCTCCGCCATGGAGAAGTATGAAGATACTTTCTTTCGTTGGATAAAGGGCAAGAGGAGTAGGAGATAGCCTCCCCTCATCCGGCCCTTTATCCCCCGCCCCGCCTCCCCATCGGGGAGGTTGGGGAGAGGGAATTGAATTTCCCCACTTTGGTACCCCACTAGGCCTGTTCATTTCTGCCAGAACCTAACGATTCTGCGTCATTCCGGCCCAGCGAGCGATAGCGAGCGCCGAGCCGGAATCCAGCGCAAATGCCAAAACGCGAAGCGTTTTGTTCCGTAGTTTTCACAATACAAAGGCAAAAGGCTGCGCTTTTTGACAGTGGTGCTGGATACCGGATCAGCGCTCGCTGCGCTCCCTTGTCCGGTATGACGATGCATAGACATGAACAGCCCTAAGTAAGCCACATTTCCCCCTAGCTTTCCGCCCTAAAACCCTTTAGAAAAAAGACGTGTTTTCCCTTTTCACCGAGGTTTGTCATGACTGCGACGCCTGTTTCTTCCTCTGCGGCTGATGATGCCCAAGCTTTTGAGATTATTGATGTTTCCACCAAGCGCCCTGCGTGTGATGGGGGTGGGGGGGCTTTGGGGCATCCCCGCGTTTATTTGAACATGGGGTCGCAAACGCAGATCACCTGTCCCTATTGCAGCCGGACATTTCGCTGGATTGCGGGCGAGGGTTCCCATGACGGCCACGATCACTGAGGCTTCTGCCCCAGAGGCCCTAACCTTTCTGGCCCGTTTTTTGGATATGATGGCCATTGAGCGGGGGGCGGCGCCCAACACCCTGATGGCCTATACGCGGGATTTAAAGGCGTTTTTGGAAAAGGTGCCAGAGGGGACCACGGCCAGTGGGCAGGACATCGCAACGTATCTGCAAACCCTGACCCTGAGCCCCCGCAGCCGCAGCCGCGCCATTACGGCGTTGCGCCAATTTTTTTTGTTTTTACAAACCGAAGGCCTGCGCCCCGATAATCCCACAAAAACCCTGAAAACGCCGGCGGCCCACCGCCCCATCCCCCATTATTTTACCGAAGATCAGATGGGGCTGCTGTTTGCGTGGTTCAACAACCCCATCACGCCAGAGGACAAACGCCTGCTGGCCATGATCGAGTTGCTGTATGGGGTGGGCCTGCGGGCCAGTGAGCTGGTTTGTTTGCCTTTTTCTGCCTTGATGCATCAGGGAGAGGCCCTCTTGGTCACCGGTAAAGGGGGGAAAGAGCGCCTGTTGCCCTTAACATTGGGGGCCACCAAGGCGTTGCAAGCCTATAAAGAGGTGCGGGGCCATTTTTTAGTGAAACCCCAAAACCCCTTTATGTTTCCTGGCAACAGCCGCCAAGGCCACGTTTCCCGTCAACAGTTGGATTTAAAGTTAAAGGATCTTGCGGCCAAGGTCGGCCTGCCGTCGTTATCGGCCCACATGTTGCGGCATTCTTTGGCCACGCATTTGCTGCATCGGGGGGTGGATTTGCCCACGTTGCAGGCCATTTTGCGTCACGAAGACCTCTCCACCACCCAGATTTATACCCACATTCCAGAGGATCATTTGCGCCAGACCCTGCAAACCTGCCACCCTTTGGGGCAGCACGATGGGACATGGGAACGCCGCGATGACTGATGGGTCCCCTCCCCCCGTTGTGCTTTCGGTGGCGGGATTTGATCCCAGCGGCGGGGCCGGTGTTTTGGTGGATATCAAAACCATTCACGCGCTGGGGGGCTATGGCTTGGCCGTGGCCACAGCCCAAACGGTGCAAAATACCCTGAGCGTTGCCCGCGTGGTGCCCACAGACCCCGCTCTGTTTCAAGAGCAAGTGGAGGCGCTGCTGGCCGATACCCCGCCGGCGGCCATCAAAATCGGTATGATTGGCAGCGCGGCCATTGCCCGCTGTTTGGTGGGGCTGCTGGACCGCCTGCCCTGCCCCGTTGTTTTGGATCCCATCGTGGTGGCCAGCCACGGGGCGCCGTTGATTGAGGCGGAGGCCTTTGAGATTTTAAAACAGGATTTGCTGCCCCGCGTCACCTGCATCACGCCCAACACGATAGAGGCCGCATTGCTGCCCCTGCATCACGCCCGCGCCGCCCTGATTACTGGTGGCCATGAAGACGGGGCGATGATTATCAGCATTCTGAAAGACGGCACAAACGAAACCGCCTTTTCCCATCCCCGCATCCTGACCCGTCATACCCATGGCACGGGGTGCATTGTTTCCAGCGCTGTGGCCACGGGACTGGCTCATGGGTTGTCGTTGGTTCAGGCCACGGATCAGGCTTTGGCCTTTGTGCATCAGGCCCTGAACCATCCCCCTGGTGTTGGACAGGGGACGGGGCCGGTGCTTTAAAAAAAATCTTCTTATCGTGTTGAAAAATAACGTGTTATGGGGATTTTTTTTCTCTGCTCTATCATAATAGATTCGATTCTTCTTTGCGTTTCTTTCTTTTTTTGATAAAATGAATAAAATTTCACAATATCATTTTTTTTAAGGGGGGGATTATGAAGAACCTATTGGTGCAAGATGTGATCCGCAATTATGTGACCCACGCCCTGTATCCCGATGATACTGTTTCTCATGCCATACGCTTGATGGCACAGGCACGGGTGGGGGCGATTCTGGTGGTGAGTCAGGACCATCGTTTGCAGGGTATTTTTTCAGAGCGTGACCTGCTGAACCGTGTTGTTCTGCCCGATTTATCGTTGGGCGACACCCACCTGTCGCAAGTGATGACCCCGTTTCCTGTGTGTGTTGATTTGATGGATCCGGTGGAGCATGCTTTGGATGTGATGGATCAAAAGGGGTGCCGTCACTTGCCCGTGGTGCGGTCGGAATCCCCTGATATGGCGGTGGCCATGTTGTCCATCCGTGATGTGTATCGGGCGCATTCTCAGCGGTTGCATGCGAACAATTTGGCCCTGCAGAGCAACATTGACACCCTGCAGCGGGATGTGGCGTCAAAAGATGCCTATATCTTTGGGGCGTATTGATTTGACGTTTGATTGTTGAGCGCATCACCTCTCCCGCTTCCTGTCATTGTTGGCCCCACGGCCAGTGGGAAGACCCTGCTGGGGCATCATTTGGCTATGCATTTGGCATCCGGCGTCATCAATGCGGACAGCATGCAGGTGTATCACGAGCTGCCCTGCCTGTCCGCCCAGCCGGATGAAGCGCTGCGGCAATCGGTGCCGTATCATCTGTTGGGATATCGGGGGGTTGAGGATCTGTATTCTGCCGGTCATTGGTATCGGGATGTCAGGGACCTGCTGGATCATCTGTTGCCCCAAACCCCGCAACCTGTTTTTGTGGGGGGAACGGGGATGTATCTGAAGGTTTTGATGCAGGGCATCATCGACTGCCCCGCGGCGCCTGAATCCCTGAGGTCCCTAATTCGGGACACGATGGAGGAGGTTTCGCCCCCCCAGTATCATCGCCTGTTGTCCCTGTATCATCCGGATTTGGTGAAAAAAATTCATCCCCATGATCGGTTGCGCCTGCTGCGGGCGGCGGAGGTTTGGATCATGACAGGGCAAAGCCCACATGCCCTAAGGGGGGAGGAAAGCCCGTCCCCTCATCCCTTTTTCGTTGTGGCCCTGATGCCGGATCGCACAGAGCTGTACCCCCGCATCAACGCCCGTTTTTCCCAGATGCTGGAGGGCGGGGCCCTGCAAGAGGTGCAATCGCTGCTGGCGCGTCAGCTAACCCCCCATCATCCGGCCATGAAAATGATTGGGGTTCCGGAAATTGCTGCTTTTTTGTCGGGAACGCTGGGGGAAGAGGCGATGATGACCTTGGGGATGCAGGCCTCGCGCCGGTATGCCAAGAGGCAGATGACGTGGATTCGTCACCAAGTCACCCCCGATGTTGTGTTGCCGTTTTGTGTGACAGAATCCAATTTGGACAGGGCCCTTGAGACCATCCTGACCGCCCTGCCCCATAAAAAATGACGCACGCGATTTTAAAACCACGTGCGCCAAAAACAAAGATGGAGCGACATTAAAAATTATTATACCCCGCAACAGGTTAACAAAATGTAAAATAGAGCGGGATAAAATTGCAAAGTTTTGGAACATGTGGCTTTTGTGTCCGTAGTGGCCCACAACAACACCCAGCCTTGCCCCCCTACACCCGCGTAGTTGGCGGGGACATGGCCAGCATTTTTTCTAAGGGGCGCAGGGCAGCAAGGCGCAGGGCCTCTGGCAGGATGATTTCGGGTTGTTCTGTTTTCATGCATTGATACAGTTTTTCCACGGTGTTCATGCGCATATAGGGGCAGGCGTTGCAAGCGCAGGTGCTGTCCAGCCCAGGCACATCCAAAAAAGTTTTATCCGGCGATGCCAAACGCATCTGGTGCAAAATCCCAGGTTCTGTGGCGACGATATAGGTGTGATAGGGTGTGTTGCGGCTAAAGGCAATCAACGACGACGTGGATCCCACATGGTCGGCATGGCGCAGGATGGGGGCAGGGCATTCCGGATGGGCAATGACGGCGGCCGCAGGGTGGCGGGTTTTCAGACGCACGAGGCCCTCTTCGGAAAAGCGTTCATGCACCATGCAGGACCCCTGCCATAGCAGCATATCGCGCCCCGTTTTTTCGATGAGAAATTGCCCCAAATGCCAGTCGGGGGCAAAGATGATTTTTTGTGTTTCGGGGATTTGGCGAATGATGGCTTCGGCGTTTGAGGATGTGACGATGATGTCAGAGAGGGCCTTTACCTCCGCCGAACAGTTGATATAGGTCAAGGCCAGATGGTCGGGGTGGGCTTCTCGAAAGGCCTTAAACGCCGCCGGTGGGCAGGATGTTTCCAAAGAACACCCCGCCCGCATGTCCGGCAGCAGGACCTTTTTTTGGGGACTGAGGATTTTCGCCACCTCTGCCATGAACCGCACACCGCAAAACACCATGATATCCGCATCAGTGGCGGCAGCCTTTCGCGACAAATCCAGCGAGTCCCCGACAAAATCGGCCAGATCTTGGATCTCCGGCTCTTGGTAATAGTGCGCCAGAATCACGGCGTTTTTATCTTGGCGCATTTGCCTTATGGCTGCTTCTAAATCCAAAGAAGACAGAACATCCACGGAAGACTCTGGCTTTGACGCGGTATCCCCAAAAGACGGGGTCAAGGTAGACATAGGGTGTCAAGATTCATAAAACAGGGATAATACAAGCATTGTAACGGATCAAAGGGGAAAAACAATCCTGCATCAACAATCGGAAACAATGGGGCGGACTTAGGGATTTTTGGGGGCAGATGGATTGCGCAGGGCCTCAATTTTTTCCATCAGGGCCTCTTTGGACAACGCCCCCGGGATAAAGGCATCCCCGATCAAAAAGCTGGGGGTGCCGTTAAGGCTCAGGCGCTTGGCAAAGTCTCTGGATTTGGCCAGTTGGTCAGAAACCTCTGGGCCTGTCATATCGGCCTTTAGGGTTTCCACATCCAAACCGGATGTTTTGGCCATATCAAAAATGGCCTCTTTGGACAACGCCCCTTTGTGGGCCATCATGGCATCGTGCAGGGGGCGGAATTTTCCCTGTTTGTTGGCAGCGAGGGCAGCGCGGGATGCATCCTCAGACGAGGGTGACAAAATGGGAAAATCCAAAATCACAAACCGAACATCTTTATTGGCATCGGCAATGGCATTGATGACGGGGGTCATCATTTTGCAATAACCGCAGTTGTAATCCAAAAATTCGTACACGGTCAGGGGTGCGTCAGGATTGCCCAAAACGGGAAAGGTGGCCTTGGCCAGATCTGGCTTAACCCCAGCCAGAGAGGTTTGGCGGTCTTCGTTTTGTTTTTGATCCAGCGTTTTTTGATAATTTTCAGCGGCTTTGATCACAAGGCCTGGATTGGTCAAAAGGGTCTCTTCGATGATTTTGGCAATCTCATCTTTTGAAATGCCCCCTTGTGCCGTTAAAACAGAGCGATCCGTGTAGCGATACACAGACACAGCGATGATCAACAACAGGCCCACAACAAAAAAACGAAAAAAATTCTGTGACATGATGAAGGGGGGCCTTTCTTTCAGAAATCAAGGGCAGGGATCGTCTTTAACCGAAAACTATGCGCACAGACGGGAACGGCCCTTTTGACGGCGACGGCTGAGGATGGCGCGACCGTTGGGTGTGGCCATACGGGTGCGAAAGCCATGGCGGCGCTTGCGGACCAAGTTGCTGGGTTGATATGTTCTTTTCATGGAAAACCTCTGGCGATTTTAAGATGAGGATGCAGGGGAAGATGCCGCAGGTTTTGCCGCGGATTTTGCTGCGGATTTGGCAGCAGCCTTGGCAGCACCAGGGGCATTGGCACCCCGAAAACCGGCCCCTGTCGTGCGCTCGCGGATACGGGCGGCCTTTCCGGTCAAATCACGCAGGTAATACAGTTTGGCGCGGCGTACATGACCACGACGGAGCAGAGAAACGCTGTCGATTAGGGGAGAGTACAGGGGAAACACACGCTCAACGCCCTCGCCGTAGGAGATTTTCCGCACGGTAAAGGTGGAGTGCAGTCCGCGGTTGTTGCGGGCGATGCAAACACCCTCGAACGCCTGAACCCGCTCGCGGTCGCCTTCTTTAATTTTGACGGCCACGGACACGGTGTCCCCGGGGGCAAAGGAAGGCATCGCCTTGCCTTGGGATAAAGAGGCCTGATGCTCCGCATTCAAGGTTTGGATTAAATTCATAGGTTCAGTCATCCTTCACAAAACAGTCTGGGCGGGTGCCAGAGGTATAAATTTCCCACAAATCCGGCCTTCGGTCACGGGTGATCCTCTCGGCCTGCTCTTTGCGCCACGCTTTAATAGCAGCATGATGGCCCGAACGCAAGACTTTTGGTACGTCCATTCCCTTCCATTCTGCGGGTCTGGTATAGTGGGGATATTCCAGCAGGGGGGTGCTGAAACTTTCCTCGGTCCCGCTGTCGTCATTGCCCATAACACCAGGCAGCAAACGCACGCAGGCATCCAGCATGGCCATGGCGGCGATCTCTCCCCCGCTGAGGACATAATCGCCCATGCTGATTTCCTGAATCCCGTAATGATCCAAAACCCGTTGATCCAGCCCCTCGTACCGGCCGCACAGCAGCACGACGCCGCTGCCCTTGGCCAGCGAGGCCGCATCAGCCTGTGTAAACCGTTTGCCGCGGGGAGAGAGATAATAGCACGGGCGCCCCTGAAACCCCCCGCCGGTATCCAGCGCCTGTCCCACAACATCAGGGCGCAGCACCATCCCCGCCCCCCCGCCAAAGGGACTGTCATCGACGCGGCCAAAGGGACCCGTGACAAAGCCCTTTAGATCCACCGTGTCCAGCGACCACACGCGCCCCAAAGCCCGCCCCGTGGTGGACAACCCCAAGGGCCCCGGGAACATTTCGGGAAAAACGGTGATGATGGTGGCGTGGAAGGGGGGCTTTTGGGCGTGATCATCATGCCCATCCCCTGCCACATTATGGTGTTGATCCTTGATCACAAACGGCCGCCCCTATGAAAAAAACAGGCGAGCACTATAGCCGGTTTTTGGGGGGGTGGCCATGGTTTGGTTGGGGGGGGTAGATGAAAGATGGATTATTCTTCATGTTTGGAACTAAGATCATCCAGACTGTAAAAGTGTGTTGCATACACCTTGCCATCGGCGGCAGGTATTTCCAAAATGGAAACAACTGCCTGTTCCTGTTTTACCATCCCATCAGGGGCGGTATACAATAAAATCTCAGTTTCTGGGGGGAGTGCGGGGGTGGTCATGCTGTCTATCCCAAAATCCTCTGCCACCAATTTTTCTTTTTGGGGAACCCTTCGTACCCTTCCCAACTTTCGATGGGTTTGGGTGAATCACCCCTATCCCTAAGGCGCAGACACACCGTCCCCTGCCAAGCTTTTCTCCTTCAAAGCCCGTTTTTGGACCAAGACCATGCACGTTCTGGCGATGGATTCCATGGCGCCTTTGTTTTTTTCAAAGGCAGGGCGGCCCGTGGCTGCATCGGGGGTGGTGATTTCCTTCGTCACGGCCTGATAATCGCTGTAGCTGATTTTGTTTTGGGTTTGCTGCATCACGCAGGGGCAATAGACGGATCCGAACCATGCGGGATCTTTGGGGGCCTGTTTCATGCAGGTTTCTGTTTCCTGCGCTGCCACGTCATCGGGAATTCTGTCCTGTGTGGCGCTTGCCAAAGGCGTAGTGACAAACCCCAAGAAAACAACCCAAACCCCAAGGCAAACCATACGGAAAACACTGCGCATAAAAACACCCCCTACCATGACGAGCAAGGGGCCCGAAGGCCCCTGTTTTTTAACGTTTCGAGAACTGGAAGCTACGACGCGCTTTGGCTTTTCCGTATTTCTTCCGCTCCACCACACGGGCGTCACGGGTCAGGAAGCCTTCGCGGCGCAGGGCCGATTTCAAGGTGGGGTCATAATTGGTCAACGCGCGGCTGATGGCATGACGGACAGCACCGGCCTGACCGGACAGACCACCGCCCTTGACGGTGCAGACAACATCCAGACGATCTTCGCGACCCACGGCCTGAAACGGCTGGTTAATCAACATCCACAAAACACCGCGGGCGAAATAAGCGCCGGCTTCACGGCCATTGACCATGATTTTTCCCGTTCCGGATTTGATCCACACACGGGCCACAGCATCTTTTCGACGGCCCGTGGCATAGGCACGGCCCAAGTCATCAATTTTTGGGGTTTCTGGGGCAGAGGTTGCAAGATCCGTCATAGAACACTTTTCTTTTTACGATTTGGACAAAACGACAGGGCGCGGCTGTTGACCGGCGTGGGGATGCTCCGCTCCGGCAAAGATGTGCAGGTTTTTGGAAAGCTGCTCTCGCGCCAAGGGGCTTTCTTTGGGCATCATGCGCTCAATGGCCTTGTAGAGCAAACGCTCAGGATGGTTGCCGTTTAAAATGGCGTTCCATGAACGCTCTTTAATTCCACCAGGATAACCGGTGTGCCAACGGAAACGATTCTGTTGCAGTTTTTTTCCGGTCACGCGGATTTTATCGGCATTGATCACAATAACGCGATCACCATCGTTGGCGTGGGGGGTAAAGGTCGGCTTGTGCTTGCCGCGAATGACCTTTGCGATCTGGGACGCCAGACGGCCCAAAACCTGATTTTCAGCATCCACGATCAGCCATTCGGCCTTCACATTTGCGGGCTTTTGAACAAAACATTTTTGCATGACAGAAACGCCGATTTCTTAAAGAAAGAAAAAGACATCTACGCTATTTGCGCCCCCAATGCAACAGGAAAATCAGGGGGGGGTGGGAGAACGCGGCGGGGTGGGATGGTTTCCTTTAAAAATCAAGGGGCAAGACGGAAAAAATACCGCAGCGAGGCCCGCTGTGCGGGCTGAGGGAGGATGATTTTTTTCGGCTTGGCGTAGCGGACCCCTTGATTTTTAAAGGAAAGTATGGGGGTGGGAGGCGCGTTCGTATTTTTGGCGCGTCTCCTCAAGGATATCCTCAAGATTGTAAGGGATCCTACCGTATTGAAGGGACTCCAAACCACGAAGCACTTCATGCTTTAAAACATCCAATCTAATCTGCTCGTCTGATTCTGTTATCTCTTTGGGTTCTTTTCCCATCACTCCCCCACAAGTTCCCGATACTCACCCTTAGACCATTGATACACCACGTATTGGGGTTTGGTCACATCGCCTTTGGCATCAAAGGTTATGGGGCCCAGCAGGGTGTTAAAGGTGCCCCCGTGCATCACGTCGCGGATGGCTTTGGGATCGGTGCTGCCGGCGCGTTTGGCCGCCTGCGCATACACCTGAACGGCGGCGTAGTTATACAGGGTATAGCCCTCGGGCTCATAGCCTTTGTCCCGAAAGGCCTGCACCACCTTGGCGGCCTCGGGATTGTTGCGGGGGTCGGGGCTAAAGGTCATCAGGGTGCCCTCCCCCGTTTTGCCCGCAATGGTCCAGTATTCCCGCGTCACCAGGGCATCGCCGGAAATCAGGGGGATGTTTAGGCCCTGATCGTGGGCCTGACGGCGCAGCAGGCCGGCCTCGGTGAAATAGCCCCCCACGTACATGACGCCGATGTTGTGATATTTCATGCGGGTGATCAGGGCGGTAAAGTCACGCTCGCCCGTGGTGATGCCTTCATACAGGACCTCGTGAATGCCGGCATTGTTCAGGGCCTGTTTGGTGACATCGGCCAAGCCCTTGCCGTAGGAGGTTTTGTCGTGAATGATGGCCAGCCTCTGGTCCCCGAAATGACGGGCGATGTAATCGGCGGCAATCACCCCCTGTTGATCGTCGCGGCCACACACCCGAAACACGTTGGACAGGCCGCGCTCGGTCAACGTGGGGGAGGTCGATGCGGGGGAAATCATAATCACCCCCCCATCATTATAGACATTCGAGGCCGGAATGGAGGCGCTGGAGCAAAAGTGCCCCGCCACAAACGCCGCGTTATCGTTCACCAGCTGGGACGCCACCAGCGTGGCCTGCTTAGGATCGCACACATCATCCATAATCCTGAGAGACAAGGGCTGTCCCAGCAACCCCCCTGCCGCGTTGATGTCAGCCACGGCCATGGTGGCACCGCGCCGCAGCTGTTCCCCAATGCTGGCGTAGGGACCGGTTATGGGACCGGCCACGGCGATGGGAATCTCTGCGCGGGCGGGGGGATTAAGGAAAAAAAGCATCATGATGATGACGGCGGTGAAGCGGCGCATAACGCGATAAATTCCGAAATGAAGGACAACAGAATGCAGCATCAAGATCATGATATCTATCGCAGATGCTGAACAGTTTCAATAGGACTTACGCACATCGTCATTGCGAGCCTCCGCAGGAGGCGTGGCAATCCAGTCTTTCCCGTGGCGGCATTTCTGGATTGCTTCGCTGCGCTCGCAATGACAAAGGTTCTACGTAAGTCCTGACAGTATCGAGCGCAATTAAAAAACACCCCTCCTCGCCCCCACCCTAATCAAAGCTCTGTGGTTAATAATTCGGATTCAGCCCCGACCATGCCGGATCGGAGGCCCGCACGTTTAGGGGGATTTTTCGCAGGTTGCGGCCCGTTAAATCCACGGTGAAGAGTTCCGAAGATTTTTGTCCCCGCGATAAGGGGCGTTCCCGAAAAAACATAATCACGCGGCCGTTGGGGGCCCATGTGGGGCCTTCGTCCAGAAAGCTGCTGGTGAGCAGACGCTCGCCCGAGCCATCGGGTTTGATGACACCGATATAAAACGTGCCGCGGCGGGATTTGGTAAAGGCAATGTAATCGCCGCGGGGGGACCAGACGGGGGTGGTGTAGCGGCCTTCGCCAAAACTGATGCGCTCGGCGGCCCCGCCGCTGGCAGACATAACATAAAGCTGCTGGGTGCCCCCACGGTCCGAATTGAACACAATCTGGCGGCCATCGGGGGAAAACGACGGGGATGTGTCAATCCCCGGATGATTGGTCAAACGGGTTTGCCTGCGTGAGGCAATGTCGTAAGTGTAAACATCCGAATTTCCCCCAACCTCCATACTAAAGGCCAAGGTGCGACCATCGGGGGCAAAGCGCGGGGCAAAGGTCATGCCCGGGAATTGGCCCAAAATCTGTTTGCGGCCCGTGTCGATGTGGTGAAAATACACCTGCGGGGTGGCGTTGCCCTTGTATTCCAAATAGCTGATGATGGGGTCTTTGGGGGAAAAACGGGGGGTTAGGACCATGTTACGCCCATCGCTGAGGTAACGCAGGTTTTCCCCATCAGAATCAATCACCGCCAGACGTTTTTGCACCTTTTTGGGGGGGCCGCTTTCCGCCACAAAGGCAATGCGGGAATCAAAATACCCCGTTTCCCCCGTGATGCGTTCATAAATCTGATCCGCGATCAAATGGGCCAGACGGCGCCAATTATCCACAGGGGTGGTTAAGCTGAGATGCAGCAGCGTTTCCGAACGCAGGGCATCATACAGTTTAAAATGCACCTTGATGGTGCTGGCGCTGGTGCGCTCGACCTTGCCGGTTAACATCAACTGAACGGACACGGCCCGCCAGCTGGCAAAATCGGGGATTTGTTCAAAAACATTCAGATCCTCAGGAAAGGCCATTGGGTTCACAGGCTGAATCAGGCCCGTGGTTTCCAAATCCGCCCGAACAACGCGCTGGATGTTTTCCGCCAGCATGGCATCCTGCCCCTGCGTCACAGAAAATTCGGCAAAGGCCATGGGGATGGGTTTAAAGGTTCCTTGGTTAATGTCCACGCTTAGTTCGGCATTTGCCACAGGCCCCCATGCCACCACAAACGCCATCATCATCATCCATCGGCGAACAAAGCCCCATCGCATCAGCATACCATGATCTCAATCTTTAGAGTTTACATCAGGCCCCACCATAACCAAGGGGGGAGGAGAATTCAAGATGGATGCTTAGGGGGTATTATCACCCCACCCTTTTCCCCAAAGGCTCTGCGGCGGCCCGCAGGACCTCCTGCGTTTCCAGAATTTTTCCGGAACAATGCAGGGCGATGTCACATCCGGCGTTCAGGGCGCCGTGGGTGCGTTGGGTCAGGCTGCCGGAGAGGGCATGCATCCCCAAATCATCACTCAGCAACAGGCCATCAAAGCCCATATCATCCCGTATCACGTCCTGAATGACTTTGGGGGACAGGGTGGCGGGTTGATCATCCAGTGCGCTGTACACCACGTGGGCGGTCATGGCCCACGGGGCGCGGCATAACCGAAAGGGCAAAAAGTCCGTTTCCTGCAACACCTGCCGCGATTCCGTAACCACGGGCAGGGCAATGTGGGAATCACAGGTGGCGCGTCCGTGGCCCGGGATGTGTTTCATGATGGGGATCAGGCCGCTGGCCAAATGGGCATCGATCATGATTTGGCCTTGGCGGGCGACCTCTTGGGGGGATCCTGCAAAGGCCCGATCCCCAATGATGGGGTCCTGATCCGGCAGGCGTAAATCCAGCAGCGGCAGGGCATTGACGGTAATGCCCACGGGCAACAGCTGATCCGCGATGCTTTGAACGTGCAGCCGGATGGCATCGTCGGTTTTTAGGGACCCCACCGCCGGAAAATCACACCACGGCAAACGCTGGACCCGCCCGCCTTCTTGGTCAATCAGAATGGGGACATCGCGCTGGGGAAACAGATCCGCCAGCGCGTGGGTCAGGGCCCGCACCTGATCCACAGATTCGCAGTTGCGGCGAAACAGAATAAAGCCAAAGGGGGGAAGGTTCAAAAACAGGTCCCGCTCGGCCTGAGTCAACGACAAACCCGACAGGGCAACAATGGCAGGAATCATGGATTTAGGCTTTCTTCGTCGGTTACGGTCCCATGACCTGACAAAGCAGGCCAATTTTGGTGAGAATGGTGCAAACCTCGCCCCCCTGCGCCAGACTGGGAATATCCACAATATACAGGTGAAAGGTTCCCTGATCCCGCACCAACATAGGCCGCGCCGCCTCAAAGGTAGGGGGCAAAACGGTTTTGGCGCGGGCCCATGTTTGGCTGGCTTCTTCCTGTGTGGGAAAAAATCCCAGATCCATCATGTTCCCCTTTAACGAAGACGCCGGCATAAAGGGGATATCAGGGGACGCTGGGTCTTGCGAAGCCTCCTCGGAAGGCGCCTCGCCCTCTTGCGGCACAGCCCCATCAAAGGCATCCTCCTTAACCCCCTCCACAGGCGCAGCCGGCATTGCGCCGCCGGCCCCTGATTTGGGCAGCTTGGTTTTTTTATCGTCCAGATGTTCGTAAATGCTCAGCTCGGTGTTGGGGATATCCATGCCTTCGGGGTCTTTGGGGGGGACTTTGGTTTCTGGGGTATCGGGCTTAACGATGGGCACCAAAGCCGATTCCAAGGTGTAGCGTTGATGATCCCGATACAGCAGCACAATCACCGCCGCCACCAACAGAACAAACGTGACCACAAAAAGGCGCACCCACAACCGTGCTGACATGATGGTTTATCCTTTGTCCTGCAGCGGGATTGCCGGATGGGCGACAAAGCGTAAATACAAAAACCCGATGATCCCCGACACCACGGACCCCGTCAGAATGCCCACGCGGCTGAGGGCCTGAATATAGGGATCGTCAAAGGCGAGGTTGCTGATAAACAAACTCATGGTAAACCCAATTCCGGCCAACAGAGACGCCCCGAACAGATGATCCCACGATGACCCATGGGGGCGATTCACCAGACCCGCTTTGGCCAGAATCCACACGGTGCCGAAAACGCCCAAGGGTTTTCCCAAAATCAACCCCAGACTGACCCCCAGCGTTAGGGGCAGCATCAACAGATCCGGCGTAAAGCCCCCCAGCGCAACCCCCGCACTGGCCAGCCCGAATATGGGCAAAATGAAATAGGCGACGTAGGGGGAGAGGCTTTTTTCCGCGCGATGCAGGGGGCTATCCTCGGGACGCTGGGGCAAACGATAGGGGATCATCAACCCCAAAATCACGCCGGCCAAGGTGGCATGAACGCCGGATTTCAGCATAAAATACCACAAAAACAACCCAACAAAGATATAAAGACCCATAAAGCGACACGAGAGCAAATTCATCAGAACCAAAATCGCCGTTGTGGCCGCGGCCAAGGTCAAAAAAACCGTTTCAATACCAGGGGTATAAAACAGGGCTATCGCCACAATGGCCCCCAAATCGTCCACAACGGCCACGGTGGTTAAAAAAACCTTAACGGACATGGGCACGCGGGATCCCAGCAGGGAAATAATCCCCAGCGCAAAGGCAATATCCGTCGCCGCAGGAATGGCCCATCCATGCTGCGTCGCGGGGTCCATGCCATTAAACAGGGTATAAATCAGGGCCGGCACCGCCATCCCCCCCACCGCTGCCACCGCCGGCAACATCAACTGATCCAGACGGGCCAAATGGCCGGCTTTGATTTCCCGTTTGATTTCCATCCCAATCAAAAAAAAGAAAATCGCCATGAGTCCATCATTGATCCAATGGTGCAAAGACAGAGTCAGGGGGGCCGCGCCGATGCCAATGCTCAGCGGGATGTGCATCAGGCCCTGAAAGAACGGCGCCCCCGCACTGTTCATAATAATCATAGAGGCCACCGCCGAGAGCAGCAGCATCACGCCCCCTGCTGTATCGCCGATGAAGATGGTTTTTAGGCGTTGGATCATAGGGCCTTTGACCTCGCGTCACAGGAAAACGCCATCTTATCCTGCTTGGGGGAAAAGGCAATTCTGTTTTTGGGGGTTATCTTCCAGTCATAGAACGAACACACTCAGAAAGAGCCTGATCGAGGCTTTCTCTGTTTTGCATGGGTAATCCCGCCATTAACCCCGCTGTTGTCTTTAAAAAACGCTCGCCAAGTGATGTTGGCTGTATTGCCTCAGAAAGGTCCAAAAGAGGTCGTAGCAGTTGGATTTTTTGTTGTATAATTCCTCCCGTGTGTAATCGTTCTTGGGGGGGGCGAACATCCAATGATAACAAAAATTTACTTTCGGGAGGAAGGCGAAAGAGGAGGCTGTCACGTTCGTGACGGGCTAATTCTAAAATACACCAAATGGCTTCTTTTGTTTTTGGATCAAGGGCATTAAAATATCCTTGTGCCTTTAATGTTTCGAAACCTACCATCTGCTCTATAGCAAAAATAGCTTCCCCTTTTTCATCCCATTCTTGGGGAGGTGTAGCCGTTTTGTTATTGACAAGTTTCAAAAGCACCGACCAAAGGGAGTGGTCCATAAAAAAATACATCTAAAACATTGTATGACATTACAATAGGACTGACGCACATCGTCATTGCGAGCCTCCGCAGGAGGCGTGGCAATCCAGTCTTTCTAGCGGCGGCATTTCTGGATTGCTTCGCTGCGCTCGCAATGACAAAAGTTCTAAGTAAATCCTATGTAAGAATGATAACCCAATATCGGAAAAAATCAATACGTATTTTATAAACCCCGAAAAAGGCATTTACCTGTTCCCTGTTCCCTGTTACCTATTTTGGGTCTTTGTCATCTGATTTTTTTTTAAGGAAACGTTTATGAACCTGAATGCCCTGTCTGTTGGAAAAAATCCGCCGGAAATTGTGAATGTTGTGATTGAAATTGCCCAGGGGTCTGGCGCGGTTAAGTATGAGATTGATAAGGATTCTGGTGCCCTGATGGTGGACCGGTTTTTGGGTACGGCCATGTATTATCCGGCCAATTATGGGTTTGTTCCGCACACCCTGGGCGGGGATGGGGATCCGCTGGATGTTCTGGTGTTGACGCAGGCCCCTTTGTTGGCGGGTTCTGTGGTGTCTGCCCGTCTGGTGGGTGTGCTGCAGATGGAGGATGAAAAGGGCCGCGATGAAAAGTTAATCGCCGTGCCCACCAGCAAGCTGACCCCGCTGTATGACAGCATCAAAACCCACGCCGATTTGCCCCCGCTGTTTTGCCAGCAGGTCCAGCATTTCTTTGAACATTACAAAGATCTGGAAAAAGGCAAATGGGTCAAAATCCTGTCATGGGATGGGCCCGATGTGGCGCAGTCCTTGGTTACCGATGCCATGAAGCGTCTTCAAGAAAACCTTTAAAAAAAACAAACGCTTTCCACGCAAAACAAAAGAGAGACTCATGGCTGCTTATCGTCGTTTTTGGGGTGTTTTGGGGTCTTTGGCCCTGATTGTTGGCTTAACGGCGTGTTCTTTGGGGGGCAAGACGACGCAGGATCCTTTGTCTGTGTCCACAGAGACCACAACCACCGCGGAAACGACCAAGGACAAAGCCCAGTGGCAAAATTACGCCACCGAGGCGGCCTTTGCTTCCCTGAAAACCCAACTGCCCACCACAGCGCCTGAGCCCACCATTGGCTATTTTGAGCCCAAACCCCAAGTTTTGGGCAAAAAAACCATGGTGGTCACCCCGCACCCCATGGCGTCCTATGTGGCGCGAGAGGTTTTGCGTCGCGGCGGGAATGCCGTGGATGCGGCGGTGGCGGCCTCTGTCATGTTGACGTTGGTTGAGCCCAGCGCATCCGGCATCGGCGGCGGTGGGTTTATGATGGTTTACAATGCCAAAACGCAAAAACTCACCACCTATGACGGGCGGGAAACGGCGCCGGCTTCGTCCACGCCCATGGGGTTTGTCTCTTCGATGAAAACCCCTATGCCGTTTTATGATGCGGTGCGCAGTGGACGCTCTGTGGGCATTCCCGGGCTGGTGAAGATGTTGGATGTGGCCCATAAGGAACAAGGCAAAGCCAAATGGTATGACCTATGGATGCCCACAAATGTTTTGGCGAAGAAGGGCTTTGCTGTGTCGCCCCGTTTGCATGCTTTGTTAGAGGCCGATCCCTATTTAAAAGAGGACCCCGCGGCCCGCGCCTATTTTTATGACAAAAACGGTAATGCCAAGGCCATTGGGACGTTGCTGAAAAACCCAGAACTGGCCGAATCCATCCAAAGCATTGCCACCAACCGGTCCATGGCGTTTTATGTGGATCATTTAACGGATGCCATGATGACGGCGGTGAATGCGCGGACGCCCGGGCATTTTACGGTTGAGGATTTTTTACTGTATGAACCCGTCACCCGCAGCGCCCTGTGCGGGACGTATCACGGCAACCGCGTTTGCGGTATGGCGCCCCCCAGCGCAGGCGGCGTGGTGACGCTGCAGGTTTTGAAAATGCTGGAGCCCATGAATCTGGCGAAAAAAGACCCCCAATCGGTGGAGGCCATTCACCTGATCACCGAGGCCACCAAGCTGGCCTACGCCGATCGCAATGTCTTTGTAGCGGATCCGGCGTTTACAACGGTGCAGGCGGATGATTTGCTGAATCCAACCTATCTGGCCAAACGCGCCAAGGCCATTAACCCTGACCGCAGCATGGGGCTGGCCAAAGCGGGCAGCATCCAAAGCGGCACAAACTATGCCTCTGCCATGACGGGACTTGAGCCCGTTTCCACATCCCACATCAGCATTGTGGATAAAGACGGCAACGCTGTGGCCCTGACCACCAGCATCGAAAATGCCTTTGGGGCGCGGTTGATGGTAAAGGGGTTTTTGATGAACAACCAGCTGACGGATTTTGCGTTTTCCCCCGTAAAAGACGGCAAAGTGGTGGCGAATCGGATGGAGGGCGGCAAACGCCCCCGCAGTTCCATGTCCCCCACCATGGTGTTTGACAGCAAAGGGCGTTTGACCCACGTTTTGGGATCGGTGGGCGGCCCCACCATCACCCCTGTGGTGATTCAGGCGCTGGTGTCCCGTCTGGACTGGAAAGAATCCCCCGAGGATGTGGTGAATCAAGGCCGATTTATGAATTTGAATGGCCCGACGGAATTGGAAAAGGATCGCTTTTCCTCTGACGTTGCCGAAGGCTTAGAAGCCAAAGGCCAACAGGTCAAAGAAAGCGTCATTGCCAGCGGCCTGAACATCATCGCCAAAAACCCCAAAGGCGGCTGGATCGGCGCGTCTGACCCACGACGTGAAGGGGTGGCGCTGGGGGATTAGGGGGGGATGTCACATTTTTTTTCCAAAAAAGAAAAAAATGTGACAAATGGCACGGCACGGCACGGCACGGCACGGCATAGTAGTTGGGTTCACTTCTTAAAGCCGTCAAGGCTTTTTCACCGACCATGCAATCACAAACCTTTGCATTTCAATACCCAAAGTCTCTCATCAACCAATTCCTCAATTCTATACAAGGGCTTGAGGTTGTTTCTATAGGGATCTTCACGGCAGGGGGGGGTAAGAGAGGGGCATATAGTTGCCACGTACGCCAACTCACCGACCTCGTTTTCATGAGGGAGCAGTTTGAAGAGCTAGAGAAATTTAGGAATGAGTGGCCCTTGGGCCACATTGAGGTTGTCGTTTCAAAGACGACAATCACACTCACGCTCACGTGAAACAGGGGGGGGCCAACCACAAGACGGCCCCTCTTCCCTGTTGCCCTCCCCCCCGTAAGCGGGGAGGGTAACAGGAAATTACACCCCCTACCGCACCAAACGCCAAGGAATCAAACACACCGCCGCCGTCATCGCCGCCCAAACAAACAGCAACAGGGGCATGCGATACAGAAAATCCTCCCCCATCAACGGCCACGACAACCCAACGGCCACCCCCATCACCAATACACAGCAGAGCAGCACGGGAATCTGGGGCAGGCTGTTCCACAAACGACGCCACACCGCCCCCTGTGCATCAAACAAATCCAACGTATCCGCCACCGGCTTTAACGTCACACGCACAGACCGCGCCAGCAAAACATGCACCCCAAACAACAGAATCAGACTGAAGCCAAAAACCCCAAGATTCAGGATCAGACGCTCCTTGATTCTCTCCCCCTCCTTTCGGATATCGGGATGCAGGCGAATCAGAAAGGGCCAGACCTCTTGCCAATTTTTCCACGCCCTTTCCAAATCCCCGTTTTGTTTGGTGATGACCGTCACAACAAACAAGGGGGCCTGAATGCGATTCAGGGTGACTTGATCAGGAAAAGCCTCTTTCAGGGGGGCAACTTTTAGATTTAAAACAGCGGAATCCGTTTTTAAAATGCCCTCGATGGTATCGCCTTGGTCGGCCAAAACGGGGGGCAGGGTGAACACAATCTGGCTTTTTTCCTGCTGCGCCAACGCCTGATGTTTGGACCATAAAAAACCGGCCCCCAGCACAAGGCAGAGCAGCACAGAGGCTGTCACCAGCGTGACCGCATAAAAAACAGAGACATGATGGGAAACAAAGAAAATCCTACGCGACAGAGCGCGTAGAACTTTCGGTGATGCGGGGTTCAAGGTGGCCATGGTCCATATCATATCGACAAAAAAGAGGGTCCACAAGGTTTAGGGTATCCCCTTCTCCTTTTCGCAGGGTCATCACCATGGTCATGCCACTGCGGCAAAATTCCAAAATCAAGCGCATCATCACCCCATGCAAAGATTCATCCATACCCGAAAAAGGCTGATCCAACATCACAAGGGGGGGGCGATGAACAAAGGCCCGCACAAACATCAGAATGTTTTGCTGTTGATGGGAAAGCTCACCGGCTTTGGCATGGCGATGGGGCCCCAGACCCAGGGCCTGAAGCAGTTGGTTACAGAAACGAATATCCCGCTCTTGGATTTGCCGGTTCAGGGCCACAAAGGGCATAATGATGTTTTCCAGTGTGGAAAGCTCTGGGGCCAAAATCAACGTTTGGGGCATGATCCCAAACGCCTGGGGGGGCAATTTCCCCGGATAACAGCGGGAAGAAACACTGCCATGATGGGGCGGAAGATGCCCCGTAAATGTGCGAAGCAAGGTGGTTTTGCCGCAGGCCGCAGGCCCCTCGATCACCGCAGCGCAGCCACGGTCCAGAGAAACGGTAATGTCATTCAAAGCCCAACCGGTTTGCCCAGGATAACGGAAAAAAACATGATGCGCCGAAAAAAATCCAAAAGACATGCATCCACCATGACGGGGTTTGTGGCGTTTTGAAAGCCATTTTTTGCCACTCTATCTCCTTTTCTTTCCTTTGACCAGAGGGCACAAACCTGTCACCCTAATCCCTGTTTAACCCTTTCTTGACCTCTGTCTGTTATCCCATGGAAAGCATGGCGATAAAAGCGCCCGAAAAATCTTGGCTTAGGATCCTGCTCATGATGTCAAAATCATTTATCTTTCGCACAATCAGTGCTATGGTTATTCTTATGACCATGACGGCTTGTTCTTCTTTATACGGCAGCAAAGAATCCCCCGATCCCGTTGGGATTGGTAACGATCCAGAAGAGCTAAAGCGCAGTCCCTGTGCCTGCGCCGAGGTGCCGCAGGAGTATCGTTCCTGGAAAACACCGGTTTAATCCATGAGTTTTAAGCTTTTTGCTTTTCGAAAACGTGCGTTCCTGCCGCAATTAAAGGTTCCCGACACCGCCGGCAACCCCCCCGATAAATTGGGGGTTTTTCCCACAGAAATACGGACACAGGCGCTGGAGGGTCGTCGTTACCTGTGGACCACGCGGGTGTTTGCCATTGCGTTTTATCTCAGCATTCTGCTGAATGTGATCCTGAGTTTGACCATTTATTCCCTTGTCCCCCTAAAAAAAACGCAGCCTTTTCTGGTGACCTTTGACGAAGCCAAAGATCAGGTCGTGCGTATTGAACCCTTTCAGAAAAACAGTGGAGGGTTGCAGCTGTTTGCGGAAAAAATGGCGGGCGAATATGTCAGTGTTCGTGAATCCATATTGGTGGATCAGGAAGAAATGAAGCGGCGCTGGGAAGAAATTCTGCGATACCGTATGAGCCCAGAAGATTTTACCGATTTCATCAAAACAATTTCCGAGCCGTATCAAGAGCTTTTCAGCAAAGGCATCAGCCGCAAAGTGGACATCACGCGCACTGAACGCAAAAGCCCTGATTACATCGAAGTGTATTTTCAAACCAACGATTATGATCGTTATGGAACGCGTTTGCTGACCAAAAATTGGGTGGCCGGCATGCGTGTGGGATTTGCACCCCAAACAACCACGCAGCGTGAACAGTATTTTAACCCTCTTGGGTTTATGGTCTTTAGTTACAATCTGATGCAAAACTAAAAACCAAAAACCCCTAAGAGACGCGACTATGACATCCCTTTCTTTTCGCCTTTTGACCCTGTCAACCTGTTTGGCCCTTTTCGCCCAGTCATCGGCTGTGGCGCAAATCCGGCCCCCTATGGGGAATCCTTCCGCCAACAGCCCTCTTTTGCCCTCTGGCGGGGCGGGGCCCCGTTCTTCCGGTGGTGGTCTTTTGGGCGGGGGTGGCGGTTCCGGTGGATCGGCCCCCAATTTTATTGATGAAACGGAACGGGATATCAACGCCCAAGCAGCCGGACAATACCCCCCGATGGAGCGCAACAGCAACATGCCGCTGGGCGCGTTGCAAAAACAATGGAATGCCCCCACCAGCTCCGCAGGACAGGTGGCCCCAGGCATTGTGCGTTATGTCTGGCGTCCTGATTTTGTCATGTCCATCCGTACCCGCGAATTCATGACAACCACCATCGAGCTGCCCGAGTGGGAAAGTGTTGAACAGATCATTCTGGGCGATGCAGCGTTGTTCGAGGCTTCGCGGATAAAAAATAATATTTTGGTGGTGCGCCCCAGTTACGCCGGCGCTGATACCAACATGACGGTTCTCGGGACCTCTGGCAACATTTATAACTTTTATGTGCGCTCCGAGGGGTGGAATTCCAACCAGATTTCTGATTTGACCGTTTATGTTTCGGCCACAAATCCCAAAAAACGCATGTTGGATGCGGCCGCTAAGGCCAGCGGGGACGCACCCGACAACACATCTGAGGACGGGATGCCCGACGCAAGCGGCGTAACCCCACCGGATTACATCCGTAAAATTGCCTTTAAACCGGACAATCTGCGCTTTGATTTGAAAATTTTTTCCCCCACAGCGGATGATTTGGAAATTGCCCCGCTGCGCGTGTTTACCGACGGGGTCTGGACCTATTTTGACTACGGTGACAAAGCCGACACCGTCCGCCGCCCTGTGATTTTTCACCTGGTGGATGAAGTCGAAAGCATGGTCAACACCCGCACCGTGGGCCCCAAAGGCAACATCATGATTGCCGAATCTGTGGGGAATTTTGTCCTGCGAAACGGCAAACGGATCATTTGTATTTATCACCCCGATTATCCCCGCAGTTTCGAGGGCAGCAAAGGCATGCCCAAGGAATATGTTGAACCCAACAGCGCCGAACGCTTTTTCGAAGATCCACGCTATGACGGCGGCACACAGCCCGGATTGCCCCAGCAATTAGAAAGTGCCCGTCATATTGATCCTCAGTAAGGGAGGGCGTCATGAGAACGAACGTTTGTTTTCGGGTTTTGATACCCCTGATTGTTTTGGGATTATCGGCGTGCGCCCATCGGGCGCCGCAGACCACGGCCCCCCTTTCCGCAACCCCTGATGTTGCCCCAAAGGCGGATATGGCTCCGGTGAATGATGCCCCCGCCCCAAGGGTTTCCAAAACCGTATTTTTCATCATGGACGATGGTTTTCTGAAAAGTGATGCATCCAAAACAACCTTGGGGACTTTGATTAAACAAAAACAAAATGTTGCCCTGTCTGTTCTGATTGCAGAGCTGGCCAAGGCCGAAGGTTTAAATGTTGTTTTAGAAATGGATTTTCCGGACCGCGTTTTGCCCTTAAGCGAGATGGATCCCGACATGACGGCCTTGGCTTTTTTGAAAGGGATTGGTCAAAAGGATGATTTTTTTGTGACTTTGCAGAAAAAAACCCTGACGTTAAAGAAAAAACACATAACCACCGTGCGTGTGCCGCCCGTGGGCATTGTGAATGATAAAAAAGTGACGTTGGCCAATTATGATTTTTGGAAAACGGTGTTCAAGCAGGAAAAAGCCGACATTTTGGACATTAATCCTGGTGGGACTCTTCGTTTTGAAGCCACCCCCCTAACCCTAAGCAGGATTGGGGAGCGCATGAAAACCTTTGCCCAACGGGGGGAAATTCTAGATCTTCAGATGGCTTATCTTTCCCTTTCCAGACCCATGGCCTCGGTTCTGCCGGCTGTGGACAATTTACCATCGACCAATTTAGAGCCCGGGCGCAGCGTCAGCATCCTCAGCACATCCGGCCCCGCCGATGCTATGATGAAAGCGCTGGGGACCGCTGTTTCCGAAAAGGAATCCTATCACGCCCTTCTGTTTGTTGGGGATGTGGGGACCACGCACAGCATTTGTGATCGGGGGCTGAGGATTGCCGCGCAGCGTCAGGGAAAAACCGTAACCTATGATCTGACCTTTATTGACACCGCCACCGAAGGATGCGCCCCTGTGGGACCATCCCTGCAAACCGAAGGGACGCTGGGGGATACCCTGACCCTGAACCTGAGCACCAACAACGCCTTTGTTATGTATCCTGAGCGCATTGTTTTTAAAGAACCCAAGGATAAATCATGACAACAGGGTTGCATTTATTTTTCCTTATTGTCTCTCTCCCTGTCAGGGGGAGGGAAATGATCCAGGACTTACGCAAAACCTTCGTCATTGCGAGCGCAGCGAAGCAATCCAGACATGCCGCCACGGGAATGACTGGATTGCCACGCCTCCTCCGGAGGCTCGCAATGACGATGTGCGTAAGCCTTATGATCTGTCCTGCCCAACAATTGCCTTGCCTTTTCATAAAAAATGATTCATAAAAAGAAAGACCTTGTTATGAGCCAGCGCCGTTATGATTTCTCTGCTATCCTTTGCCTTGTTGGCCTCCTCATGCTCTCTCTTGGCGCTTGTGGGGATAAGAAAAATCAAGAAGATGCGGAGTCTGCCGCTGCCGCACAAAAACAAGCCAAAGGTGAAGACCCCATCCGCGACCTCTTGGACGTCGTAAACAAGGAAAAGATTCAGCCCACAAAGCCAGCGGCCCTATCAACCTTAACCAAGGATCTTGATTTTTCTGATATGGAAATTGGGCAGTTGCTAACGTTGCCGGCGGTTCTCAGCAACGACGGTGATGACCCTCTGATCATCAAAAATATCGAGGTTACAGGGGACCCCGAATCCTTTAAAATCGCAGGGGACTGCACGATAGAAACGTCCTTAACCGCTGAAAAACGAAGCTGTCGTATGGAAATATCGTTTCGTCCCATGGAACAAAGAACCTATAACGCGGGGGTTGTTGTGACCCATTCGGGTAAAGACAATCCGCTGATTTTGAATTTGACGGGATCGGGAAAACTGCCGCCCCCCTTGCCGGAACCTCAGGTCATGGACATTCCTGAACCTGAAATGCAGGCCCCCCGCATGGGCTATGCCAACGCCCAGCAGGTGCTCAGCCAGCGTCGGGCCAGTGGTTTGAAAAACCTGCAACTGTTGCCCACGCCCGATGGAACGTGGCGAAACAAGGATAAAAATTACGCCGGTATAGGCGATGAACCCGTAACATCCACCTATCCCGTGGACCGCAGCCGTATGATTACCGCGGATCGGTATATTCCGGCGGTTTTGGAAAATCATATCAGCACGGATATCCCCTCTGGTCGGATTACGGCGGTGATTGAACAAAACGTTTTCGGGGCGGATGGGCGCAATATTCTGATTCCTGGGGGATCTCGGGCTGTTGGTATTTACCAGTTTGGTGGTGGTGGCGGATCCGCAGGCAGACAAGGCGCTGGCAGCAACGGGGGGGGCAGCAACAGCCCCACAGGATCCCGCGCCGAAGTCGTCTGGACCCGTATCATTCGCCCCGATGGGGCCGCCATTAAGGTTGGCAATCAAAGCGCCGATGTCATGGGGCGTCGGGGTTTAAGTGGGGATTTGGACCGTCGCCTTTTCGAGCGCTATGGGGAACCCTTGCTGCTGAGTATGCTGGCCACGGCCACAACGCTGGCTTTTACGGATGATAGCACTGAGGTGAGCAGCTTTACAGGACTCAATTTTGGCGGAACTCTGGGGACGTTCTCCACAGAAGAGGTGTCCAAAGGGGAAGTGGCGGCGCGGGCCTTTACCAGCAGCTTGCTGGAAATTGCCAGAGATCTTGTGATCAACAACGCCGATTTGCGGCCGATTTTACGGATTCCTGCGGGAACCCGCTTTGTGATTATGCCCACATCTGATATTGTGATGCGGGATCCCCAAAAACTGGAACCCATCACAGGGGGCGGCGATTTGATCAGCAAAGCCAAGGGTCTGATTCAGGCCCTGCAAACCGGCGATCGGGAAGCGGCCGCTCTCGGCTTGGCTGAGGTTCTGGCGGCCTCTGCTCAGGCGGGTCAGGCCAACGAAGCCGCAGGGGGCTTTGGGGGCACCATGCCAGGTCAGGATTCGGGGCAATTCAGTTTTGGCCCACCGCCTGGGGGGGAACAGTCCCAAATAGCCCCTGTTCCTGGGGGTGCAGCACCGTAACAAAAACCATAATGTTTAAGAGGCAAGGTTTATGAGTGAAGGTTTCAGCGTAACGGCTCTGGACAACGAGTTGCTGACCAATGCCCTGATCCCCTTAAAAAAATGGTATGACGATCCCACAACCGAAGAAATCGCCATCAACAATCCCGGAATGATTTTCGTTAAGGCCGTTCGGGATATCTGGCGCCCGCACGAAGCGCCGGAGGTGACCGTTAAACTGATTATGGCCGTTTGCCGGATTTTGGCCAATTTGACGGATCAGACCTTTGATCTGGATGGCATTCCCATCCTTTCCGCCACCCTGCCTGGGGGGCACCGGTTTCAGGCCGTGGTGGGCCCCAACGTGCGTTATGATCTCTCTGATACCCAGGGGATTGCCCTGTGTATTCGTCGTTTTGATCCCAACAAAAAATACCGGCTGGACGATTTTAACCTGCGCCCAGGGGAAAAGACCATCGAGGAAACCAAACAGGAACACACCCACGAAAAACACCGCTACAGCGGCTTTGCCTACGAGGATCTGGTGGGCGCGGTGCAACAGGGGGAGGCCGTTTTGATTTCAGGGGCCACCGCCACCGGAAAAACAACCTTTCTGAATGCCTTGGTGGAATATATCCCCCTAGACCGCCGCATCATTACGGTGGAGGACACCCGCGAGGTCATTGTCAAACACCAAAACCGCGTACATCTGGTGGTGTCCCGAACCGCGGGGTCCAACAAAATCGGTTATTCCCACGTTTTGGATGCTGTGGTGCGGATGACGCCGGATGTGATTATTTGTGGGGAAATTTCCGTCACCAACGCCAAAAGCATTTACCGTTTGATGACCACGGGACACTCGAACTTTATGGCCACCATCCACGCCGAAAGTCCGGAAATGGCCCTGCGGGCGTTCTGGCAGAACCTGACCCAGGAAAATCCCAATCTGGATGCCGCCGCGGCCATCGGGATTTTGGCCCGTTCCTTTGGCCGGATCGTGCAAATCGACCGCAGCAGCGGAGAGCGCGTCATCACCGCCGTGGACGCCCCATCGCTGGTGCATCAGGTTTTGGGCTAGTCCAATAGACCCATTGTTCTGGGAAAAGTGTCTCTTTGACATTTCATGGGCACATCCGTATAGTGCCGGTGATGAAGTCAATATTTAGTGTTTGAGAGAATGGTTCAGCGCACGTTTGGCCCCTACGGCGGTCAGTTTGTTTCCGAGCTTTTGATGCCTTTGATTCACGAGGTCGATGCGGCCTATGCGAAGGTCAAGGATGATGATGAGTTTCAAAGCCAGCTCAGCCTGTTGTTTCGTGACTATGTGGGGCGGCCCAGCCCGTTGTGGCATGCCAAACGCATCACCGATGATTTGGGCGGGGCGCAGGTTTATTTTAAACGGGACGAATTGAATCACACCGGCGCCCACAAAATCAACAACTGTCTGGGCCAAATCCTGCTGGCCCAGCGCATGGGCAAGCGCCGCATTATTGCGGAAACAGGGGCCGGCCAGCACGGCGTGGCCACCGCCACGGTGTGCGCGTTGTTTAATTTGCCCTGCACCATTTATATGGGCGCAAAGGATATCACCCGCCAGCGGCCCAACATCATGCGTATGACGCTGCTGGGGGCGGAAATTAAACCTGTGGAAACGGGCAACAAAACCCTGAAAGACGCCATGAACGAAGCCATGCGCGATTGGGCCGAACATGCCGAGGATACGTATTACCTGATCGGCACAGCCGCGGGGCCCCATCCCTATCCCACCATGGTGCGGGATTTTCAGTCTGTGATTGGGCGCGAACTGCGCTGGCAGGCCATGGAACATCTGGGGCGTTTGCCGGATCATCTGGTGGCCTGTTTGGGCGGGGGATCCAACGCGCTGGGATTGTTTCATCCCTTTTTGGATGACCCTGTGGCCATGTATGGGGTGGAAGCCGGTGGATCCGGCATAGACACAGACCAGCATGCCGCATCCCTGACCATGGGGATGCCCGGGATTTTGCATGGAAACATGACGTATTTGTTGCAGGATGATCAGGGACAAATCAAAAACGCCCATTCCATTGCCGCGGGGCTGGATTATCCAGGGATTGGGCCTGAACATGCCCATTTGAAAGACACAGGGCGTGTTCGCTATGTCACGTCCACGGATACAGAGGCGCTGACCGCGTTCCAGTATTGCGCCAGAATGGAGGGGATTTTGCCCGCGCTAGAGCCCGCCCATGCCATCGCCTTTGTGCAGAAACTGGCCCCCACGCTGCCCAAGGACGATATTCTGGTGATGAACCTGTGTGGTCGGGGCGATAAAGACCTTTTGACCATTGCCGATGCCTTGGGGATGGATTTGTCATGAACCGTATTCCTGAAACCTTTGCCCGTTTGAAACGGGAAAACCGCGCGGCCTTTATTCCCTATCTGATGGTGGGGGATCCCGATTTGGCCACAACAGAGCGTTTGCTGTGCGCGTTGGCGGATTTGGGGTGTGATGCCATTGAATTGGGCCTGCCGTTTTCGGATCCTGTGGCCGATGGTCCCGTGATTCAGGCGGCGGCCTTGCGGGCGCTGAAAAACCCACCGTCTTTTGCGGATATTTTTGCCATGATTCGCAGGGTCCGGCAAAAATACGCCCACATTCCCCTCGTGTTTATGGGATACGCCAACCCTGTTTACCGTTATGGCACAGAGATGTTCTGCAACGAAGCCAGCCATGCGGGCATTGACGCCCTGCTGTTGGTGGATGTCCCGATTGAGGAAAAAGAGGCCTTCACCCACCCTGCCCTGCCCCTGATTCCCCTGATCACCCCCTTAACCCCCAAAGACCGTCAGGCGGCCATTTTGGCATCCTGTGACCCCAACAGCTTTGTGTATCTGGTGGGACGTGTGGGGATTACGGGAAAGGCCACATCTTTAACCGAAACATTAAAAGATTTATATAAAAACATAAAAAAACAATCCTCTGTTCCTGTTGTCTTAGGGTTTGGCATTAAAAATGCCCATCAGGTGGCCCAATTTTCTGAATTCGTGGATGGGGTGGTGATGGGATCGGCATTTGTTGATCTTTGCCAGAACACCCAGCCCCTTTTTATGGGGCAAGATTTGCATCCCGATGTGGCTGATTTTGTTTCCGCATGCTGCCAATCTACACGAACTTCCCACTAAAAAGGATACTATAATGAGTTGGTTAACACGCTTTGTTCGTCCAAAAATTCAAGCCATCGTCCAGCCCAAAAAAGAGTTGCCGGACAACCTATGGCACCAGTGCCGCGCCTGTGAAAAGTTGGTGTATGTCAAAGAATGGACCGCCAACCACAACGTTTGCCATTATTGCGGACATCATGGCCGCCTTACGCCGGATGCTCGGTTTTCTCTGCTGTTTGGGGAAAACTATGAACTGCTGAAAATCAAAAAGGTGCCCTATGACCCGTTAAAGTTTAAGGATACCAAAAAATACAGCGAACGCCTGAAAGACGCCCAGACACAGCAGGGAACTGCGGATGGGGTTCAGGTGGCCATCGGCACCATCGGGGGACAGGGTCTGGTTGTGGCGGCCTTTAATTTCTTTTTTATGGGCGGATCCATGGGCATTGCCGCCGGTGAAGCGTTGGTTCAGGCCGCAGAATATGCGGTGCAACACAAAAAACCCCTTTTGGTGATTCCCTCCTCCGGCGGGGCCCGTATGCAAGAGGGCATGTTTTCTCTGATGCAAATGGCCCGCACCACCGCCGCCATCCAGCGGTTAAAGGACGCAGGCTTGCCGTATCTGGTGCTGTTGACGGATCCCACAACGGGGGGGGTGACGGCATCCTTTGCCATGATTGGGGACATTACGTTGGCCGAGCCCAAGGCCATCATCGGCTTTGCCGGCGCCCGCGTGATTAAGGAAACCATCCGCGAACACCTGCCCGATGAATTTCAAACCGCCGAATACCTGATGGATCACGGCATGGTGGATCGCATTGTGCCGCGCCATGAACTGAGGGCCGAGCTGGGCACCCTGCTGGACCTGCTGATGAACACAAAACGCATTCAGGATCAACGCACGATAACCTCTGTGCCCCAGCCCTCTGAAAAGGTGTTGAAGGTCGTCAAGTCCCAGAAAACCTTGGCGTTACCGCTGTAGTGGCATGATCGGTCTGGCGTTTTTCTGTTATCTGTTGGGGTCGGTGCCCTTTGGACTGATCCTAACGCGCCTGGCGGGGTTGGGGGATGTGCGGGCCATTGGGTCCGGCAACATCGGGGCCACCAACGTTTTGCGCACGGGAAACAAAGGCCTCGCCGCCCTGACCCTATTTTTGGATATGGCCAAGGCCATGGTTCCCATCATGCTGCTGGCGGATCATCCAGAATGGCAGCCATGGCTGGGACTGTGTATTGTTTTGGGGCATTGTTTTCCCGTGTTTTTGAAATTTCGGGGCGGCAAGGGTGTGGCCACGGCCCTGGGCGTTTATGCGGGCATCAGTTTGATTTTGGGGGGATGTTTTGCCGTTGTGTGGTTGGGGATGGCGTTTGTGTTTCGTTATTCCTCCTTGGCGGCGTTGGCGGCGGTGGTGGTGATGCCGGTGGTGTTTGGGATGCTCATGGGCTGGGGCGGGATTGTGCCGCTGGTGGCCATGTCTTCACTGGTGGTGTGGCGTCATCGGGATAACATCCGGCGCCTGCGGCAGGGCCAAGAATCCCGCATTGCCTTTGCCAAGGCGCCCACGTCATGAAGCTGATGGATAGCGTTTCGCCAGATGAAAAAACCGCGTGGCTGCGGTTGTTTATGACGGAAAATGTGGGGCCAGCCACGTTTTTTCAGTTGATTGGTCGTCATGGCACGGCGGAAAAGGCCCTGTTGGCTCTGCCCGATTATGCCAAACGGGGGGGGCGGAAAAAACCCCTTTTGATTCCGGCTGTGGGGGATGTGACCAAACAAATGGACCTGTGCCATGCCACGGGGGCGCAGGTGATTTTGTATAACGAACACGCCTTTCCGGCGGCGCTGCGGGATATTGCGGATTGTCCCCCGCTGTTGTTTTTGCGGGGACAGGCGTCCCTGTTCAACAAAACGGCCATTGCCATTGTGGGCACGCGGCGGGCGTCCCTGAACAACATGAATTACACACGCCTGCTGGCGCAAAATCTGGGAAAGGCCGGATACCCCATTATTTCCGGTTTGGCCTTGGGCATTGATGGGGCCGCGCACGAGGGATCGCTTGACACAGGCACCTTGGCCGTTTTGCCCGGGGGATTGGATTACATTTACCCGCCCAAGCACACGCCCCTGTTTCAGCAAATTGGGGAAAGGGGATTGCTGGTCAGCGAGCGGCCCTTTGGTTCGCCCGTGTATGCCCATGATTTTCCGCGGCGCAATCGCATTGTGGCGGGGCTGTCTTCGGCCGTGATTGTGGTGGAGGCCACCGAGGGCTCAGGCTCCCTCATCACCGCCCGCATGGCCAAGGCCCAAGATCGTTTGGTGTTTGCCGTGCCCGGGTCCCCCAGTGATCCCCGCGCCGCCGGCACCAACAGTTTGATCAAACAGGGCGCCCATCTGGTCACAGGCCCCGAAGATGTCATTGCCGTTTTGGAATCCCAAAGCATCCAAACCCCGTTGTTGCAGGATCAAAACACCGACGATCCGTGGGATATCTGGCAAACCATGAAACACGTCCGCACCGAAGACATGGACGCCGCCCGCCATGACGTTCTGGCCATGCTGGACACCACCCCCATCGGCGTGGATCAACTGATTCGGGCGTTGGGTTTGCCGTCCCCCTTGGTGCATTGCCTGTTGCTGGAATTGCAACTGGCGGGACGATTGCAGCGGTATCCGGGGAACAAAGTCTGTTTGGGTGGGGAGGGGGTGTAAAGCCCCTCCCGTTTCCTACCCCTCCTCGGGGTTGCAGGCCCGCCGCAGGCCGTCGCCCACGAAAATCAGCAACGACAACAGGGCGGCCATGGACACAAAGGCCGACAGGGCCAGCCATGGGGCCTGCAGGTTGTTTTTGCCCTGCAGGATCATCTCGCCCAAGGATGGGGACCCGGGGGGCAATCCAAAGCCCAGCAAATCCAAAACCGCCAACGTTTCAATGGCCCCCGTCATCTGAAACGGCAAAAACGTAAAGGCCGCCACCAGTGCGTTGGGCAACACGTGGGAAAACAAAATTTTCAGCGGCGCATGCCCCTGGGTCACGGCGGCCACGATATAGGGTTGCTTGCGGACCTTCAGACACTCCGCCCGCACCACAGACACCAGCGCCATCCATTTAAACAACAGCATAATCAACAAAATCCACCCAAACGACGGCACCACCAGCCCCGACAAAATGATCAAAATATACAAAATCGGCAAACTGGACCAAATTTCAATCATCCGCTGCAGGGTCATATCCACCGCGCCCCCAAAGTATCCCTGAATCCCCCCCAGAACAATGCCCACCGCACTGCTGATGGCCGTTAAGGTCAGGGCAAAAACCAGCGCCATCTGCATCCCATACAGCAACCGCGCCAGAACATCCCGCCCCTGATCATCGGTGCCCAGCAGGTGACGGGCGCTGGGGGGGGCCGGCACGGGTTCCCTCAGGTCCATATCCAGCGTGTTATAGGAAAAGGGAACCAGCGGCCACACCATCCACCCCCCGCCATCATGAATCAATGTTTGCACAAAGGGATCATGGAAATCCGCGGGCGTTTCAAAGGTCCCCCCCAAATCCTTTTCGGTGTAGGACACCACCAGGGGAAACATCACGCGGCCCTGATGCTGCATCACCAGTGGTTTATCATTGGCGATGAGATTCGCCCCCAAGGAAAGCAGGATCAACACACACAGCAACCGCCCCGACCACAACGCCAGACGATTCCGGCGAAAGGCCCCATAATACAGCGAAAAAAGGGTTTTTGGGGGGGTCATGGGGACGAGGTCTCAAAATCAATCCGTGGATCCACCAGAACGTACATCACATCATTCAGGATATTCAGCAGCAATCCGAGCAGACTAAACAAAAACAACGTGGCAAATACCACGGGATAATCGCGATTCAGGGCGGCTTCGTACCCCAGCAGGCCCAAACCATCCAGCGAAAACAAAATTTCAATCAACAACGCCCCCGTAAACAGCATATGAATCACCGTGGCGGGAAAACCCGCAATCACCAGCAACATGGCATTGCGAAACACGTGACGCCACAAAATCCGCCCCTCGCTGGCGCCCTTGGCCCGCGCTGTTAACACAAAGGGCTTGCGCAGATAATCCAAAAAACAATTGCGGGTCAGCAATGTCAAACTGGCAAAACTGGCCAAAGACAGGGCAATCATGGGCAAAACCATATGCCACAGATAATCCAGCGCCCGATCCCAAAACGGCCAATCCGCCGCCCCCTCAGACGCCAAGCCCCGCAGGGGAAACCAACTGAAAAACTGCCCCCCCGCAAACATCACAATCAAAAACACCGCCACCAAAAAGGACGGCAAAGCATAAGCCGCCACCAAAACCACACTGCTAAGGATATCCCCCGTGCTGTGGGCATGACGGGCCTTGTAAATCCCCAGCGGAATGGAAAACCCATACATAATCAGCGTTCCCCACAACCCCAGAGACAGGGAAACCGGCAGCTTTTCCATAATCAAATCCCACACCGGACGATCCGAAAAATAACTGGTGCCAAAATCAAAGGTCAAAAATTGCCCCATCATCCGAAAAAAACGGGTGGAAAGGGGCTGGTCAAAGCCAAATTGTTTATTCAGTTCATCCCGCAACTCTTGGTCATAGCGCAGGCCTTGGGTGGGATTGCCGCCCCCTTCCGCAAAGCCCTGTCCCGTCAACCGCGCCGTGGCATCCAGCCCCTGATGCCGATGCAACATCTGATCCACCGGCCCCCCAGGGGCGGCCTGAATCAACACAAAATTCAAAACCATAATCCCCAGCAACGTGGGAATCATGAGCACAAAACGTTTCAAAAGATAGGCGGCCATGCAGGGGGGCTCTTTGTTTTGGTGATACACCTTACAACAGGCAGCAGGGGGCAGGCAATGGGGACATAAAAAATTTTTCATAAAATGCTTGACTAATATATATGTATATATTACGTTAAATTTGTTAGACGCCGGCCCTGAAAATTCTTTCTAGGCCACTTATCCCATAGAGTGATTCCGCAAGGATCATTGTTGGGGTTTGTCTGACGTATCCACACTAACTAGGCTAGGTTAAGCATGCAGTTACTAGTTTTAGGGGCCCTCTTATTGGGCCTCATCCTTTTGGAGTTTTCCGAAGAGCCTGACGATTATTGGTGACAACCACGTCTCAAATGGTCCCCATTCACTTGGGGACCGTTTCTTTTTCAATCACCCCCTATCCACCCCCTTGGGATAAAAACATCCCCTCATCCCAAATCGTGACCCCCAGCGCCTCGGCCTTTTGGCGTTTGCTGCCGGCGTTTTCGCCCAGAACCACCACATCGGTGGTGCGGGACACATCGGATGTGACGCGAAAGCCCAGGGCTTTGGCCCGCGCTTTGGCCTCTTCCCGTGACATTTGGTTGAGTGTGCCTGTAAACACAATGGTTTTGCCGCTATAGGGCAGGGCAACAGAGGGCAACACGGGGGCAATGCTCAGCTGTTGGCTTAACCGCTGCACCATGGCCCATGGGGCATCGTGCTGGGCATAGTCTCTTAGAGACCCCACCAATTTAGGCCCGATACCGTCTAATGTTTCCAGACTGGGGTCCTCTTTTCCCTCACGGAACGTGCGAAGGCAGGACAAAAACCCCTCCACCGTGCCAAAATGTTCGGCCAGAGTCTCCGCCGCCGTTTCCCCCAGATGGGGAATGCCAAGGGCAAACAAAAAACGGGGTAATGTGGTCTGGCGCCCAGTGCTTAGGGTGGTGATGAAATTCTGGATGGCTTTGGTTTTCCAGCCCTCGCGCCCCGTCAGCAGGACGGGGGCTTTGTCCTGCAGATCAAACAGATCGGCAACGTTGGTTATCAGGCCTTCGTCAAAAAACATCTCAAGCTGTTTTGTCCCGATGCCGTCCAGATTCAGGGCGCGGCGGGATACGGCGTGGCGGATGACCTCGAACTGTTGGGCGGGACAGGTGGCCCGCGCGATGCAGCGGCGCTGGATGTCGTTGCCGTGGCGAATAGCATCGGCCCCGCACACGGGACAGTGATGGGGAAAGGCAAAGGGGACGGCGTTTGCCTGCCGCTGCTTTAGCACCACCGACACCACCTGCGGGATCACATCCCCCGCCCGCTGGATCAGGACATGATCGCCGATGCGGATGTCTTTGCGGACAATTTCGTCTTCGTTGTGCAGCGTGGCCCGCCGCACCATCACCCCCCCCACATTGGTGGGGCGCAGGTGGGCCACGGGGGTCAAGGCCCCCGTGCGGCCCACCTGAATCACAATATCCTCGATAACAGAAGTGGCTTGTTGCGCCGGAAATTTATGGGCCAAGGCCCAGCGCGGGGCCCGCGCCACAAAGCCCAAGCGTTTTTGCAGGGCCATATCATCAAGTTTATACACCACCCCATCAATATCAAAGGGCAAATCCGGTCGCAAAACCTGAATATGGGCAAAGGCATCCCTCAGACAGGACAAATCGGGACAAAGGCGGCTTTGCGGCGGCGTGACAAAACCCTGCCGCTGCAACCAGTCCACCATTTGGTGCTGATGGGTCATTTGGGGCAAGGGTGCGGCGTAATAGGCAAAAAACCGTAACGGGCGGTTGGCCGTCACCGCCGGATCCAACTGGCGCAGGGACCCCGCCGCCGCATTGCGGGGATTGGCAAAGGGGGCGCGTTTTGCCGCCTGTTGCTGGGCATTTAACATTTCAAAATCCGTAAGCGATAAATAAACCTCCCCCCTGATTTCCAGACGCTGGGGGGCATCTTTCAGGGTTTGGGGGATATCGGGCATGGTTTTGGCGTTGGCGGTGACAACCTCCCCCACCCGTCCATCGCCGCGGGTGGCGGCGCTGATCAGATGGCCGTTGTCGTAAATCAGGTTCAGGGACAGGCCGTCAATTTTGGGTTCAACCCAGCAGGGCAAGGGCGTGTCCTCTGGCAGGTCCAAAAAGCGGCAGGCACGGGCGAAAAACGCCTCGACCTCATCCGCATTCATGGCGTTATCCAGCGACATCATTTGGGTGTCATGGGGGATTTTATCAAAGGTTTCTAGGGCTGGGGCGCCGATACTCAGGCTGTCTTCCCCGCCCTGTAACGCCCGAAGTTCCCGCACCAAGGCATCATAATCCGCATCGGAAAGGATGGGGGCATCGTTTTGATAATACAGGCGATTGTGCTTTTCAATTTCTGCACGCAGCGCCGCGATACGATCTGGCATGATGCCCCCCCTTAATGTTTTTTCAGCAGGATGTAATACGCCCCCGTATCCCCATGCCGCTTGGCCGCGGGGCAAACATGGGCCACCAAGGGGCAAAAGGGGGGTAGGGTCATCCAATCTTCAAAAGATTGTTTCAAGGTTCGGGCGTGGGGCTGGCTGTTGTTGCCTTTGCCGGTGATGACCAGCAGCAGGCGCTGCTTCTGGTCCATGGCACGGCGCACAACGTGAATCAGACGATCGTGGGCCTGAATCAGGGTTAACCCATGCAAATCAATGGTGGCCTGAGGGGTATACTCCCCCCGCTGCAGCCGGCGCAGCGATAGGAAACGGGGGGAAGAACCTTGGGGGGCCAAAACATCCTTATCCAAACCACCGGGGCGCGATGGGGGGGATCCCAATGGCCGCGTGGTTTTTCGGATATCGTCCCAGCTTTCCTCCATGAAAAAACGCTATTGTTTGCCCTGAATCTGGGCGATTTTTTCCCGCAGCGATTCTATGGAAACGGCTCCACCCTCTATTTTTTCCCCATTCAGGAACAGGGTGGGGGTGGCTTCCACACCCAAGACCTTCTCGGCGTCCAGACGGGTTTGCAGCAGGGCATCTTTTTGGGCTTTGTCGGCCCAACAGGCGCTGATGGCCTCAGCAGACAGGCCCGCCTGCAGGGTGATGGTTTTTAAGGGTTCCAAATCCCCCCGCGCATTTAACCACGTTTGCTGGTTGGCCAGCAGGGTGGCAATATAGGCATCTTGGGAGGCCTGCGGCATACACAGGGACAACAGGGCGCCATTTAAGGAAAAGGGATCCCCCGCAAAGTGACGAAACACCAAACGCACCGTGCCATTTTTGATTTCGTTGTCTTTTAAAGCCGACACCGTATTTTTATAAAAATCGGCGCAGTGGCTGCAGGACAAAGAGGCATATTCGATGATGGTCACGGGGGCATCGGCTTTTCCCATGACGATGTCGTTGGGGCGGGGGCCCAGCAGCTCTTCCCGCGTGGGGTCAGCCTGCGCCATGGCCAAAGAGGTGACGGCGAAAACGAAAAGAAAGAAAAACGCAAAAACGTGCTGAAAACGCATGAAACCCTCTGATGATGAAAAACAGAATGAAGGGAACTGTAGGGATTTTTCAGAACCAACGCAAGGGGGAATCAAAAGCATTGGCCACGGATACCGCCCCCGCACCCTCACACCAAAACCTTGCCCTCTTCGGATTTTTTCGAATATAGTGTTGTTTAAAGCTTTGTTCTTCATGGTATTTTTAGATAAAAAAACCTTGCCAAAACTACTGTATTTTGTTAGACTCAACCTTGGATTGGGAATACTCGGTCGGCAGACGTTTCTTGGTGAATCTGGGGGCGTCTGTTTTCATTTTGGACGGCACTTACGCGCAACGTCATTGCGAGCCTCCGCAGGAGGCGTGGCAATCCAGTTTTTCTGGTTCTGGCATTTCTGGATTGCTTCGCTTCGCTCGCAATGACGAAGGTTTTTCTTAAGTCATTATATTTTCAAAATATTCCACTCCTTCAGAGTCCCAGATTTTGTTATATGCATTTATCTTGATCTTAGGATCATCGAAACGCACTATACTTGCTGGCGACCGGTTAGCAATGTCTTTCAATGATTGAGTTAAAACCCAAACTTCGGATCTATCAATAACAATAATACGATCATGCAACATTTTGTTGGGGACAAACTTTAATTTTATAGGACGCTTATTCCCGTATTGATTAATCCAGCGGTCACATGCTGGCTTTAGTGAAGGTTTATGATCATTTTTGTCAGTTAAAAGTCGTATTGTAATATTTTCCTCTGTTACAGGTACAAAATCTGTAAGGACTTTTTCGTCAAGATAAGGATCCACAATCAAAATATCATTCTGAGCCTTTCTTAGAACCAGTCCTCTAAAACATTCAGTTTAAATTTTTGATCATAGTTTTGATAAGGGCGAGTATGATAAAGGCCTCGCTGGAGGAGGCAGAGATTTCATAATCTTTTGATAATCTGCGATAATTTC
>JBILMD010000034.1:0-7293 GCA_044375675.1 Alphaproteobacteria bacterium
TAAAGAGCCCTAAAAAAAGGGCTATGGATTTGTGGATAAAAACCTACCCCGCCCCCTGCACCTAAAAAAACAAAAAGCGGACATTCCTAAGTTGCTAAAAGCGGACATTTGTAATTTGCTTTGACATCCTTTGTATGAGTTAAGGGGCTATGGGAAGAAATTTTAACGTTCACATATCTCCCTTTACGTTCTGTTTGTGTTCTTATACTACTAATGATTCCACACACTGACATAAAAATAAAGGATACACACTATGGGGCAACGGGCAAAAATTGCACTTATCGGCGCAGGTCAAATCGGCGGTACCTTGGCCTTGTTAGCAGGGATGAAAGAGCTGGGGGACGTGGTCCTGTATGATATCAATGAGGGCATTCCCCAGGGAAAAGCCCTAGACATTTCCCAATCCGCCCCTGTGGCTGGCTTTAATGCCAATTTTTCCGGCGCCCACGGCGATTACAGCCCCATTGCAAACGCAAATGTGATCATCGTCACCGCAGGCGTCCCCCGCAAACCCGGGATGAGCCGCGATGATTTGCTGGGCATCAACAGCAAAGTCATGGCCGATGTGGCTGAGGGCATTAAAACCCATGCCCCGAACGCTTTTGTGATTGTCATCACCAATCCACTGGATGTGATGGTCTCTGTGATGCAGGAAAAAACAGGATTCCCCCACAACCGCGTTGTGGGTATGGCAGGGGTTTTGGATTCGGCCCGTTTTCGATTCTTTCTGGCCGAAGCGTGCGGCGTTTCCACCGAAGACGTCACAGCCTTTGTGTTGGGCGGCCACGGCGACAGTATGGTGCCTTTGGTGCGGTATTCCACCATTGCGGGGATTCCTTTGCCGGACGTGGTGGCCATGGGATGGCTTTCTCAGGCCAAACTGGATCAGATTGTTCAGCGCACACGGGATGGGGGCGCTGAGATTGTCGGGCTTTTGAAAACGGGCTCTGCTTTTTATGCCCCTGCGGTGTCGGCCATTGCCATGGCGGAAAGTTACCTGCGGGATCAAAAGCGGGTTTTACCTTGCGCGGCTTACCTGAACGGGGCTTATGGCGTGAAAGATCTTTATGTTGGGGTTCCCACCATCATCGGTGCCGGAGGGGTTGAAAAAATTATTGAAATCCAAATGACACCGGAAGAAAAAGCCATGTTTGATCGCTCTGTGGACAGCGTACGTCAGCTGAAAACTGCGCTGGATAATTTAAAGGTGGCCAGCTAGGGGGGCGCCCTCGTGGCCCCTCTTCGCAAACTTCCCGATCACATTATCAACCGCATTGCGGCGGGGGAGGTTATTGAACGCCCCGCCTCCGTCATTAAAGAGTTGGTGGATAACGCCTTGGATGCGGGGGCAACCCATATTACGGTGCATCTGGAAGATGGCGGCAAATCCAGCATCCAAGTCACGGATAACGGCATAGGCATGCGGCGCGATGACTTGCCCCTGTGTTTAGAGCGTCACGCCACATCCAAACTGACCGATGAACATTTGGTTCATATTGTCACCTTGGGGTTTCGAGGAGAGGCCCTGCCCTCCATCGCCTCTGTCAGCGACCTGCGGCTGGTCAGCAAGCACGCGGATGAACCCCACGCTTGGCAAATCTCCATGTCAGGGGCCACAAAGTCTGGGGTTACCCCCGCCAGCGGGCCCCAAGGCACCACCATCACGGTCAACAACCTGTTTTTTAACGTTCCGGCGCGGTTAAAATTTCTAAAAGCGGCACCCAGTGAAATGCGCAAAATCACGGAAACGCTGGAACATCTGGCCCTGACCCGTCCGGATGTTATGTTCGAGATCACCCATAACAATCGCCGCACGCAGCACTGGACCGTCTCATCAGAAGATCCTTTAAAACACAGAATCACCCAGATTTTGGGCCACGATTTTTGGGATAACAGCGTGGCGTTTGCGCGGGAACAGGGAACAACACGGCTTGATGGTCGATGCAGCCTGCCCACCTATAACCGCGCGACTCAGGCAGAGACATACGTGTTTGTCAACAATCGCCCCGTGCGGGATCGATTGCTGCAAACGGCTGTCCGTGTGGCCTATCAGGATTTTTTACCGCGGGACCGTCATCCTGTGGTTTTTTTGACCGTCACCTGCGACCCCTATGATGTGGATGTGAACGCCCACCCCGCAAAAACTGAGGTCCGCTTTCGGGATGCGGCCCCCCTGCGCCATCAAATCATCAGCACCCTTCGCGCTGCCCTGCAGCAGGACGGCCACCGCGCCAGCACCACACTTGCCCATCAGATGGTGCAGCGTGTGAACGCCATGCAAACCTATGACGCCCCCACCCCATCGGCATTTTCCCAGCCCCATTTGGGGGAAAGGGAAACCCTTTCCTATAGCACCGGCCCCCGAACGTTTGGGAGGCAAAGCCTGCCCCCTGCCCCCGCACAGCGGTATTATGAGGCTGCGGCCCCCGATGCTGTTTTCGCCCGTGCTCCTGAGGCTTTGCCCATGGGATACGCGCTGGGCCAGATTTTGGATACTTATGTTCTGGCGCAAAGCGAAGACAGCCTGATTGTGGTGGACCAACACGCGGCCCATGAACGGTTGGTGTACGAGGCCATGAAAAGCACCACCCTAACCCAAGTTGTCCCCCAGCCCCTGCTGGTGCCCGTGGTGTTCAAGACTGATGCGAATACCGTGGCTTTGTTTGAAACCTACCAAGATTTTCTGGCAGAAAAAGCCTTTCTGATCCGTAGTGTTTCTGAGGATACGGTGATTTTAGAGGCTGTTCATCCCTATCTGATCGCCTGCGACCTGACCAAAATGATGCAGGATATGGCGGAGGAACTCAGGGATTCTGGCCACCCCTCCACCCTGACCGCCACCCTGCACGAGGTCTGCGGCAACATCGCCTGCCGCAGCAGCATCCGCGCAGGACGACGGTTAAAGCTGGAGGAAATGAACGCCCTGCTTCGTCAGATGGAGGCCACCCCCCATGCGGGCCAGTGCAATCATGGACGCCCAACCTATATTCGCCTGCGCCAAAGCGACTTGGCACGGTTGTTTGGGCGCACATAAAAGAAACCAAAATGCCTAAACGGCCCCCGCCATGGCGGTTTCCACAAACGTTTCCAACGTTTTGGGATCCGAAACACTGAAACAGGACACGTCTTTCAAACGACGCTTGGCCAGATTGGTTAACACCGTTCCATGACCCAACTCCACCGCCAAAGTCAGGGCTTGGCCATCGGCGTAGTCCATGATCTCGCGCCAGCGAACGCGACCTGTGATTTGCTGAACCAACAGCGTCTCCCACCCCGTGGCCTCTGGCTTGGCGGTGACGTTGCTGAGGATGGGATACGGGGCCCGCCCCGAAAGCGGACGCAGCCCCAGCGTTTCAGCAACCGCATCTGCCGCCGATGTCATGGCGGGACTATGAAAGGGGGCGCTGACCGGTAGGGGCAAAACCCGTTTGGCTAAGGGTTTCAGAATCTCAGAGCAGGCCTCCAAATCCTTTAAAGGGCCACTAAGGACCACCTGTCCCTCAGCATTATCATTGGCCAAAACACAGGCGGGAAAACGGGAAAGCGCGGATTCAACATCCTGCAGCGAAGCCCCCAGAACCGCCACCATTCCCCCCTGCCCTGCCGGAGCCGCATTTTGCATAGCCCGTCCCCGAATTTGAAGCACCTGGGCAGTGTGTGCCAGCGACAGCATCCCCAGCGCCGCCACCGCGCTGTATTCCCCCAAAGAATGCCCCGCCGCAAAGCGTCCAGTGGTGGCAATGTTGATTTTGGCCTGCGCTTTTAAAACACGCGCCACCGCCAAACTGACGGCCATAATCGCCGGTTGGGCGTTTTCCGTCAGAGTCAGATCCTCCAGCGGGCCTTCCTTCATCAAGCGAAACAGATTGATCTTCAGGGCCTCATCCACTTCCCCAAAAACCTCCCGTGCCTCAGGGAAAACCTCTGCCAGAGCCACGCCCATACCCACAGACTGGCTGCCTTGGCCAGGAAATAACCATAAAACGTTCATAGTGTGATACCCAACAGAGTGTTATTGTGTCTGTAGGGACTGTAAAGCTTTTTTCCTGAAGGTCAAAAATTTTTCAAAAAGAAAAAACGGGGTTTATCCCCAAAATTCATCCGCGTACATATGGACGGGCTTTTCCCAACCCACACTGGCGCAGGTGACAAAAACGCTGTGCAGATGACCGTCAAGATTGCTTTCCCAAAACGCCAGAAATTTTTTAAGCGTTGGAAAAAAACGGGGCACATCCAAATCCTGCCATAAATAGGTCTGCAGCAATGACGGATAATCGGGAAAATAATAGGTGATCTCGGCTGTGGTTAACACATGATTTTCTGGGCGAAAAAGGATTGTTGTGTCCATGATCCGATCCTGTGGTTTCCTTGAATGGCGCCCTCTACCCGCTCAGCGTTGCTTTGGTCATTTTACGCGGTGGTTTTTTTGTGGGGGGGGCCGGATGCAGACTTCCTTCCCCAATGTCGAAATCCAAATGATCCCCTTTTAAAACAATGCAGACATTGCCGCCCTTCACCAATTTCCCAAACAAAAGCTCTTCAGCCAAGGGTTTTCGAACACAATCCTGAATGACCCGCGCCAGCGGCCGCGCCCCATAATCGGGATCATAGCCTTTATTCGCCAGCCACGTACGGGCATCATCGCTGATATCGATGGTGACATCTTTGTCTGTTAACTGGGCCTCTAGCTCGACAATAAATTTATCCACAATGGTTTCGATATGTTCCCGCCCCAGCTTTTTAAAAGAAATGGCCGCATCCAAACGGTTGCGGAATTCCGGCGTAAACATGCGATTGATGGACTCTTTCTCGTCCCCGCTTTGTCTCTCCTGCTTAAAGCCCAGGGCATTTCTAGACAACAGATCGGCCCCCACATTGCTGGTCATAATCAGAATCACATTGTGAAAGGAAATGGCCTTGCCATTATGATCCGTCAGCTTGCCGTGATCCATCACCTGCAGCAAGATATTGAACAAATCCGGATGGGCCTTTTCAATTTCATCCAGCAACAAAACGCAGTACGGGCTTTGTTCGACTTTATCGGTGAGCAATCCTCCCTGCTCGAACCCCACATACCCCGGGGGGGCCCCAATCAGGCGGGACAGACTGTGTTTTTCCATATATTCGGACATGTCAAAACGCAGCAAGGGAATGTGCATCAAACTTGACAGCTGCCGCGCCACTTCGGTTTTTCCAACGCCGGTGGGGCCCGTAAACAGATAACACCCTATGGGTTTTTCAGGATCACGTAACCCCGCCCGCGACAATTTTAGCGCCGCATCCAGCTGATCAATGGCCTCGTTCTGACCAAAAATCACCGTTTTTAAGGTGCTTTTCAGGAGATAAAGCATCTCTTTATCGGTCTTGCTGATGGTTTTTTCAGGAATGCGGGCGATTTTGGCCACGATGGATTCAATATCCCGCCGCGCAATGATTTTTTTTCTCTTCGATGGGATTTGCAAATGCTGCGCCGCCCCCGCTTCATCCAAAACATCAATGGCTTTATCCGGCAATTTCCGGTCATTGATATACCGCACAGAAAGGGTTACCGCAGCCTTTAGGGCATCATGAGCATATTTAACCTGATGGTGCGCTTCATAATAAGGCTTTAGTCCTATTATAATTTTCAGAGCATCGTCCTCAGAGGGCTCGGCCACATCGATTTTTTGAAAACGACGCACTAGGGCGCGATCTTTTTCAAAGTGGCCACGGAATTCTTTGTACGTTGTGGCCCCGATACACCGCAAGGTCCCACGGGCCAAAGCCGGCTTTAAGAGATTTGAGGCATCCATAGCCCCCCCGCTGGTGGCCCCCGCACCAATCAGGGTGTGGATTTCATCAATAAACAAAATGGCGTTTTTTAAGCCCTCTAAATAGTGAATCAGGTTTTTCAGACGTTCTTCAAAATCTCCACGATAGCGGGTTCCGGCGAGCAAGGCCCCCATATCCAAACTGTAAATTTCACAATCTTTCAGGACGGCGGGCACCGTTCCTTCGACGATTTGACGGGCCAAGCCTTCGGCAATGGCCGTTTTACCCACACCTGGATCGCCAACCAGCAAGGGGTTGTTTTTCGTGCGACGGCATAAAATCTGAATCGTGCGGGCAATCTCCTCCGCGCGTCCGATGATGGGATCAATTTTCCCCTCCGTCGCCCGCTGATTCAGGTTGATGAGATAGCTGCTCTGATCCCGATTTTTGACCTCGGGTTCCTGCGCTTCTTTTTCAGACGCATTTTGCGAAGAGGACGGGATGGCAGACGATGGCTTAGCACCCTTGGCAATCCCGTGAGAAATATAATTCACAGCATCAAAGCGGGACATATCCTGCTCTTGCAGGAAATAAACCGCGTGGGATTCTCTCTCAGAAAACAAAGCCACCAGAACATTGGCCCCTGTCACCTCAGAACGCCCCGCCGATTGAACATGAATGACCGCCCGTTGGATCACCCGCTGAAAGGCCGCGGTGGGCTTTGGATCTTGGGGCATGGCGGTGACGAGGCTTTTCAGCTCTTTGTCTAAATATTGCGATAGAGCGTAGGATAGTTTTTTCAAATCCACGCTGCACGCTTTCATCACCGTCGAAGCTTCCCGATCATCCACCAGCGAGAGCAGCAAATGTTCCAAGGTAGCAAATTCGTGATTGCGCTCGCCCGCCAAATCCAGGGCACGATGAAGGGTTTTTTCCAAGTTTGAGGATAACATAACTAAGCCCTCTCAATCATACATTGCAAAGGATGCTGATGCTTTTGAATCGCCCGACGAACTTGGGCCAGCTTGGTTTCTGCAACTTCCAGCGTATAGATGCCGCAAATTCCTGATCCTTTGGTATGGATGTCCAGCATAACTTTTGTTGCCTCCTCTAACGTTTTACCAAAATAGGTCTGCAAGATGTGGACCACGAAATCCATGGGCGTATAATCGTCATTCAGCATCACCACCCGATACATCGAGGGCCGCCGCAGCCGAACAGCGGTGCGGGTACGAAGATCGGTGTGAGTTTCAGCCCTATGATCATAAAACGCCATGCGCGTAAGACCTGTCTTCATGCTTGAGTGTAGACAAAAAGAGTGAACAAAACGTAGGCACGTTTCATTTTCTAAAAGCATACAAAAAAACGGGGGAAAGTTCAAGGCGGGGACTTGGATGTTCCCCCTGTCAAATAAATCCTGTCAAAGCAAATTACAAATGTCCGCTTTTAGCAACTTAGGAATGTCCGCTTTTTGTTTTTTTAGGTGCAGGGGGCGGGGTAGGTTTTTATCCACAAATCCATAGCCCTTTTTTTAGGGCTCTT